>JBCBYI010000138.1:0-11491 GCA_039815945.1 Actinomycetota bacterium | reverse complement strand
CCATCACGCTGCGAAGCCCACCACGTCCGATTCCGACGCCACCACGGACCCACCGACATCGAGAACCTCGTCCTCGTCTGCAAACACCACCACCACCTCATCCACGACAAGGGCTGGCAGGTGCGACGAGAACCCGGCGGCGGATGGACACTCGCACCGCCATGAGTGCGAAAACGGCGGAAGCCGCCCCGAAGGGCGGCTTCCGTGCAACGAAAGGGTGTCGATTCAGCGCGATGCGACTATTCGAGGGAGACGATTCCCATCCGCACCGCCTGCAGCACCGCCTGGGTGCGGTCGCGGGCGTCGAGCTTCTGGTAGATCGAGGCGAGGTGGTTCTTTACCGTCTTTTGGCTGATGTACATCTGGTCGGCCACTTCGGAGGTCGAGCAGCCGTCGGCGATGAGCTGCAGCACCTCCTCTTCACGCTTGGTGACGACACGCTCTTCGCGGGTCGGGGCCATGTCGAGCTTGCGGACCTCGTCGAGCATCGAGGCGGCGAGCTGCGGCGACAACGCCGTCTCACCCGACGACGCCATGCGCACGGCGCCGGCGATCTCCTCGGTCGAGCAGTCCTTCACCAGGTAGCCACAGGCACCGGCGCGGATCGCGTTGGCCAGCACTTCCTGGTCGGCGTGCATGGTGAGCATCACGACCTTGGTGGCCGGCACCGCCGAGCGGACCTGGCGGCACGCTTCGACGCCGTCCATCTCGGGCATCGAGACGTCCATCAAGATCACGTCGGGGTTGAGGCTGTAGGCCATGTTCACGGCCTCGACACCGTCGCGGGCTTCGCCCACGACGTCGAAGCCGTGTTCGGACATCGAACGGCTGAGACCCTCTCGCAACATGCGATGGTCGTCAGCGAGCATCAGTCGAATGGTCATCGTTGCATCCCTGAATCGGTTGGTGTGGCCGAAGCCACGGTTTCGTTGCGGTCGTTTCCGACCCGTTGGTCCATCGGTCGGGTGACCGGGTTCATGAGGACTCGCATCGCACGAATCTCACGGACGGTGGGCGGATGGCTCATCTCACGCCTCGCTCAGACCCGCCGGGCGCCGTTGCGGTCGGCGGGCAGGAAACACCGGATCACGGTGCCCTTGCCCTCTTCGGAGTGGATCTCGAGCGTGGCGCCGATGCTCGACGCGCGCTCGCGCATGCCCATGATCCCGTAGCTGTCGATGCGGCCGGCCTTGCCCTCGGGGAAGCCCCGACCATCGTCGGCGATCTCCAGCGCGGCTGCCTGGCCGTCGCAGCGCCAACGCACGGCCGCAGCGCGGGCCTGGGCATGGCGTTCGACGTTGACGAGCGCCTCCTGGGCGATGCGCCACATCTCCCGTTCCTGCAGCAGCGGCAGGCGGTGACCGGCGTCGGCGTAGATGCGGATGTCGAGCTCGGTACGGTCCATGAGGCGGGCGGCGAACTGCTCGAGCACCTCGCCGATCTCCTGGGCCTCCGACACGTCGGTGCGAAGGTCATAGAGCGTGTCGCGCACTTCACCGATGACACCGCGGAGGTCGTTACGGAGCTGTTCGAGCGGAACGCCCAACTCCTCGCCCTTGCCTTCCTTCGTCACGATCCGATCGAGCTCGAAGGCGAGGTAGGCGAGCGACTGGCCAATGTTGTCGTGGAGGTCGCGGGCGATGCGGGTCCGTTCCTCGTCGGCGCCGACGGTGCGTAGCCGGGAGAACCAGCGGGCGTTGTCGATGGCGAGGGCGACGGGCTCGACGAAGCCGTTCATCAGCTCGAGCTCACGGCGACCGAACGCCTGGGGTCGGCGAGACTCGACGGCGAGCAGGCCGATCACCGACCCGCGGGCGGGCAGGACGGTGTAGATGCCCGACGACGACATCGGGGAGATGCCGGGTCCGTACGGTTCGGCGAGCTCCGGCCGTTCGACCATCTTGTTGACCGACATCGCTTCCATCAGCGGCTTCGGCAGCTCGGTCGGGCCGAGCCGGTTGGGCAGGACGGCGCCTTCTCGACGGATCACCTGCCACGAGGCGTCGGTGTCGTCGAAGACCAAGATGGCGACCGAGTCGAACTCGACGAGGCCGCGGAGCCGAGCGACGGTCGTGTCGAGCACATCGCCGAGGTCGAGCGATGCCGGAAGCGTCTGGGCGACGCGGTGCAGCGAGAAGAGCAGGGCGTTCGCGTCGGAGAGCCGATCGAGACGGTCGAGGGCGAGCGAGTGCTGGCGGTCGGCCTCGCCGCTGATGCGCCGGGCGTAGCCGGCGACGACACCGACGAGTACGAGCACGATCGTCCACTGGGCCGAGACCCGGAGATCCTGCTCGGCGTACCCGGATCGGGCCGCGTCGGCGAGGCTGATCGCGAGCGAGGCGCTCACCGCGATGCGGAGGCCGAACCCGAAGCCACGGGCGAAACCGGCGACCACGATGGCTGTCATCAACGAGAAGACGAACGGCGAGTCCCAGTAGCCCGTCGCGGCAACCGCGGCGACGTGGAAGCCCGTCTCGAGCATCACCGCGAAGAGGGACCGCAGGCTGCCGCGGTAGCGGATCGGGCTGATCGTGCGGATCACCGTGTAGGAGACGACGGCGATGCACCAGCCGACGATCTCCCAGTCGTTGTCCATGAAGGCGGTCGCCGACAGTGCCAGCGACGCCGAAGTCATGCACCAGCGGATCGCCAGGACCGCAGGGGCGAAGGTCGCGACGCGGTCGCCACGATCGATGATCCCCGGGCCGGTCGCGTCGTAGCCGTCGGACGCTCGTCCGATGCGGGCGAGCGGCCGCATCCACGAACTGGGTCGATGCTTGGATCGCCCGAGACGACTCGCGTCGGCCTGATTGGCGGACGCCGGGGTCTGGATGTCGGTCAGCGTGTCGATGGTCCCTACCTCCTGAACCTCGCCCTCCATCGGCGCGTGGACGCCGTTTCGGAGGGTTCAGGTGAGCAAAATGGACTATCGGCCCTCAGCCGCGACCGGGCGGTACGAGCACGACCCAGTCGTCACTCCCCCACACCTCGGTCCAACCATCGGCGAGCGCGACCTCGACCAGCGGCTTGTCCGCCGGCCACAGCAAGGCATCCGGGTCGTGGCGCCGCAGCACCTCGTCCCAGCCGGGCGTGGCGTCGAGCAGGACGAGGTAGTCCTCGACCAGTTCGAGATCGTGCAGCTCGAATCGATCGTCGATCCACGTCGCCCCGGCATCACCGAAACGGAGATCGAAGTAGTTGCCGACGAAGTCCTGGTGGACGACACGACGGTCGGCGGGCGACAGGTCGAGGTCGTCGACCATGGCGTTGACCGCCTCGATCGGGTAGCGGTCGAGGTCGACGTGGGGCCCGCGGATGGCGACGAGCGGCACGATGACCGCAAGCGACGCAAGGGCGGTCGTCGCCAACCGGATCGCGTCGGAGCGACGGTTCGGGTCGACCCCGGGGATCTGCGACAGTCCGGCCGACAGCAGGGGCACGAGGACGAAGGTGGCGAGCGTGATGTTGCGAGCGCTCAGCAGCGCGGCGACGACGAAGACGAGCGCGGGCACGATCAGGCGCCACGGCGCTCGGCGCACCGACAGCACGCCGGCGGCGACCAGTACGAGGAACAGTTGCGACCAGAGGGAGCCGTAGCTCGACGGCTTCCATTCCGACACGTGCTGGAGCACCTCGCGACGCCCGAGCAACTCGATCGGGAAGGTCAACAGACGTGGGCCGTAGGGATTCAGCATCCCCCCGGCGACGATGCCGGCGGCGAGCCACCAGGCCGCCGTCCAGTCGGTGGCGGCCTGGGCAGCTCCATCGCCGCGCCGGCGACCGACTATGGCGCCCAGCCAGCGGGCGCCGACCAGCACGACACCGAGCGGCCAACTGCCGTGGACGTTGATCCACACGAACCCGATCAGGAGCAGCCAACGGACGTCACGCTCCTCTTCGACGATCACGAGGGTGGCGAGGAAGCAGCAGAACGCGAGCAGCAGCGGCCGTTCGGTCCACGTCGTGACCCCGATGTAGAAGACCGGGATGGTGACGACGAGCCGAGTGATCAGGCTTTCGGCCCGCCCCGAGAGTCGCCAGACCAGACCACCGAGCAGGCCGGCGGTCGCCGCCATCAGGACGCGAAGCCCCCAGAAACCGGCGACGGCGTCGACGACCCCATAGAGCGCGGACGCCAGCCAGCTCTGGACGACGAGGGACTCCCCCGCCGAGGTCCAGGTGAAGACGTCGCTCCGGACGAAGCCGTGATCGAGCGTCTCTCGGCCCGTGGCCAGATGGGTCAGGAAGCTGTTGTCACCGAGTCGCTGGGCCCCGATGCCGATGCCGACCAGCACCGCGGCCACGCCGAAGAAGGTCGCCAGCGTGGGTGACGGGCGAGTGTCGTTGGTGCCCTCGTCGGCGATGCCCTTCTCGGCGATGCCGGCGTGACCGGTCGTCGTGACGTCGGTCCTGTTGAAGCCGGTCCTGGTGACGTCGGTCGGGTCGACGTCGGTCTGGTCGACGTCGGTCGGGGCACGCATCGGAGCGACCGGTCAGAAGTTGTTCGTGATGCGGATGACGGCGGGGCCGAGCACGATCGTGAACAACGCCGGGAAGATGCAGAACACCATGGGGATGAGCATCTTGACCGGCGCCTTCTGCGCCTTCTCCTCGGCGAGCTGGCGACGCTTGATGCGCATCTCCTCGGCCTGGCCGCGCAGGACCCGACCGATCGAGACGCCGAAGGCGTCGGCCTGGAGGATGGCGAGCACGAAGCTGCGGACCTCGGGCACCTCGATGCGAGCGTCCATGGCTCGCATCGCCTCGGCGCGGGTCGAGCCGGCGCGGACCTCGCCGAGCATGCGGCTGAACTCGTCGGGCAGCGGACCCTCGACCGATCCGATCACCCGCTGGAGCGCTTGCTCAAAGCCGAGGCCGGCTTCCACCGAGATGACGAGCAGGTCGATGATGTCGGGCAGACCCCGCAGGATGTCCTTCTGGCGATCCTCGACGGCCCGGTTGAGCTGGGCGTCGGGGCCCATCAGCAGGACCATCACCGACAGCGCGGTGATGCCGAGCTGAGTGTTGCCCTGCAACCCGAGCGGATTCCAGAACCAGAAGACGACGACGGCGACCGGAGCGAGGACCACCGTGATCACCCGGATGGCGAGGAACCGGTCGATGGCCTGCGACGACGGGCGGCCCGACAGCACGAACTTCTGCCGCACACCGTCGACGTAGCCGACCGGTGTGAAGCGTCGGCCCAGGCCGGTGAGCGCGCCGAGGATCGGGAGCAGAGCTCGCTCGGCGAGCGGGTTCAACAGCTCCTGGTCGCGGACGTTGTCGACCTCGTAGTCGTCGAGCGCACGCAGCGACTCGCGCACGACGGCCTTCTCGTGGGCCTGCGACGCGATCGTCCAGATGACGAGGGCGATGCCGCCGCCGAGCAGCGCTGCGGCGATTTGGGGATCCAGATCGAACACGATGGCCTCAGATTTCGATGTCGATGATCTTCTTCATCCACGCGAAGCCGATGAGGGCCGACACGATGGACGCACCGAGCAGAATTTTGCCGAGACTGTCGGTGAAGAGCGTGTTGATGTACTCCTTGTTCATGGCCCACATGGCCATGCCGAGGAGGATCGGCAAGACGCCGAGCACGATCGCGCTCATCTTGCCTTCGGCGGTGAGCGCGGCGACGTCTCGACGCAGCCGCTCACGAGCGGTCATCGTCTCGGCGACGGTCATCAGCAGCTCGGAGAGGTTGCCGCCGACCTCGCGCTGGATCTTCACGGCCATGACGGCCCAGGCGAAGTCCTCGGACTCCATTCGCTCGGCCGAGGCGTCCATGGCCTCCTCGAGCGGACGACCGAGCTGAGCTTCGGTGACGATGCGGCGCAGCTCGCCGCCCATCGGCTCCTCGACCTCGTGGGAGACAGCCTCGACGCCCTGCATGAACGAGTAGCCGGCCTTGAGGGTCGACGACAGCAGCTGCAGCGTGTCGGGGAGCTGGCCCATGAACGCCTTGGTGCGACGGTTGGCGAGAAAGCGGACGACGGCCGGTGGGATCAGGAAACCCATCGCACCGAGCACGAGCGCCCCGATCGGACCGCCGATGACGACGAGACCGATGGCGAGCGCACCGAGGACGACACCGGCGTAGGCGGTGAAGGCCTCGCCGGCGCGCAGCGGCATGTCGGCGCGTTCGAGCAGCGCCTCCGCTCGCTCGAGCGTGCCCTGGCGTTCCGCGATGCCCTCGGTGATCTCGACGGCGCGCTTGACGAAGAGGTTCTTGGCGAACGAGGTGCTGCCGCCGTCGTCCGCTGCGCCGGCCGGGCTCTGGGCGTACGGATCGGCGTAGGCCTCGAGCACGTCATTGAGGCCCGACGTGTCCTTGGAGAACATCGAGACGATGCTCCAGGCACCGAGCGCGGCAGCGATGGCGCCGAGCAGCAGGCCGATGTTCTTGCCGGTCGACCCTTCGAGGAAGCTGAGGCCGGGCAGCGTCGTCGGCTGCGGTGCGGCGATCGGGGCGAGCGCCCGACCGTCGGTGGCGGCGCCGAAGGAGTACGAACCCGAGATGGTGGCGCCTTCGATGATCACGTCGATCGAGACGCCGTTGGCGACACCGTCGCCGTCGAAGGCGACCACGTAGGTGTTGGTGATGGCTTCGGCGACGGACGTGCCGTAGGCGGCGAGCACGGCTTCGTCCTCGCTGAGGGCATAGGCACCACCGGCGCTCACGTTGACGAGCCGGGTCTCCTCGGGCGAGGTGGTCTCACCACCGTGCACCATGAAGATGGACGCATCACCGGTCAGGACCGCGCCGCGGGCTTGCGCGGGCGTGCTGACGGAGCCGTTGTCGACATTGCCGGTGAAGACGACGACGTTCGTCGCGCCGGCCACCGGCTCTTCGAACTCGAGCGTCGCGCCGCGCACGCCGTCCCACAGCTTGTTGCCACCCTCGGCGGAAACGATGCCGTCGATGATCAGCGCGGTGCGGTCGTGCTCGGTGTTGAGTCCCACCCGCAGGCGGGCGGTGCCGCCGGTCGTCCAGACCTCGATGAGCTCCGACGACGGTGCCTGCTCGACGTAGTCGATCGCCGCGGCCTTGAACGCGTCGAGGAACTCGGCGGATTCGGCGCTGTTGTCGATGACGAGCGCAGTCTGGACCTGCAGCTCGCTGGTCCCGACCGGGGTCGGCGGCTGGGTCTCGGCGCGGACGCCGCCGGTGACGATGTCGACCTTCGCCGGTTCGGCGGCGGTGCGGATGACCGCGAACGGCTCGGCCGTCGCGTCGACGAGCAGCAGTTCGGGTGCGACTGCGGCCGGTTCGGCTTCTTGGCCGAAGGCGGTCGACGCCGAGGCGAGGAGGAGCAGCGCCGACGCGAGGAACGCGACGAGGCTCTTTCGTCGCTGGGACGAAGGACGCCGGGACGGAACGGGGCGAGAGGTCACTGGACCGCCATTCCTCCGCCGTTGGGCTGGAAGGTCTCCGGGCCGAGGCGAATGCCTTCGGCCGTCAGCTTCTCGGCGAACTTCGGTCGGATACCGGTCGGCTTGAGGATGCCCCGGTAGCGGCCGTTGTCGTCGACGCCGGCGGAGAAGTCGAAGAGGAAGATGTCCTGGAGGGTGATCACGTCGCCCTCCATGCCCTGCACCTCCGTGATATGGGTGACTCGGCGAGAACCATCACGCAGACGCGCGATCTGGATGATGACGTCGATGGCGGACGCCATCTGCTCACGGATCGCCCGCACCGGCAGATCGAAGCCCGACATGAGGGTCAGGGTCTCGAGACGAGAGAGCGTGTCTCGCGGGGTGTTGGCGTGCACCGTAGTGAGCGAGCCGTCGTGGCCCGTGTTCATGGCCTGGAGCATGTCGAGTGCCTCGCCGGCACGACACTCACCCACGACGATGCGGTCGGGGCGCATACGCAGGGAGTTCTTGACGAGGTCGCGGATGCTGACCGCACCGCGGCCCTCGATGTTCGGCGGGCGGGTCTCCATGCAGAGCACGTGATCCTGGTGGAGCTGGAGCTCCTTCGCGTCCTCCACCGTGACGATGCGCTCGTCGGAGGGGATGAACGACGACAGCACGTTCAGGGTGGTGGTCTTACCGGTGCCGGTACCACCGGAGACGATCATGTTCAGTCGACCGACCACGCAGGCCTGCAGGAAGCGGGCGGCGTTGGCGTCGAAGGTGCCGAAGCGGATCAGGTCGTCGACCTGCAGCGGATCGGCCTTGAACTTACGGATGGTGAGGAACGGACCACCGATCGACAGCGGCGAGATGATCGCGTTCACACGGGAGCCGTCGGGAAGGCGGGCGTCACACATCGGCGTCGACTCGTCGATGCGACGACCGACCTGACCCACGATCTTGTCGATGATGCGGCGAAGGTGCGCCTCGTCGACGAACGTGATCGGGTCCTTGGTGAGCTTGCCCTTGCGCTCGACGTAGATCGAGCTCGGACCGTTGCACATGATTTCCGACACGTCGTCGTCGCGCAGGAGCGGATCGATCGGGCCGTAGCCGAGGATGTCGTCGGAGACGTCCTGGATGAGCTGGGCCTTGTCCGAGGCCGACAGCGGCGCCCGCTCCTGGGCGAGCGCAGCGTGCAGCTGCTCGTGGACCTTCTTGCGCAGATCCTCCTCCGACAGGCGGCTGTCGTAGAGGATCGGGCCGAGTTCTTCGATCAGGCTGTGGTGGATCCGCTGGCGGAGCTCGTCGAGCACCGGATCGCGACGACCGGCGAGACCACCCGCAGGGGCGGCCTTCGCAGCCTGGGCGGCGGCGAGCCCACCCGTCGCACCACCGGAACCGCCGGTGGGGGTACCGCCCGCGGCACCACCCGCAGCGGCAGGCGGGGCCTCGGCCGGCGCGGCGGTGTCACCACCTCGCTGGACGTCGTGGAGACGCTTGTAGAGACTCATCGGTGCTCCTTCGGATCCCGAGGGGATCCGTGCTCATTCGAACGTTTGGTGGGTTACTTCTTGCGGCCGCGCTTCTTGCCCGAGGAGGCCTCGGCCGGCAAGAAGAGGTTGGCCAGTTCGTGCATCGACTTCGACACACCGGCCTTTGGTGAGGACTGGATCACGGGGACACCGCGGTTGACCGACTGCGGCACCACGATGTCGGAGGGGATGAGCACGTCGGCGCTCACCTGCAGCGTGCGCTCGACCTCGGTGACGTCGAGCTTCACCTTGGAGTTGGCCCGGTTCAGGATCAGCCGCAGCTTCTCCATCGGGGTGTTGAGCAGGCGCAGGGTCTGCAGACCGATCTTGACGTTCTTGATGTTGGGGATGTCCATGCCGGCGACGAGCAGGACGTCGTCGCTCACCTCGATCATCCCGAGCACGACGTCGTTGAAGTACGCCGGCGTGTCGACGATCACGAACGAGCAGAAGCGACGCAGCACCTCGATGATCTGGATCATCTCGGTCGCACCGATCTGGTCGGCGAACGCCGGCTCGAGCGGGGCGGGCAGGATCAACAGGCCCGAGGACTCGTGGGTCACGAGCAGGCTCTGCATGAGGCTGGCGTCGAGCCGGTCGAGCGAGCTGACCGCGTCGACGATCGTGTGCTGCGGCGACAGCTTGAGCATCACCGCGATGTCGCCGAACTGGAGGTCGGCGTCGATCAGGCACACCGGCTTGTCGGAGCGCTCCGCGAGGGCGACACCGAGGTTGGTCGCGATGACGGACTTGCCGGCACCGCCCTTGGTGCTGAACACGGTGATGACCTTGCCGGCCTCACCGTCGTCCTCGAAGATCTCGGCCGTGCCCGAGCTCGAACCCGACGAGGTCGAGACGGAGCCGACGACGCGACCGATCGCCTCGTTGAGCTGGGTGTCGTCGGCGGGCGACGCGAGCACGTCCTTCACCCCGGCCCGCAGCGCCTGCTGCAAGAGGCTGGTCGTGAGTTCCTCGGCGACGAGGATGGCGCCGACCTCGCGGTGGGCGTGCAGGAGACGCTCGACGGAGACGAGGCTGCCGTCGACCGCGCAGCTGGGTCCGAGGACGAGCACCACGGTCTCGCCGTTCAGGTACGGCAAGAGGTCGTCGACGCCCGGGAAGCTGCTGACGTCGTTCCCGAGTTGGGTGACGAGTCGATTGCGGGCGACGTCATCGGGATCGATGACGACGAGGTTCACAGGCCCCGCACGCGTGCCTCCAGCCGGGGCAACGCCCCCGGTCGCAGGCACCGACGCTCCGCCCTCCACCGCGCCGGGAACGGCGCTGGTGTCGTCGGTGAAGAAACTGGACATGGGTATCAGCCTTCCCAGAGCTCGGCGCAGGTGTACTGCGTCACGATCGGTTCATCGCCTTCGGCGACGGTCTCGGCTGCGTCGACGGCATCGCCGGCGATGTAGCCATCGGGGCCGTACGGCGTGAGGCACTCGGCCAACTCGGCCGGGGTGGGACCTTCCATGAGGTCGAAGGTCAGCGCCGGCAAGGCCTCGGCCTGGTAGTCCTCGGGCAGCAGCGTGAGGTAGATGTCGTCGGGGTCGAGCGAGGCCAGGATCTGGGCGGCCTGGTTCGGGACCATGAAGGTGATGGGTCCACCGATCGGCGTGATCGCCCCACCGGTCTGGCCGGGAGCGAGCTGCTGCTGAGCGCCGATGGCGAGGATCTCGAGGCGCTGGAAGATGTACCGGGCCGGCGTGGTGTACGTGCAGTAGTTCTCGTCGGTCAGGATCTGACGCTCACTCGCACCCTCGTTGTCGCCGGCGTCGAGTTCGACGTCCTCGTCGGGCAGCGGCTCGTCGTCTTCGCCCTCCTGCGCGTCACAGCCGAGGTTCTGGTGCTGGACGAGCAGGTTGACCTCGTCGCCGGGCTGCAGGTAGCCACCGACGGCGTTGACCTGGGCGATCTGCAACGTGATCGCGACCTGCCCGGCCGGGATCTGGTCGGTGAACTTCTGGGCGACGATCGTCGGGTCGACGAAGAGGCCGTCGATGATGATCTGGTTCTTGGCGATGAGGCTCCGAGCCTCGAGGCCGACGAGCGACTCGCGGGCGTCGACCGGAACGAAGGAGTTCGGTCGCAGTTCGAGCGGCACCTGGGCGACCGCCATCATGTTGATGGCGTCCGCGGCGGGCGTGCCCTCCGGGATGTCCTGGGTGGCGACGAGGACATCGACCGACTGCTTCTCGGCGGCGATGTCGTCCTCGATACCGCGGACGTAGTTGAGCAGCGCAACGCCGGCGAAGATGCCGACGACGATGGCGCCGATAAGGATGAGCGTTCGACGGGAACTCACGAGTACCTCGTTTGGGGTGGGGTAGACCTTCTGCGATCCCCTGTCGGTCACCACTCCACGTAGTTGAGGCATCCGACCCGGGACCTTCGCCCGTACCGCGCTGGGGCGCACGACGGACCCCCGCTTCGTCGGTACGCGAGCGGGAGGCCTTGACCACGAATCCGCGCAACGGCGGGGATCTCTCGCCGTGCCGGGGCGAAAACGGCGAAGCGGCGGCACCCCCCCCCGGTGGCGCCGCGTCGGGTATCGACGGCAGAACGGGGATCGGGAGGGCGGCGGGTGGGGG
>JBCBYI010000137.1:0-11514 GCA_039815945.1 Actinomycetota bacterium | reverse complement strand
GCGGCTCTTCTCGTTTCCCGGGTTGCATCACCTATCCCCTCGTGATAGGCATACCTAACATGCACCGGGGGGCGCGCTTCACCATCCTGATCGCCGTGCTCCTCGCGGGGTGCGGATCCACCACGACGTCGACGTCGACGTCGACGCCCGCGGTGGCGGTCGACGAGGAACCGGTCGTGACGACGACCGTGACCGCCCCGACGACCAGCACATCGGTCGACGACGCCACCGAGACCGCACCGGCGCTGCCCGTCACCATCGTCGACCATGTCGGCAACGAGGTGACCATCGAGTCGGTCGACCGCATCATCCCGCTCGACGGAACGGTGGCCGAGGTCGTGTTCGCCCTCGGCCTCGGCGACAACGTCGTCGCCACCGACCTCTCGGCCACCTACCCGCCCGAGGCCGATGCCCTTCCCGAGATCGGCTACCAGCGGTCGCTGACCGCCGAGTCGATCGCCCAGTTCGCACCCACCGTGCTCCTTGCCACCGACATCGCCGGCCCCGAGGGCACGATCGACGACCTGCGCCGGCTCGGCTACCCGCTCGTGATCGTCCCGAACGACGCATCGGCCGCGGGGCCCGCCGAGAAGATCCGCGCCGTCGCCACCGCCCTCGGCGTGCCTGCTCGAGGTGAAGCGCTGGCCGGAGAGCTCGACGAGGCGATCGCAGCGACCCGCACGACGCCCGGCGACCACGCGCCGGTCGTCGTCGCGCTCTACCTGCGCGGCGAGTCGACCCAACTCGTCCTCGGTCGCGAGGCAGCGACCGACTGGCTCATCGAGGCCGCCGGCGGCGTGAACGTCGCCGATCTGCTCGACATCGACGAGACCGCCCCCGTCAGCGCCGAGGCCATCCTCGCCGTCGCCCCCGACATCATCATCGTCCCCGCCGCCGGGCTCGACTCCGTCGGCGGCATCGAGGGCCTGATGGGCGTCGGCGGCCTCGGGGAGACGCCCGCCGGCCGAAACCGCGCCGTCATCACCCACGACGACCAACTCCTGCTCGGCAACGGCCCCCGCACCGGGGCGCTGCTCGCCGACCTCCGTTCCGCCTTCGAGGAGCTCACCACCCCATGACCACTGTCTTTGAACGAGTCCGCCTCACCGTCGGACTCGCCCATGCCGCATCCGGAGCAACGCTCGTCGTCGACACGTCCGAAGGCGATCGCCTCGAGGTCGGGTCCGCTCCGACCGCCGACCTCGACCTGTGCACGATGCGTCGCTCGGTGATCCACTCCGGTCGGCTCGGCCGTCCCGATGCCGCCTGGGCCGACACCGACATGGAGATCGGCGGCCTGCTCGAGCGGCACCGGGGCGACATCCATCGTCGGCGCTTCGGCGCCATCGAGCACTGGTTCGCGACCTTGCTGCACCCCGGCCACGTCTTCGACCGACTCGAGAATCTCGACGCCGACCCTGAGCTCGCGGCGCTCGTCGAGGTCACCCTCAAGCCCGACCCGTGCCTCGGCATCACGCTCGTGGCGGTCCGAGCGGTCGGCGACGGCACCGAGGAGCACGTCGCCGAAGCCACCGAGATCGCCTATGCCGCGTGCCTCGCCGACGAACTCGACTTCACCACCCTGGGCCGCCCCTCGGGAGCGCCGGCCCGAACCCCCGATAAGGAGAGCAACGGATGAGCATCGTCCGCATCAACGCCATCACCGTTCCGCCCGACGCCGGCGACGAACTGCTGCGACGCTTCGAGCAGCGCGTCGGCGAGGTCGAGACCATGGAGGGGTTCGAGAGCTTCGAACTCCTGAAGCCGACCGATGGCGACACCTGGTACGTGTACACCCGCTGGGCCTCCGAAGCTGCGTTCCTCGCCTGGGTGCAGTCGCCCTCGTTCGCACGGGGCCACGCAGAGGCCAGCGAGCAGCCGGTCGCGCACGGCGCCGAGCTGCTGGCGTTCGACGTCGTGCTCGAAGCCGCGCCGACCACGAAGGAGGTCGCGTGATGCGCCGCATGCTCTCCTCGCTGGCCATCGTCGCCGCCATGGGCCTCCTCGCCGCCGCCTGTGGCGACAGCGACACCGACACCGCAACCGAGACGAACCCGACCAGCGAGTCGACATCGTCGTCCGCGACGGAGTCCGCCAGCGCCTCGGCGTCGGAACCGGCGACCGACAGCACGAGCGAGTCCGCGTCGGCGACGGCGTCCGAACCGGCGGCCACCACGATCGTCCACACATTCGGCGAGACCGTCATCGAAGGAACGCCCGAACGGGTCATCACCCTCGGCTTCTCCGAGCAGGACCCGGTGCTCGCCCTGGGCGTGACCCCCATCGCCGTGCGTGAGTGGTTCGGCGAGTTCCCCTACGCCACCTGGCCCTGGGCGACCGACGAACTCGGCGACGGCACGCCCGAGGTGCTCACGATGACCTACGGCGAGCTCAGCTACGAGACGATCGCCGGCCTCGCCCCCGACCTCATCATCGCGACCCACGGCGGCATCACCCAGGAGGAGTACGACGTGCTCTCCGAGATCGCCCCGACCGTGCCCGAGGCGGCCGGTGCCGCACCGTTTGCGATGTCGTGGCAGGAACAGACGCAGTTGATCGGCGACGCCCTCGGCATGAGCAGCGACGCCGAACAGCGGATCCGTCTCACCGAGGCGGCCATCCTCGACGCCGCCCGGGCCAACGACGACTTCGGCGGCGCCACCCTCGCCTGGCTCAACGCCTCCGCCGGCGGTGAGTATTGGGTGGTGGGCGACACGCCGCCCACCCGTTTCTTCCGGGATCTCGGCTTCACGACCGATCCCGATCTCGATACCGCCATCGGCGACCTCGACTCGCTCCAGATCAGCGTCGAGCAGCTCAACCTGCTCGACGTCGACCGCCTCATCATCGCCTCGGACCCCGCCACCCGCGACGAGATCGAGGCCGACCCGCTGTGGCAGAGCCTCTCGGTCTTCCAGGACGACCGGGTGGTCTGGATCCAGCAACGAAGCGAGCTCTACGGGGCACTCAGCTTCTCGACGATCCTCAGCGTCGAGTTCCTCGTCGAGGAATTGGTTCCCCTCCTGGCCGAGCCCGGCTCAGCGGACACAACTGTCGCCGAGCTCAGCCCTGAGGCGGAGGCGGCCATGGCCGCCTTCGCCCTGGTCTACGACAGTGAAGCAGCGTGGGAGGACAAGGCTCCTCACCTCGAAAACGCCGCATCACTCGAAGCGAGCAACACCGCCTACCGAGAGGGCGCCCAGTCCTCCGGCGGCATCTCGCTCGCCCCCACCAGCGCCACGATCGACGGATCGGTGGCGACGGTGATCTACGACGTCTACTTCGGCGACAGCCCCGCCTACACCGGCCTCGACCGTCCGGTCTCGCTGGTCGACGGTGTGTGGGTCGTCAGCGAAGCGGACTACTGCGACTTCTTGGCGTCGGCCCGCACCCCGTGCGGTTGACCCACCCCTCCTGAAAGGCAGCAGGCGGCATTCTCGCCCGCCGGGTCCGCAGCTGCGAGCGGACTCGGCGGGCGGTGTCGCGTTCAGCCGAGCGACGCCTCCACCGTGGCGATGATCTCGCGGGCCACGTCGGTGCCCCCGGGGAAGGCGTTCGTGATGACAGCGACGGCGTACGACCCGTCGATCGCGCCGGCCACCTCAGCGGTGTAGCCGATGTTGCGTCCACCGTGGAACCACCGCGTCGGCGTGGCGGGATCGTCGACGAAGAACCCTTGCGCCGTCGCGCCGATCCCGTCGGCCGTGGCCATGGGCGTCACCGCCCGTCGGGCCCACTCCGGTGAGAGGAACTCGGCGTCGCTCCCCTGGAGGCTGCGACTGAATGCCGCGAGCAGGGCTCCGAGATCATCGGCGGTCGTCCAGAGTCCGGCGGCGGCCTGTTCGGGGTGGGCCTGCCACCGGTTGCCGAGCGCGTTGCCACCGACGGACCCCTCGGTCGCCCGAGCAGCCTGCTCGTCGGAGAGCGAGGTCGCGGAGAACGTGTCGGCCATACCGACCGGTGCGAAGACGACGCGGTCCGCGATCGAACCCCACTCGTCGGCCAGCGCGTCCTCGACCACCTGGGCGGCCAGTTCGTAGCCGCCACCGGAGTACCGAAAGCCGCTGCCGGGTTCGGCCTCGACCGCGAGCGCGGCGGTGTTCCCGTCGCCTGCAAGCAGCGCCGGCCGATCGGGGGCGTCAGCGGCCGAGCCGTAGCCGAGGAATCCGTCGACGTTGGTCCCGGCATCGTGGGCCAGCAGTCCCGACAGGGTGACCGGCGCGTCCGCGGTCTGCGCACCTGCCGGCAGCACGTAGGAGGTGAGGATCTCCTCGACGTCACGGTCGAGGTCGACGTCGCCCTCGGCGGCCACGGCCAAGGCGACGAGGGCGGCGACGGGCTTCGACACCGAGCCGACCTGGCTGATCGTGGCGGCGGTCATGGGCGACCCCGCCGGCGTGGTGCCGGCGCCGAAGGTGAGCACGACCTCACCGTCGACGACGACCGCCACGGCGAGCCCCGGGACCTCGAGTTCGGCCATCCGCTCGGCCAAGGCCGTGGTGCCCGATGCCGAGGCGAGCTCCGCCTCGATGGCCGCCTGCACGGCCGCCGGATCGACGGCGGGAACGGTCGTCGTGGTGGTCGTGGTCGTCGTCGCCACCGTGGTCGTGGTGGTCGTCGGTGGAGCCGTCGTCGTCGACAGCGAGACCGACGAACCGGACTCGCTCTCGTTCGACGGGGCGGCCTCGTCGGCGGATCCGCCGCAGGCGACAGCGAGGAGGAGAGCGGCGACGAGGGGGATCATTCGGCCGAGACGCATGGCGGCATGATGACTCGGATTCACGGCATGCTGCATTCGTGCGGGATCTGTTGACGGCGTTCGGGGTGGTGTTCGTCGCCGAACTCGGCGACAAGACCCAACTCGCGGCTGCCGGCTTCGCGACCCGACACCGGGCCCGCCTCGTCGCCATCGGCGTGGTGATCGGCTATGTCGTCGTGAGCTCGCTCTCGGTGGTGCTCGGCGCCGTCGCCGGCGCTGCGTTTCCGACTCGAGCCGTCAACATCGCCGCGGCGATCGTGTTCATCGCCGTTGGCCTGGCCACGCTCCGCGCCGACGATCCCGACGTCGAGGCGTCCGACGAGCCGAGCATGGGGCGGGCGGCCATGGCGATCGTCGGGTCGGTCGCGCTCGCCATGGTGCTGGCCGAACTCGGCGACAAGACGATGTTGGCGACGATCTCGCTCGCTGCAGGTGGCGAGCCGGTCGCAACCTGGATCGGCGCGACCGCGGGCATCACCTCGGCCGGACTCCTCGGCGTCGTGTTCGGCGATGCCATCGCTCGGCGAGTGCCTCCACGCGTGGTCCGACTCGGTGCCGCCGCGCTCTTCCTCGTCATCGGCACCCTGGTCTTGGTCGTGGAGCTTGGGTAGAGTTGTTAGGTGCGCCTAACAGCTCGTAGACTGCTCGGATTCCTCCGACGAGAGAAGTCCCCCATGTACGCAGAAGTCCGCTCCGTCGAACGCCTCAGCCCGTCGATGGTCCGCGTCGTGCTCGCTGGCGGTGAGCTCGATGCCTACGAGCCCTCCCCCGCCACCGACGCCTACGTCAACGCTCGGTTCATCCCGAGCGGTTCGCCGGTCAGCGTGCCGTTCACCGACGACGACCTCGCCGGTGTCGACGCCGCCCTTCGCCCCAAGCCCCGGCGCTTCACCGTTCGCCGATGGGATGCCGACACCCGAGAGCTCACCATCGACTTCGTCGCCCACGGCGATGTCGGGTACGCAGGCAGCTGGGCGCAGCGGGCCGAACCCGGCGACCGACTCCAGTTCGCGGGCCCGAGCGGTTCGTACCGCCCCTCCGACGACGTCGACTGGCACCTCATGGTCGGCGACGAGTCGGCTCTGCCCGCGATCGGCGCCTCGCTCGAGGTCCTCCCCGCCGGTCGCCGAGCAGAGGTGATCGCCGTCGTCGACGGCCCCGACTGTGAGCTCGATCTGCCGTCGGCCGGCGACGTCACGATCACCTGGCTCCACCGCGAGGGCGCCACCGACATCGAGGCCCTGCTGCCCGATGCCGTGGCCGCCCACACCTTCCCCGACGGCACGTTCGACGTCTTCGTCCATGGTGAAGCCGCCGAGGTCCGCGCCGTTCGCAAGCATCTCCTCGCCGAACGTGGCGTCGCCAAGGACGGCGCGTCGATCTCTCCGTACTGGCGGCGCACCTTCACCGACGAGGCCTGGCGCGAGGTCAAGCGCGACTGGATCGCCGACCAGTCCAACGACGTCTGATGCCTGCCCGAGCCTGGTCGGCGGTGTCGCTCGTCGTCGCGCTCCTCGCCACCGGCTGCGGCGGGGGTGGCGACACCGGAGCCGAGACCGCCTCGGCGATCGCCGACGCACCCACGGCCGACCCTGCCGATTCGACCACGACGACCGCGGCGCCGGCCACCACGGCCGCTGCCCCGGCCACGGTCGAGGCTGCACCGGCCGAGTCGCCCTACGAGCGCATCGTCGTCGGCGACCAGGCCTTGCTCGACGCGGCGCTGGCCCTCGACCTCGACGTGCTCGGCATCCCCGGGTTCAACGACCGCGAGACGATCCCGGCCTATCTCGCCGATCTCGCCGGCGAGGTCGAGCCGATCGGCGACCGCAACCAGGTGAACCTCGAGCTGTTGGCCGCCGCCACACCCGATCTGCTCGTCATCAACGAGAAGTCCGTCGAGGCGAGCGGCGTCCGCGATCAGCTGGAGCAGATCGCGCCGCTCGTCGAGGTCGACGTGACGACGGCGACTCCGTGGCGAGAGGCGCTCAGGCTGGTCGCCGATGCCGCTGAGGTGAGCGATCGAGCCGATGCGGTGATCGCCGCCACCGACACCTTCCTGGCCGATGCCCGCGACCGACTCGGAGCTGACGCGCTCGCCACCGAGGTGTCGGTCGTGCGCTGCTTCGGGCAGCGGTGCCGGTACCTCCCGGGCGGCACATCGTTCTCAGGACAGGTGCTCGACGAGCTCGGCGTCGCCCGCCCTGCCCGACAGGCATCCGATCCCGAGGGACGGGCGTTCGTCGACGTCAGCCCTGAGCAGTACGACCTGCTGGGCGGCGACGTGATCATCTTGTTCGGCACCGACGCGACCGACACGCTCGCCGAGCTGCAGGCGAACCCGCTGTGGGCCGCGCTGCCGGCGGTGCAGGCCGGACTGGTGTTCGAGGTCGATCCGGCGCCGTGGTTCATCGGCAACGTGCTGGCGATCCGTGCGATCGTCGACGACATCGTGGAGATCCTCGGTTCGTGAGCGGCGCCCTCGACGTCTACCGAGACCTTCGCACCTGGTGGCTTCGCCGCGGCGTCGACTACTGGACCGAGGACCCGACCGACCGCACCGGTGACGGCTGGATCCGCGTCGATCGCCTCGGCGACGACCGGGCGCAGCTCGACGCCATCGTCGCCGAGTACGCGGCCCACCTGGGAGTGAGCGACCGGAAGGCTGCTGCGTCGCTCCTCGCCAAGCGACTCTCCGCGATGCTCGTGTTCCCACCCACCGTCGCATGGATGCAGTGGGAGCGGGTCCCGACCGTCGTCCCGGAGTCGACCTGGCTCCGCTTCGACAACGGCCTTCCGCTGCGCGTCGCCGTCGACCACGTCCACGCGACCGTTCGACCCGACGACCCGTTGGCGGACGCCGACGACTGCGACACCCTTCCCGCCCCCGAACTGGGCGAGCATCTCGCGGCGACCGCCTACGACCAGACGATGGCATCGGTGATCGACACGATCCACACCCGCTTCCGCACCGGCACCCGCCATCTGTGGGGCAACGTCGCCCTCACGGCAATCAACAGTGCGCTGTGGTCCGGTGACGCGGCGTCGCCGTGGGACCGGGGCCGGACCCTGTTCGAGTCCCGACCCCATCTCGTCCGCACCCAGGACGTTCTCGCCTGCGACCGCGCCGACACCGGGCCCTACCTCGCCGCCCGCCGCAAGACCTGCTGCCTCGCGTACGAGGTCGAATCGCACGGCTACTGCGCCTCGTGCAGTCTCCTCGACGAACCCGAACGAACAGACACGCTCACCACGCGGATCGGCGACGCATGGCGCGACCGGATCCGATGGGACGACGATGTCGACGTCTGATCGGTCGACCTCACCCGGCGAACTCATCGGCTGGCTGCTGCGACGCCAGAAGGCGTGGGTGGCGCTCGGCATCACCACCGGCATCGTGTGGATGGCCAGCTACGCGGTGTCGCCGATCGTCGTCGGTGCTGCGGTCGACGACCTGATCGACGAACCCACCGCCACGCGGGCGGGCTGGTGGGCCGCCGTCGTCGTCGTGGTCTACGCGATCGGCGCCCTGGCGGGCGCGGTCCGGCATCGAGCCGCCGTGGGGCTCTACGTGAACAGCCGATGGATGGTCGAGCAGCGCATCAGCGATCGGATGCTCGACCGCCGTGGCGGGGTCGACCGGCCCGCGGGCGAGGTGCTCTCGGTCAGCATCGGCGACGCCAGCAAGACCGGCACGATCGCCGACCTCACCAACCGCGGCTCGGGTGCGGTCGTCACCCTCGTCGTCGTCGCCGTGTGGCTCCTGGCGACGTCGGTCACCCTCGGGCTGCTGGTCCTCGTGAGCGTGCCGCTCGCGGCGATCGTCGTCATCCCGTTCATGCGCTCCTATGACCGGCGTTCCACCGAGGAGCGCCGACAGCTCGCCGAGGCCTCGGCCGTCGCCGCCGACGGTGTGACCGGCCTGCGGGTCGTGCAGGGGCTGGGAGGCGCGAGGGAGATCCGGCGCTGGTTCCGAGAGGAGTCGGAGGGGATGCGGCACGCGGCGCTGTCGCTCGTTCGGCTCGAGTCGGTGCTGTTCTCGACGATGTCGTTGCTCCCGAACCTCACCCTCGTCCCGATTCTGTGGGTCGGCGGCACCCAGGCCATCGACGGCGACATCAGCCCCGGCACCCTGATCACCGTGGTCGGGCTCGCCCAGTTCCTGTCGACCCCGATCTTCACCCTCGGCGAGGTCGCCCAGGTGCTCACGGCCGGGCGCGCCTCCGCCCGCCGAGCCGCGACCGTGATCGACGCCCCGACGCGCGTCGACGATGCCGACTCGACCGCTCCGCCGGTGATCGGTCGCTCGCTCGAGCTTGCAGGTGTGACGACCGAGCGCCTCCACGGGATCGACTTCCGTGCGGCCGACGACGAGTTCGTGGGCATCGTGTGCGCCCAGGACGGAGATGCCGAAGCCGTGGTCGACCTTCTCGCTCGCCGGGTCGACCCGACCTCCGGGGTGATCCGGGTCGGGGGCGTCGACCTCCGCAGGGTGCCCCTCACCCAGCTGCCCCAGCTGATCGTCGTCGCCGACACCGAACGGCCCTGGCTACGCGCCGGCACGCTGATGGACAACCTCGAGACCGCTCACGCCGAGCTCGATCCCGAGACGGCCACGGCGGCACTCCGCACCGCAGCCGCCGAGGACATCCTCCATCGCCGAGATCCCCTCGCCGCACCCATCGGCGAGCGCGGTCTCCGCCTCAGCGGGGGCCAGCGCCAGCGGGTGGCACTGGCACGTTCGCTCGTGGCCGAGCCTCGGGTTCGGGTGGTCGTCGAGCCGACGAGCGCGCTCGACGCCGCCACCGAGCAGCGACTCGTCGAGCGGCTCGTCGACCACCGGGACGGCACCACGGTCGTGATCACGACGTCGCCCGCCCTGCTCGCCGCGTGTGATCGCGTGACCTACGTCCGCGACGGCCGGATCGTCGCGACCGGTGAGCACCGAGTGCTCGAAGTCGACGACGAGACCTACCGCCGCCTGATGCGAGGGGGCGCCGAATGAGCGAGAAGACGCTGCCGGTGGCCGACACCACCGCGACCTTCCGACACCTCCGCACGATGCTGCGGCGTCGCCGTTCCGCGGTGGCGTTGGTGGTCGCACTCGCCGTGGGCGTCACCATCGCATCCGCCGCCGTGCCGCTGATCGTGGGCGCCGCGGTCGACCTCGCGGTGGACGGCGACGGCGACCGGAACGGTCTCGCGTGGCTCGCCGGCCTGCTCGCCATCGCGGCCGTGGTCGGCGCACTCGGGACGATGACCGGCCGCTACCAAGCGGCGAAGCTGGGCGAGTCCGTGCTCGCGGAGCTTCGCAGCGGGGTCTACGACGCCGTCGTCGCGCTTCCGGCGTCCACCGTCGAACGGGTGGGGACCGGCGAGCTGGTGGCCCGCACGACGGGCGACGTCGAGGTCCTGGCCAACGCCACCCGCTCGACCGTGCCGATGCTCTTCATCGGGTCCATCCTCTCGGTGGGCCTCACCATCGGGCTGTTCGTCACCGACGTCCGGCTCGCCGTCGCCGGCATCGTGGCGTTCGGCGCCGTCGCCTGGCCCGGCGTGCGTTGGTACCTCCGGCACGCTCCTCCTCGCTACGCCCATCAGCGCCAGGTCGAAGGCGAACGATCGGGTGCGATCCTCGAGGCCTACAACGGACGTCACACGCTCTGGTCGTTCGGTGCGACCGGCGAGGCGATCCGACGCATCGACCGGCATGGGCAGACCACGGTCGACGCGGCGCTCGCCACGACGGCCGCCCGGAACCGACTCCGGCCGGCGCTTCGCATCGGCCAGGGAGCCTCGCTCGCTGCGATCCTGGCCGTCGGCGCCTGGTTGCTCGGCGACGGCCGGTTGACCGCCGGCACGCTCACCGCCGCCGCCTTCTTCATGCTGCGACTCATCGACCCCATCTCGATGCTCGTCGAGCAACTCGACACCGTCCAGCAGGCCCAAGCGGCCCTCGCCCGCATCATCGGTGTCATCGAACACACCGACGCCGCACCGCCGTCGACGGGTGCACCCCTCGCCACCGGATCCGGTGCGATCAGCATCGACGGGGTGGGGTTCGGGTACCGGCCGGACGTTCCGGTCCTGCACGACATCAGCCTCGACATCCCCGCCGGGAGCCATGTCCTGCTCGTCGGGCCGAGTGGCGCCGGCAAGAGCACGCTCGCCCGCCTGTTGTGTGCGATGGACCAGCCCGGCACGGGGTCGATCCGCATCGGCGAACACGACCTCGCCGACGTCGAACCCGTCGACCGCCCTCGCCTGGTCGCACTCGTTGCGCAGGAGACCCACGTGTTCGCCCGATCGATCCGCGAGAACGTAGCCCTCGCCCATACCGACGCCACGACCGAGGAGGTGCGCGCTGCACTGCGAACCGTCGGTGCGGCCGACTGGGCCGACGGCCTGCCCGCCGGCATCGACACGATCGTCGACGCCGACCATCCTGCGATCACACCGGCACGGGCACAGCAGCTCAACCTCGCCCGCATCCTGTGTTTGGATCCTGCGGTGCTCATCCTCGACGAGGCCACCGCCGACCTCGACCCCATCACCGCCGCCACCACCGAGCGGCGGGTGGAGGTGGCTTTGCGCGGGCGCACCGTCGTCACGATCGCTCACCGTCTCGACGGTGCACCCGACGCCGACCTGATCGTCATGATCGACGAGGGTCGGATCGTCGACGTCGGAACCCACCGTGGTCTCGTCGCCACCGCGGGCCCCTATGCCGACCTGTGGGCCAGCTGGAGTCGAAG
>JBCBYI010000136.1:0-11519 GCA_039815945.1 Actinomycetota bacterium | reverse complement strand
GACGCCAAGCCGCTCTCGGCCGCTTGACCCCCGAAGAATACGAATCAATCATGACCAACCAGACGGCACTCGCCGCCTGACCAACCTGTCACCGCTACCCGCGGCAGACCCGAACACGACACCAGCTGAGCGCCGGCCTGCTCCAAGATGTAGTCGTTCGCCAGATCTTCTCGGGCGTTGCGAGCCCACCGATCCAGCTTGAACACGATCACGAAATCGATGTCTTGGTTCGACATCACCCGCTCCAGCAACGCCTTCATCGCTGGACGTTTCGCCGTGCGGGTTCCGGTGTCAGTATCGAGGTACTCATCCACCACCGCAGCACCCAACCCCTGAGCTTTCGCTTCTGCTGCTTGGCGCTGCGTCGGTAGCGAGCAGCCCTCGGCGCTGCCGTCTCGGCGGGCTTAGTCCTTGGTAGAGACTCGCAGGTAGACGACGGCGTTCAGGTGGATACTCATGCAGCCAGCTCCCAGAAGAATGTCGCAGGAGACTCCGCCTCGTCCCGCTTTCACTCGCGATTCAGAGCCGAGCTGCCGCGCCGCGGCGCCGTCGGTCAGCCACGCCTCCAAGCGATCGCAGTGGCGGGCGATGTGCTCGTTCGGCAGTCAAGCGCCTCGGCTACCCCGACCGCTGGGTCGAAGCTATGGGTCGACTCGGGAGCACCCGTCGAGGCCCGCACAGTTCGTCCACTCATCACCTGTGTCGAGGAGGGTGACGGGCCCCAGGCCAAGGTCCTCTGCCCGTTCGAGAATCGTACTCTGCCCGACGCCCGAATCGTCGAACTCGATCCGCACGCCCCACATCTCTGTCCGATCGTCGAACGCAAGAAAGGCCGAACGAAGACCTGCAACGAAACCAGCCGGGGTCGCATCGTCATCAGGCCCGGCAATGACCAGGCGATCCGTCAGTTCACTCGCCCCGAATTGGTCCTCAGCAAGAACGACGTAAGCCCCCCGGTTGAGCTGGTCTGCGCCGCAAGCAGCCGCCACTGCGACGCAGACGAAACACCCGAGAAGGAGATGAACCCATGGCCGCATCAATCAAACCATTCGTTGAGGTAGTGGTCAGTGAAGAAGGTTCTGAACAGGAATCCTTGAGGCCCGTCGATGAGATCCCCGTGCTGGCCCGCCTGGAACCGACCGATCGGCGCCGGGCCCCCGCCGATATCTCGGTAGATCTCATACGACGGGAAGTTGTTGCCCGCCTTCTCGGCGGACACGGCTCCTGAAGCCTCATCGACTGAAAGAACTACGAGACCGTTGATCGACGGGCTGCCTGGCAGGCCGACACTCACTTCTCCCTCGACACTGATTGCGTAGCCGTCGTCTTGTTCGAAGACGGTAATCGTGTTCTTGCCAGGAGCGTCGTAGGTCCCGTTCTCGATCTGTTGCATGCAGTACCAGTTTCGCCGACCGGCCGGACAAACCTCGGACCACACCCGCCGACGTCTCCAAATCGAACAACGTGTCGTAATGCGGCCACACCGGCGAACCCGGCGAGTTCGGTTCACTCCTGCCAAAGCTCGTCGACATCATCGACGGCGTCGCCCACACCGATCCGATGATGCACCTCAAGCGGCCCGACTGGACCCACGGCGAGGTTCCCGTCGCCCTGTCGTTGCGCTGATCGTCAGCGCCGACGCCAGGCCGCCGGCGGACGGCCGGTCACCCGCCGTACGAACTTCGCGAAGTTCGTCGGTTCGCTGAAGCCCAGCTGCGCACCGATCGTCGTGATCGTCAGCTCCGGTACGGCGAGCAGGCGCCGGGCCTCGAGCGCAAGCCGCAGGTCGGCATCGTGCTTCGCCGAGTGCCCGGCCACCGCCTGAGCCGCCCGGCTGAGCGTCCGAGGTGCGTAGCCGAGGCGCGCGGCCCGGTCGTTGATCGACTCCCGGATGTCGAGGTGTGCTTCGAGGTCGGCCCGAAACGCGGCGTAGACCGCGGCGTACGGGCCGCTCGGCGGCGGGTCGGGTGTCGTGAGGCCGAGCGCGACGACGAACAGATCGAGCAGCGCCCGCTCGACCCGCACCCGCTCCGGCCCGTCGTCGACGTCGGACGCGAGTTTCACGAGCATGCGACAACGGTCGAGGTCCGCCGCATCGAGCTGACGGAGTCGGGGGCCGATCGCATTCGACGTCGCGCCGGCGACGAGCGCCGGTGCGAGCAGGAGCCACGCGCCGATCAACGGATCCGACGACCACTCGGAGATCTGGCCGGGCTGGACGTGCACGACCACGCCGGGTTCGAGCTCGACGACCTCGCCGTCGACCTCGTGGCGGCCGGTCCCCTCGTGCACGACGATCACCATGTGGAACCCGAGACGCTCGGGCTGGGCGAGGAACGTCGGCTCGAGTCGGGTGAACAGATCCCGACGCTCGATGAGCTCGAACCGACGAGCGTCGGTCCGCGGTGCCCAGCCGACGTCGCGCAGAGACGGATCAGCACCCGAAACAAGGTCTGGAGGCGCATCGAGATCGCTCATGTGTCCATTCTGCACCCAATACCGACCACCAGGGACCTTTCCGCTCTGCCCGGCCGGCACGACACTCGAGACATGAGCCAGAAGCTGCAGAACGCCAAGAACCTCTACCTCGAGGGCATCCGCGACGGCCACTACGAGGAGGCCGTCACCGCCTACACCGGCGCCCGCTACACCCAGCACTCCACCGGCGTGCGCGACGGCAAGGAGGGCTTCATCGAGTTCTTCAGCCAGTTCGTCGCCAACAACCCGGAGCGCCACATCGACATCGTCCGCGGCTGGGAGGACGGCCAGTACGTCTTCCTCCAGGCGTACCAGAACATCGGCGGCACGAAGTGGGTCACCACCGACTTCTTCGACACCGACGAGAACGACAAGATCATCGAGCACTGGGACGTCATCGCCCCGTTCACCGAGCCGAACCCGTCAGGTCGCACCAAGGTGGACGGCGAGACCGAGATCGTCGACGAGCACCTCACCGAGCAGAACAAGGCGATCGTGCGGGCGATGATCGAAGACTGCCTGATGGGCGACGCCGCCAACATCCGCGACTACTTCGGCGACGTCTACCTCCAGCACAACCCCGACGTCGGCGACGGCATCGAGCACTTCGAGCAGCTCGCTCAGGATCCGAACGCACCCCTGAAGTACGACGAGATCGTGCTGTGCGTCGGCAAGGGCAACTTCGTCGCCACACTTTCGAAGGCCACCTTCGACGGCACCGCCTACTGCCAGGCCGACATCTTCCGCCTGGCCGACGGCAAGATCGTCGAGCATTGGGACAACGTCGAGATCGTCCCCGAGAACGACGTCAACAGCGGCAAGTTCTGAAGGCGGGACTCATCCGGCGGCCGCGTCGAAGTACGGCTTGTCGCCGTCGACGAGGATTCGCCGCATGTCGCGCTCGCCCGGGTAGCCGTCACGTACGCCGTAGTGCATCGTGCACCGCTCGTCCCAGATCAGAAGGTCACCGGCGCTCCACGTCCACCGCGCGGTGATGTTGGGGCGGGCGCAGTGCCCGGCGAGGAAGTCGAGTACGGCCTGGCCCGCGGCCTGGCTCATGTCGAGCACCTTGGGCCCGGTGTTCGGAGAGAAGTAGAGACCCTGCCGCCCGGACTCGGGATGGGTTCGCACCAGCGGATGCACGGTGCCCGCCAACGCATCGATCCACACCTGGCGGGCCTCGTCGCCGAAGTAGCGGGCGAAGTTGTCGAGCATCGCCTGGCTCAGCCCGTACTCGAGCTCGATCCCCCGGACCATCGCCTTCCAGCGATCGTCGAGCTGTTCGTAGGCGAGGAAGAGATTGGCGAACTCGGTGCCGCCGCCATAGGGCGGCGCAGTCAGACAGTGCAGGCTGCCGAAGGCGACCGGCTCGGGCACGAACACGAGATCGGTGTGCCAGTTGTCGACGCCACTCGGCGACTCCATCGTCTGTTCGATCATCTGCACGTGCGTCTCGGGTACGTCCATGAGCCGGAGAAACGGATGGAAGTGCAACGGCCCGAAGCGGGCCATGAAGGCCTCGTGCTGTTCGTCGTCGAGATCCTGTCCCGGCAACACGACAACGAGGTGCTCGTTGATGGCGGCGCGGACCGCGGCGACGTCGTCATCGGAGGCGGCAGTGCAGTCGACACCGTCGACGACGGCGCCGAGTGCTGCGCTGAACGGGCGCACCTCGATCATGAATCGACGGTACCCCCCGCGACCGAGCCGGTCGAGCGCTGGCGCTCGGGACGACGCGACGAAGCGGCCCCACCGGTGCTCATCGGTGGGGCCGCTCCGCGCCCGGGGATCAGGTCGTGACGTAGACGTTGAGCGAGGCGAGGCCTCGATCGCGAGCCGGCACGAGCTGCTGGTACTCGGGGTCGGCGAACACGGCGTCGACGGCCTCGGCCGAATCGAACTCGAGCACGGCGACGAACGCGGCGGGCGTGTCGCCGACCGGCCGACCGGTGACGGGCAACTGGGCGACGGGGCGAGCGCCGTGCTTGGCGAAGAGCGGTCCGCTGCCGGCCTGGTACGCCTGGAGGTCGGCCATGTTCTCGGGGTTCGGCGCGGCGGCGATGACCATGTAAACGCCCTCAGGGGCGGGCAGGTCGCTGACTGGTGAGTCGTCGACGATGTAGGCGTTGACCGCATCGAGGCTCTTGTCCCGGTCGGGGACGATCGCCTGGTACTCGTCGCTGTCGAAGACGTCGTGCACCGACTGGGCGCTCGGGAACGTGGCGAAGCCGAAGACGGCGGCGGGGACGTCGCCGATGATCGATCGCACGCCGAAGCGCGACGTCGGGACGGCACCGGCGGCGACCGACAGTTCGGTGGCGGTGCCGACGTAGCGCTGGAAGCGCTCCATCTCCTCGGGGACGGGCTGGGCGAAGGTGACGACGAGCGTGGTGTTCTCAGACATGGTTCGGGGGTTCTTTCGTTCGTTGGTGGGTGTTGGAGGGGTGGTTCGGTTCGGTTGATCAGGCCGCGTAGGCGCGGATGATGGCGGCGGCTGCGGCTTCGGGTTCGTCCTCTTGCCAGAAGTGGCCGGCGTCCGGGAGGTCGAGCTTCGTGGCGTTCGGCCAGACCTCGTCCCACTTGCGCAGATAGGCCTTGGTGGCGAGGGCGGTGTCCTTCAGGCCCATGATCCGAAGCATCGGGAGGTGCCCGAGGTTGGCTCGGACCCGGGTCTCGAGCGCCTCGAGGAACGCGGTCTCGCCGACGATGGCCTTCGGGAAGATTGCGTGGCCGCGCCGGCTCTCCGGCGTGGGCACGACGTCGACGTAGTGGCGCAGCTCCTCGTCGGTGTGCTCGCCTTTGAGCAGGGCCGGCATGATCCGCTTGGCGAACGTGTTGCGCTTCATGAGCGAGCGCTGCACGAAGCCGAGCCCCATGAGCCGCGAGAACGTTCGCTGCATGAGGAACGGCTTGGCCGACCACATCATCGTGTTGCCGGCGACGAGGCCGGTGAAGCGCGCGGGCATGTGCGAGGCGACCTCGAAGCCGATCGGCCCGCCCCAGTCCTGCCCGACGAGGACGGTGTCCTGGAGGTCGAGATGCTCGACGAGTTCGGCGACGACCATCGCGTGGCTGCTCGGGAGATAGTCGTAGTCGACGGGATGGGGCGAGAGCCCGAAGCCCGGGTAGTCGATCGAGACGGCCCGAAAGTGTGGCGTGAGCAGCGGGATCATCTTGCGGTAGAGGAACGACCAGTCGGGGTTGCCGTGCATCAGCAGTAGCGGCCGTCCTTCGCCCTCGTCGATGTAGTGGACTCGCCCGACCGAGCTCTCGAACCACTTCGACTCGAAGGGGAAGAGTTTGGGGTTCGGCGTGAAGGTCGTGGCGGTGACGGTGCCGGAGCTCATGCCGCGGCCTCCCAGTCCTCGAGCATCTGGTTGAAGCCCTTGGTAAGTGCTGCCTTGAGCGCCGGGGTGGCGGCCTTGCCGGCGACCCCGCCCTTGGCGGTGAAGTCGAAGCTCAGGTCGAGTCGGGTCTGGTCGCCGTCGGGGACGATGCGGAAGTCGGCGATGGCGTGCTTGATCGGCGCCTTCTCGTACTTCTCGGCGGCGATGCGAACGTGCGACCGCTCCTCCCAAGCGAGGATGCGCTCATCGATCGCGCCGACCGGAGCGAGCTCGCAGTGGCGGGTGGCGCCGACGCCGTTGAACGCCTCGGAGGTGGAGACGCTCGTCTTGAGGCCGCTGTACCAGTTGGCGATGTTCGGAAAGTCGGCCAGCACGTCCCAGAGGGCCTCGGGTGACTTGTCGGTGGTTCGGGTGACTTGGACGGTCGGCATTGGATTGTCGCTTCCTTCGGTGAGGTCATATTTCTGCACCGCCTGGTGTGGAAGTGCGTAGCGAGAGTATTTGCACAGTGCAGTGCAATTTGCAACCCCGGTGCAGAATTTCTTTCCGAGCTCCGATCTGGGAATCCTCGACCCGATCCGCTAAATTGCAATCTATGGTGCAGAAAGCTCCGGCCAAGCGGGGCCGTCCCCCGAAGTTCGATCGTGAGGCCGTCATCGGCGCGGCGATCGGCGCGTTCTTCGTGACGGGCTACGACGCCACCACGCTCCCCGACCTCGAGAAGGCGACCGGCCTCGACCGATCGAGCCTCTACAACAGCTTCGGCGGCAAGCGCGGCCTGTACGAGGCCGCCATCACGACCTACCTCGACGTCGCCGAAGGTGGCCTGTTCGAGCCTCTGCTCGTCGGCACCGACGACGGCTATGCCGACCTGCTCACGTTCTTCGGTTTCCTGCGAACCGGTATGACGTCGCCCGATGCGACCCCCGGCTGCCTGATCGTGAACGACATGGCGTCGGGCGCCGACCCGGAAGCCGCCTCGCGCTACCGCGGCCTCCTTGAGGAGGGCATGCGTCGGGCAATCGAACGAGCCGGCACCGACGACGAGCAGCAGCGCAACGACCGAGCCGCGCTGCTCACCCTCGGCGTGCTCGGGGTCAACCTCATCAGCAAGACCACCGCCGGCGACGCAGGCGAGATCGGTCGGCACATCGATGCCATGACCGCCACCGTGCTCGACTGGCGCGACAGCGCCTGAGCCGCCCGATCTGTAGTCGGCACTACGCTCGGCGACATGGGCTACCGCCATTCGGCTGACGACATCCTCGACGGCGCCGTCGAGACGGTGCGCGTCGACGGGCTGCACCAGCTGACGTTCGGCCGGGTCGCCAAGCGGCTCGACATCCCCGACCGCACGATCGTCTACTACTTCCCGACGAAGTCCGACCTCATCACTGCCGTGCTGATGAAGGTCGGCGAACGTCTGCAGATCGTCCTGGGCGAGGCGTTCCAGGGACCGGTCGCCGACCACACCGAGATCCTCCGCCACGCCTGGCCCGTGCTCACGACCGACGACGCCGACGAGGTCTTTAGCCTCTTCTTCCAGGCGGTGGGGCTCGCCACCGGTGGTCAAGAGCCGCACGCCACGATCCTCACCCAGGTGATGGAGGCGTGGCGGGTGTGGCTCATGGAGTTCTTCACCGGCGACGACGACCACCGGCGGGCCGAAGCCGAGACCGCGATGGCCGTGCTCGACGGCCTCCTGTTGCTGCGCCAGAGCCTCGGCGCCACCGCCGCCGAACGAGCGGCAGCGGTGGCCGGCATCACCCGCTGATCAGGCAACCTGAGACCCCTCTCAGGCGTCTTCAGAAACGCTTCACGAACGGCTTCGTACGTTCCTGTCACTCCCGGAAACGAACCCGGGCCGAGACAGAGGCGAAACGAGATGCCCACCCCCCATGACATCCCCCGAGCGACGACCAAGGACTGGTTGATCACGGCCGGGCTCGCCGTCGTGCTCTCGGTACCGATGGTCGGCGCCGTCCGGCTGCTCGACGGCGACAGCCCGAGCACCCTCGTGCCGGATGCGACGACCCCGGGAGCCACAACCACCGCAGGGGCGGCCCCCACCGCCCCTGCGGGCCAGATCGTCACCGCGCCCGCCGCCGATCGGCTCACCCGTGTCGGTGACCGGTCGGCCAGCGAGGCCGCGGTCGCCAAGGCGCTCGCCGACCAGGGCCGGGACCGGATCCACCACGCGTCGAGCATCGGCATAGGGCACCACGCCGCGCTGATGCTGGTCGCCCCCGAGCTCGCCACCCACACCGCCGTGCAGAACGGCGACTGGAGCGACGCCCGGACCTGGGGCGGCGAGGCGCCGACCGCCGGCGCTCGCGTCGTGATTCCCGAGGGCGTCACCGTGACCGTCGACGGTGTCGTCGACGCCCGACTCGAGACCGTCGGCGTGTACGGCACCCTGCGCGTCGCCACCGACGTCGACACCCACCTGTGGGTCGACACGATCGTCAGCGCCCCGACGGCGCTATTCGAGATCGGCACCGCCGACCAGCCGGTTCGCCCCGACGTCACCGCTCGCATCACCTTCATCGACGACGGTCCGATCGACCGTTCCGTCGACCCCGATCAACTGGGCCGGGGCGCCGTCCTGCACGGCCGCACCGAGATCCACGGCGCGGCCATCACCCACCGCACCGTGCTCGGCGCTCCGGCCCAGGCGGGCGATCAGACGATCACGCTCGCCGGCGATCTCGCCGGCTGGAAGGTCGGCGATCAGATCATCGTCACCAGCACCAACGGACCCACCAACGACGACGTCCGCACCATCACCGCCATCGCCACAGCCGGCGGCGAGGTCACGCTCGACTCCCCCCTGCAGCACGATCACGTGCCGCCGCGAGCGGACCTCACCGTCTACGTGGGCAACACCAGCCGCAACGTGATCATCGAGTCGGAAAACCACCAGATCGATCGGCGCGGCCACGTGATGTTCATGCACACCAACGCCGTCGACGTGAACCACGTGCGGTTCGATCATCTCGGTCGCACCGACAAGAGCCGGCCGCTCGACGACATCGACTTCGGCGAGAGCGTCACCGAGGGCGGCCACAAGCACGACGGTCGGTTCCAGCTCGGCCCGGCGAACAACATCCGGGCCCGCTACTCAGTTCACGTCCACCGAGGTGGCGTCGATCCCAACACCACCGCGGCTCGTATTGCCGGCAGCGTCGTGTTCAACGATCCCGGCTGGGGCTTCGTGAACCACAGCTCCAACGTCGACTTCATCGACAATGTCGCCTACGACGTGCTCGGCGGGGCCTTCTTCACCGAGGCCGGCGACGAGGTTGGCTCGATGATCGGCAACCTCGCGATCCGCTCGTTCAACCCGAATCCGGAGGACGTCTTCGGCGACGAGAACGCCCTCGACCCCGACCTTCGGGCCGACCGCCAAGACTACGGCTTCCAGGGCGACGGCTACTGGCTGCAGGGCAACCGAGTGATGCTCCACGACAACGTGAGCGCCGGCGCGAGCGGCCACGGCTTCATCTTCTGGACCGAAGGTCTCGTCGAGAAGAAGGGCGACCGCGCCGTCAACTCGATGATCGACGTCAGCACCCTGCCCGATCCGAGCCTGGTGCCCGACCGTGACCAGATCCATGTGTGGTGGGCCCCGCTCGCCCCGGTCACGGACAATGTCGCCTATGGCGGCACCATCGGCTTCCGCAGCCGCTACGTCCACGGTGCGACCTACCTCGAGGACTTCGACACCCCGCCGCAGGCGTACCTCGACAGCCTCGACCCGGTCGTCGACGGTCTGACCGTCTGGGGCAACCGTGACGGCGTCTTGCTGAACTACAACGAGCGGCTCAGCCTGATCAACGCCGACATCGTTGGCATCGGTCACGGGTTCCAGCACAACCTGGGCCAGACCGCAGCGGTCGGGGTCGGACTCGACCTCCAGAACGAGGTCACCAACGGCCCCGGCTACCTGCACAACATCCGGATCGAAGGCTTCGAGATGGGCTTCCTCGCCCCTCGCAACGGTGTCTGGGACGTCGACGCCATGCACCTGGCCAACACCAACGACATCCTCATCCACGAGACCCACCGAGACCCCCGCGTGATGCACATGAACAACGTCACCTTCGGGTCGCTGGACGGCACGGCGGTCGCCGACGACGATGATCGACGCAACCATGTCGAGCTCGCCTTCGATGTCAGCGACCAACCCCTGTGGTTCCTCGTTCCCGACGTGCTCAGCCTCAACGGCGAGGGCATCTGGCGACCGGAGCAAGCCGCCGGGTACGTCCCGCTCGGCGAACAGTTCGACGACGAGCCGGAGTTCGACATCGACATCGACACCCGGCCCTATGTCGGCCTCACCAACGCCCAGCTCCAGGAGCGGACCGGGCTGAGCCTCGGCGGGGCGGTACTCCCCGACAGCGCTCGTGAGGCGGCGTGGCTGCGGGGCGGACTCGCCGGCCCGATGCCGCCCGTGCCGACCACGTACCCCCAGATGGTCGACCCGTTCGTGGTCGCCGGCGACGCCGACGACGACCTCGACGAGGACGACGAGGACGAGTTCGAGGACGACGAATTCGAGGACGACGACGAGTGAGCGACGGGCGGTGATTTGGGCATCGGGCCGTGGATCCGTTTCCATGGCCCGATGCGCCTCACCGCCCGGCTCGTCCCGTTCCTCGTCGCCTCGTTGCTCGCCGCCGCGTGTTCGGGATCCGATGAGGACCCGGCCGCCCCCGCCGACACCACCGCACCGACGACCACCGTCGCGAGCGAGCCGGACGACACCACCGACACGACCGAGCCGGCCGAGCCCCACGACACCGTCACCACATCGATCGCGGACGGCACCGTGCGAGCGAGCGTCGAGCGACTGATCCTCGACGGCTACCCCGGCGGCACCGAAATTGAGCTGACCGCCGACGGCCAGACGATCACCGCCGTCACCGACGATCGCGGCAACCTCGTGATCGCCGATATCCCGCCCGGCGACTGGCAGGTGGCGGTCGTCGGGAACGCCGACACCGCCGATGTCACGATCGTCTCGGCAGCCGACTCGGTTCCCGATCAGTCGTTCTACGACGGGCAGACCCTCACCGAGGGCTACCAATACATCGAGATGCGAGACGGCACCCTGCTCGCCGCCAACGTCTTCCTGCCGCCGGGGCCCGGGCCGTTCGTGACCGTCGTCGAGTACTCGGGGTACAGCCCGGCCAAGCCGGGCAACGACTTCGTCGAGGCGGTGAACGCCCTCGGGGTTCCCGCCGAGGGGTTGTGCCCGTCGACCCCGGTGATCTGCAACGCACCCGATCAGTCCGGCAGTCTCTTCGCCTACGCCACCGACTTCGCGGTCGTCGCCGTCAACATGCGCGGCACCGGGTGCTCGGGCGGCACCGCCGGCTTCTTCGATCTCGCCCAGCGGCTCGACGGCTACGACGTGATCGAGGCCGTCGCCGCCCAGGAGTGGGTGAAGAACAATCAGGTCGGCATGGTCGGCCTGTCGTACCCGGGGATCACCCAGCTCTACGTCGCCGCCGAGCAGCCGCCGAGCCTGGCGGCGGTCGCGCCCTTCTCGGTGATCGACGACATGACACGAGACGTGATCGCGCCGGGCGGCATCCCCAACCTCGGCTTCGCGGCGGCGTGGGGTGACAACCTCCGTGCGTCGTCCGCGCCGTACGGGCAGGGCTGGGAGCAGGGCCTCGTCGACGCGGG
>JBCBYI010000135.1:0-11526 GCA_039815945.1 Actinomycetota bacterium | reverse complement strand
CATGGCCGGTCTCGACGATCTGACCAGCGGTGAGGTCTTCATCGGCGACACCGCTCTGTCGAGCCTCTCGGAGAAGGACCTCACGCTCCTTCGTCGCGACAACGTCGGGTTCGTCTTCCAGGCGTTCAACCTCGTCCCGACCCTGTCGGCGCTCGAGAACATCACCTTGCCGATGGATCTCGCCGGCAAGACCCCAGACCAGGACTGGGTCGATCAGGTCATCGAGACGGTCGGCCTGTCGAATCGCACGAGTCATCGTCCCAATGAGCTCTCCGGCGGCCAGCAGCAGCGCGTTGCGGTGAGCCGCGCGCTGGCGACCCGGCCGGAGATCATCTTCGCCGACGAGCCAACCGGCAACCTCGACTCCACGACCGGCAGCGAGATCCTGACGTTCATGCGCAGCGCGGTCGACGAGTTCGGCCAAACCATCGTGATGGTCACCCACGATCCGGTCGCCGCCTCGTACGCCAACCGGGTCATCTTCCTTGTCGACGGCAAGATCGTCGACGAACTCGTCGAGCCGACGCCCGACGGCGTACTCGACATGATGAAGCGCCTGGGCGACTGATCGATGCTCCGCCTCACGATCAAGAACCTCCTCGACAAGAAGATCCGGTTCGCGCTGACCACCATCGCGGTGGTTGTCAGCGTGGCGATGGTCGTGGGGGTGTTCGTCCTGACCGACTCGCTGCGTGAGAGCTTCAACGGTCTCGCCGAGGACATCGCCTCCGGCGCCGAACTCGCCGTGCGCTCTCCCCTGGAGATCGGTGAGGAGTTCGACCGGCCCACCCTGCCCGAGTCGGTCGACGGCGTCGTCGGCGACGTCGACGGTGTCGCCCGCACGATCCCCGCGGTGTTGTCCTTCAACGACGTCGTGATCATCGACGGGGAAGGTGAGGCGATCCGGCCGGCCGGGCCACCCGCGCTCGGCTTCAGCTTCGCACCACTCCAGTTCTTCGTCATCGAAGGCGAGGAGCCCTCGACCCCGGGCGTCTTCGCCACCGATGTCACCACTGCGGCCGACAACGACCTGCGCATCGGGGAGACCTATGCGATCGACGGCCCGCAGCGTCAGGAGCAGTTCGAACTCGTCGGCATCTTCCGTTTCGGTTCGCCCGACGAACACACGAGCCTCGGGCAGACCATGGCGGCGTTCGAGCTCGAAGAAGCCCAGCGGTTCTTTGGCAAAGAGGACGGCTACGACCAGATCGACGTGATCGTCGAAGCCGATGCCGATGTAGCCGCAGTGCAGGCCGATATCCAGGCTGCGCTCGGTTCCTCGGCCGAGGTCGTCACCGCCGAAGTCCTCGAAGAGGAGACGGCCGAGGGGTTCGATGAAGTCATCTCGATCTTCAACAACATCCTCTTGGCCTTCGCCTTCATCATCGTTTTCGTCGCCACCTTTATCATCAACAACACGTTCCAGATCGTGGTCGCTCAACGAATCCGAGAACTCGGCCTCCTCCGAGCGATCGGCGCCACCGGCAAGCAGGTCAGCCGCTCGGTGTACCTCGAGGCGCTCCTCGTCGGCATCTTCTCCACCGTCTCCGGCATCCTGCTCGGTCTCCTCCTCGGCACCGGGCTGCGAGGGCTGCTCAACACGTTCGGCTTCTCGCTGCCGGCTGGTCCGCTCGTTCTCGCACCCCGAACGGTCGTGTGGGCGATCGCAGTGGGCATCGGTGTCACCCTGGCCTCCGCCATCATTCCCGCCCGTCGGGCTCGCACGATCTCGCCCATCGCCGCGATCCAGACCGACCAGCGGCTGGCGGGCGCCAGCATCACCCGCCGACTGTGGGTCGGCGGGATCGTCACGGCCATCGGCGCGGTCTCGCTGTGCCTCGGGCTGTTCGTCGCCTCGACGACGGTCAGCGTGCTCACCTTCGTCGCAATCGGCGCCCTGCTCGTCTTCATCGGCGTCAATACGTTGAGTCCGTCGTTCGCCCGGCCGATCGCGGTCGGCCTCGGCTCCCGCAACGCCCGCTATGTCGCCGGTGGCGTGCTGATCCTGGCGGGTGTCGCCTCGGCCGTGGGTGGTCTGGTCTCAGGCGAGGTCGCCGGAGCGATCGTCGGCGTGGTCTTCGGCGCGATCTTCGTGCTGATGGGCCTGTGGCCGATCCGCGGCTTCGGGCTTCCGGGCGAGATCGGTCGTGGCAACGCCGCCCGCAGCCCCCGCCGTACGGCATCGACGGCCGGTGCGCTCATGATCGGCCTCGCTCTCGTCGGTATGGCCGGCGTGGTCGGCTCGTCGCTCACGAAGTCGTTCCTCGACACCCTCGACAACTCCGTCGAGGCCGACTACTTCATCCAGTCGACCGCCGGCGGCTTCGATCCGTCGGTCACGTTCTCCGAGGAGGTCGCGGACCAGATCGCCGCCCTGCCGGAATTCGACTCGGTCGTGCGCTACCGCTTCGGTCTCGGATCGATCCAGGTCGACGGCGAGAACAAGGACGTCTTCGCCGCCGACATCGCCGAAGTCGAAGACCATCTCGACGCCGACATCATCAGCGGCGGCCTCGCCGACGCCGATCCGGCGACGAGCATCGCGATCCACGAAGACCCCGCACTCGACCTCGACCTCTTGGTCGGCGACACGGTCGACGTGACCTTCCCCGACTTCGAGACCGACACACTCACGGTCGTGGCGATCTACACCGACTCGTCGATCTTCGGGAACTACCTGATCGACAACGTCGTGTGGGAAGACCACTTCACCCGCACCGGCCTCGGCTTCGCGAGCGCGACGGTCGCCGGCTTCGACGACGACCTGCCCCAAGACGAGCAGGACCGTCTCCTCGCCGACGCCGCTGCGGCGATCGAACCGATCACCGACCAGTTCCCGACCGTCGTCGCCGAGAACCGGGTCGAGTTCCGCCAGAGCCAGCAGGACCAATTGAACTCGTTCCTCGCCGTCATCTTCGTGCTGCTCGCGCTGTCCCTCGTGATCGCCCTGATCGGCATCGCCAACACGCTGGCACTCTCGGTCTTCGAACGCACCCGCGAGATCGGTCTGCTCCGAGCGGTCGGCATGAGTCGACGTCAGCTGCGTCGGGCGATTCGGTGGGAGGCGGTGATCATCGCCGTGTTCGGCGCGATCCTCGGCCTCGTGTTGGGGGTGGTCTTCGGTGTCGCTGCCGTCGTGGCGATCCCCGACACGTTCATCAGCACCGTGTCGGTCCCGTACGGTCAGCTCGTGACGTATGTGTTCGTCGCGGCCTTCGCTGGCATCATCGCCGCGATCCTCCCGGCTCGGCGAGCGGCGCGGATGAACGTCCTCGACGCGATCAGCCAGGAGTAGCAGGCCCCGACGCCGGACTGACGAACGTCACGATCTGCAGAACGGTTCCTCACCTCGGACCATGCGAACGCCGATGGAGAACCACGGGTCTCATCCGGGGACCAGAGGACGTTGCATGAACGACGACACGATCACGGTGGTCAGTGCCGGCTCGGCCAGTGTGCCTGCGCACCCCCGACTGCGTTCGACCGGCCATGCCGCGACCGGGGCCGAGGCGGTCGCCAAGGTGCTCACCGAGGTCCCCGACGTGCTCGTGCTCGATGCCCGCATCGAGAATCCCGACGCCCGATCGGTGTGTCGGCGGATCCGAGAGTGGGCCCCGGCGACCCAGATCCTCGCCGTGAGCGACCTCGACGACGAGGCCGTGTACACGACCCTGATCGCCGGCGCCATGGGCGCGGTGCTGTCGTCGATCGGACCGCACGATCTCGCCGATGCCATCATTGCGACGGCCCGCGGCGAGAGCGTGCTTCAGGCCCGGATGGCGTTCCGCATCCTGCACGACATCGACCAGTGGGCCGAGCGCAGCGCCGATCCGCTGTATCCGCCACCGACGCTCACCGCGACCGAGCGGGAGGTCCTGAGCCACCTCGGCGGCGGCGCCTCTGCGGCGACGATCGCCGCCAGCCACGCGGTCACCGCCCATCTGGTGAACCTGCACGCCTCCTACGCGGTGTCGAAGCTCCATCGCTACGTGCACGGTGCCGCCAAGCTCTCTGCCTTCGGCAGCTGAGTCAGCCGAGCACGATCACCGGGGCTGACACGACGGGCACCACCACGTACGGCGACCGATGTCGCCGTGCTCGACGGTGCGGATCCGCCCGAAGCAGCGGTAGCACCCCTGCCCGGCCCGGTCGTAGACCGCAAGCCCCTTGGGGTGGGTCTGGCGCTTCCAGCGACCGAGATTCGCCTGCAACTGCTCGGCCGCCGTCTCGTAGAGGCGACGCCGCATCGCGTCGTCGACCTCGGCGAGGGGCCGAAACGGGCTGAGCTCACACGCCCAGAGGACCTCGTTCTTGTAGACGTTTCCGATGCCGGCGGCGAGGCGTTGATCGAGGAGGGCCTCGGCGATCTGCACCGACTGGTCCGAGGTTGTCACCCGTTCCATCACCGCGTCGAGATCGACATCGGTGTGGCAGAGGTCGGGTCCGAGGTGGGCGAGCCGGTCGTCGGTCGCCGGGCCGACCTCGACCGTCGGCGCCGCGAAACAGACCGCGACGTGATCCTTGGTCTCGAGGACGGCTCGGGCGAGATGCCGGGGTCGCCGCCACCGCTCCCCCTGCTCGTAGAGGTGCCAGACGCCGGTCATGTGGAGATGGGTGCGGAGGGCGAGGCCGCGTTCGACGACGATCTCGAGGAACTTGCCGACCGCCTCGACCGACCGGACCGTGTCTCCAGAGCGGAGCCGGTACATCCCACGAGCCCGGATGTTGACCGAGGTGAGGGTCTCGCCCAGCAGCGCCGGGCGGAGGTTCAGCGCCGTGTTGTAGAGGGTGTCGCCCTCGGGCATCAGGCGTCGGCCAGCAGCGCAGCCGCGTCTCGGGCGACCCGCTCGGTGGCCGCCTGGGCCGCCTTCGACACCGCACCCATGATCGTGAACGAGTGGGTGAGTTCGCCTTCGCAGCGATGCACGACCGTGGTGCCGGCGTCTCGAAGCGCGGCGGCGTAGGCGTCGCCCTGGGAGCGGAGCGGGTCGAAGCCGGCGGTGACGATCAGCGCCGGCGGCTGGCCGGCCAGACTCGTCTCGAGTCCGGGGCTCGCCCGGCGGTCGTCGGCGTTGGCCTCGGTGATCCCGCCCATCAAGGCGAAGAACTGGAGCGTCGCTGCACCGAGTGGCCAGGCCTCGGCCATCGTGTCACGCGAGCCGCCCTCCCACGTGGCGTCGAGCCCCGGGTACAGCAGGATCTGAGCGACCGGCGCGGCCAGCCCTTCGCGGCGACGCTCCTGGCACACGACCGCAGAGATCTTGCCGCCCTGGGAGGTGCCGGCGACGGCGACTCGAGCCGGATCGACGCCGAGCCCGTCGGCGTGGTCGATCACCCACTGATAGGCCGCGAGCGAGTCGACGACGTCGGCGGGGAAGGGATGCTCCGGGGCGAGGCGATAGTCGACCGAGATCACGACGGCCTGGCACGCGTCGGAGAGCAACGTGCACAGCGTGTGATCGGTGTCGAGACCGCCGATCACCCCGCCGCCCTGGTGGTACCAGACGATGGCATCGGATCGGCCCGAGGTGCGCGGCGGATGGTAGAGCCGCACCGGGATCTCGCCGGCGGGGCCGGGGATCGTGCGATCGTGGACCGAGACCTCGGCGACGGGATCTCCCGACCCCATGGCGACCATCGTGTCGAAGCCCTCCCGGATCGTCTGCGGGGTGACCTCGGCGCCCGCCTCGCGTGCCTGAGCGGCCTGGATCAGCGAGGCGTAGGCGTGGACGTGGAGATCGAGGGTGTGCCCGTCGATCGTGGGCGGCTCGCCGTGACGACGACGAAGGGCCGCCTTCGGGAGTCGACGTTGCCCTCGGGCCACCGCCTTCCCGATCCGCTCCTGCATGCTCATGGTCGCCTCCGATCGTCACATGCGCTCGACGTTGTCCCCCGTCATTGCGCCGCGGGTGTCGAACACGCGACGCGCACGCGCCGCCAACACCTCGAGATCGTAGGACTGATGCTTCTGCAACAACACCGTGAGGTCGGCGTTCTCGGCGGCGGCGACCGCATCGTCGACGCGGGGCACGTCGATCCCGTCGATCGACCAACTCGGCACCATCGGGTCGTGGTAGCGGAGATCGGCCCCGAGTTCCATGAGGCGACGGGCCAGCGGCTGCGCCGGCGACTCACGTTCGTCGGCGATGTCGGGCTTGTAGGTGACCCCGAGCAGCAGGATCGTGGCGCCCTTCACCGAGCGTTCGGCGTCGTTGAGATTCCGCGTGATGCGGTTGACGACATAGGTCGGCATACGGGCCGAGATCTCCTGGGCCAACTCGACGAACCGGAAGGGGTAGCCGAGGGTGCGGACCTTGTACGACAGATAGTTCGGGTCGATCGGGATGCAGTGGCCACCGACGCCGGGCCCCGGATAGAAGGCCTGGAAGCCGAAGGGCTTCGTCTTCGCCGCCTCGATCGACTCCCACAGATCGATGCCGAGGTCGTGGCAGAAGATCGCCATCTCGTTGACGAGCGCGATGTTGATGTGCCGGTACGTGTTCTCGAGAAGCTTGGCCATCTCGGCCTCTCGGGTGCCGCTGACCGGAACGACCGTGTCGATGAACCGGCCGTAGAGGGCACACGCCTTCTCGGTCGAGGCGGCGTCGTAGCCACCGACCACCTTCGGGGTGTTCTCGACGCCGTAGACCGGGTTACCGGGATCGATGCGCTCCGGCGAGTAGGCCAGGTGCACGTCGGTGCCGACCGTGAGGCCCGACTCCTCGAGCATCGGGCGCACGATGTCGTTCGTGGTGCCCGGGTAGGTGGTCGACTCGAGCACGATGAGCTGGCCGGGACGCAGGTGCTGGGCGATCGACCCGGTCGCACCGCGCACGGCGGCCAGATCGGGGCTGCCCGTGTCGTCGAGCGGGGTCGGGACACAGATCACCACGGCATCGGCCTCACCGAGCACGGCCGGATCAGACGTGGCCCGGAAGCCCTGCTCGATCATCGCGGCGACGTCGGCGTCCTCGAGATCGTCGATGTGGGTCCGGCCCGCGTTCAGACCGTCGACGACATCGGCCGCGAGATCGAGCCCCACGACGGACAGACCCCGGTGGGACGCCTGCTTCGCGAGCGGCAGCCCGACGTAGCCGAGGCCGACGATAACGAGGTCGATGGGAGAAGACATGTGTGGTTCCTGCTCTGAGACCGCCCGAACGGACAGTCTGGCGGCTTCATCGTGGCATCCGACGCCGGGCGCGCCGGATACCGGTCTCGGATCGAGGGGATCGGCGGCCGATGCCGCGGATCACTCGTCGCGCAAGACGGTGATGTCGTGCGGGTGGCTCTCGCGCAGGCCCGCTCCGGTGATGCGGGTGAGCCGCGTGCGGTGGCGGAGATCGTCGAGATCGGCCGCACCGGCGTAGCCCATGCCCGAGCGAAGGCCGCCGACGATCTGGGAGATCAGCTCCGCCATCGGACCGGCGTAACGGACCCGGCCCTCGACCCCCTCGGCGACGTGCTTGCCGGGCGCCTGCCCGGTGCCGTAGCGGTCGCTGGCCCGGCCTCGCATCGCGCCCGACGAACCCATGCCGCGGTAGGTCTTCCACATCGCACCGTCGACGAGTTCGAGCTCGCCCGGCGCCTCGTCGACGCCGGCCAACAGGTTGCCGAGCATCACCGCGTCCGCGCCAGCGACGAAGGCCTTCACGATGTCGCCGGAGGTGACGATCCCGCCGTCGGCGATGATCGGCACGCCCAGCTCGCGGGCGGCCTGGACACACTCGTGGATGGCGGTCATCTGCGGCATGCCTGCGCCGGCGACGATGCGGGTGGTGCAGATGCTGCCGGCTCCGACGCCGACCTTGATGACGTCGGCGCCAGCCTCGACGAGGGTCTCGACCCCTTCGCGGGTGACGACGTTGCCGCCGACGACGGGAAGGTCGGGCCAGCCCTTCTTGATCGTGCGGACCGCGTCGACCACACCCTGGGTGTGGCCGTGGGCCGTGTCGATCACGATCAGGTCGACGCCCGCCGCTTCGAGTGCCTCGGTGCGCTCGGCGACGTCGGTGACGCCGACGGCCGCGGCGACTCGGAGCCGCCCATCGGTGTCGAGGGTGGCGTGCGGGTGCTCGATGCGCTTGTCGATGTCCTTGACCGTGATCAGGCCCTGCAGGACGCCAGCGTCATCGACGAGCGGCAGCTTCTCGATGCGGTGCTCGTGGAGGACCTCGACGGCCTCCTCCAGGCTGGTCCCGACGGGAGCGGTGACGAGCCCGTCGGCGGTCATGAAGTCGGTGACCGGCTGGGTGTACTGATCGGGCGTGCAGAAGCGCACGTCGCGGTTGGTGAGGATGCCGACCAGACGGCCGTCGGGCTCACAGATCGGCACACCGCTGATCTTGTGGCGGGCCATCAGCGCCTCGGCGTCGTTGAGGGTCGAGGTCGGCGGGAGGCTGATCGGTGACGAGATCATCCCGGCCTGGGCCCGCTTGACCCGGTCGACCTCCTCGGCCTGCTGCTCGATGGTGAGATTGCGATGCAAGACGCCGATACCGCCGGCGCGGGCGATGGCGATCGCCAGCGGCGATTCCGTGACGGTGTCCATCGCCGCCGACATGAGCGGGACGGCCAATTCGATCCCCGCGAGCGAGGTCGAGGTGTCGACTTCTGTGGGCAGGACCTCGCTCCAACCGGGGACGACCAGCACGTCGTCGAAGGTGAGCGCCTCGGAACCGGAGAGGACCTCGTCGTTCATCGCCTCACGATAGGGGAAATTGCGCCGATGACAAGACCATGAGAAGGAGGCTCTGGCTGCTCGTCGCGCTCTGTGTCCTCGCAGGCTCGTGCGGTGGCGCCAACGAGGTCGCGGTGATCGAACGCCAGGTCTCCGCGGACGAATCCGAGGACCCGCACACCACCGTCTGCCATGCGATCGAGGCCTTCGCGATGGGGTCGCACGCCGGCGACGATCTCTTCGCCGTGATCGACGAAGCGGCCCGCCTCGCCGCGCTCCTCGGGGCCAGCGAGGCCCTACCGCACCTCGCCGACATGAAAGCCGCGATCGATGCCGGCGATCAGACGGCCCGGTCCCTCGACGCAGCCGCCGAAGCGCTCGACGAGGCCGGCCACGCCGAGTGCTCGATCCCGGTCTTCACCGCCATGTACGTGACCACGTCGTTCGCCTCGTGCTTCGGGCGAGCGCCGGTTGCGGCGGGCACGATGGTGCCCGACTCCGAGGGGTGCGAGCCCGACCTTCGGGCCGAGTTCCTGCCGTGCTTCGACGACACCGACGGCTACATCCCCGTCGACTGCCGCACCGGGGCGCAGGTCGTGTTGCGCGACGGCGAGTGGATCGCGACGCCGTGACGGCTCACCCGGTGACGCCGAGATCAGCGGCCGGGACCCACCACGCACCGAAGCGACGGCCCGCTTCGGCGACCACCTGATCGTCGCTCGCGCCGGCGTACCGCGCCCGGCCGGTCGCACGCGTCGAGGTGACCTCGAGGATCTCCTCGCCGTCGACGTCGACCACGTGGACGACGCCGAGCATGTCGTCGCGCATCTGCTCGACGATGAGACTGAACGCATCGCGCTCGAAGCGGACGTCGGTCATGGGCCGGCACCGGTACGGCACCGCGGCGAGATCGACGTCGGACATCTGGGTGCGCGTCCGCACCCGTGGGTCGTCGGAGCCGGTGGTGTCGACCAGACAGACCACGTCGTGGTCGCCGGTGGCGAGGACCGACGCGATCACCGGATCGGGATCGGCGAGTCCGCAGCAGTCGATCATCACCGTGGGCACGGTCGGCGCGCTCTTCGGCGGCTCGCGAAAGGTCGGTGCCGCCATCAGATCCTGCATGAACGGCGCTCGGTCGATCTTGGTCTGCGCCGCTCGTTTGGAGTCGAAGTGGCGCCGCCCCTGATGCCACAGGCGGGCCTCACGTTCGAGCACGAGGAGCGCGCCGGCGGTGTGGAGCCGGTACCCGTACTCGATGTCCTCGATGCCGCGGATGCCGAGTTCGCGGAGACCGCCGATCTCCTCGTGCATCGCTCGGGAGACCCCCATGACCGCCCCGATCACGACCCGGAACAGATCGGGATGGTCGACGGTGAGGTCGAAGGTCCGGCGGAACGTGTTCTCGCGGTAGTGCTGATCGTCGCTCGCGACACCCTCGAGGAGCGAACCGAGGGTGCCGTCACCGATCGCGGTGTCGAGTCGGTCGGCGAGCGGTTCGTCGTCGAAGAAGTCGAGCCGGCCGGTGACCATGGCGTAGGGGGCGACATGGAACCACCGGGCGATCGCCTCGATCGCAGTGGGCCCGGCGAGCACGTCGGCGTCGAGGAAGACGATGATGTCACCGGTCGCCGAACGGGCGCCGGCGTTGCGGGCCTTGCCGGCACCGAAGCGGCCGTCGTCCTCACAGCGCACCGTCGTGATCGCCACATCGCCGATCGTCGCCGGGAACTCCAGCGGCGGTTCGGAGGCGTCGTCGGTGACCACGATCTCGAGCAGATCCGTCGGGTACGTCTGGTTGGCGATCGAACGCAGCAGCCGCTCGAGGCGGGGTCCCCCGCCACGGGTCGGGATGACGACGCTGACCGACATCGTCGCCTCGAGCGAGCCGATCGGAGCCGGGTCGAGGAGGTGCCACTCGTTGCCGCGCGGCGTGCTCACGACGACCACCGCTCGACGACGTCGGCCGGCGCGGTGATGCCGGCGAACTCCAGGTCGAGGCCGGGTCGCTGATCGACGGACCGGCTCAGGAAGTAGTCGTCGCCCGCCGCCCACGTGTGGCTGTGGCGACCGGCGGCCGCCCGCATCAACACGAAGCCGAAACCGGCCGTGCGGTAGGTGGTCCCGCCCGCGGCGCGGACGTCCTCGATCAACAGTGAGTCGACCCGCCGCCGGGAGCGACGCCAACCACCGATGTCGCGCAGGTCGGACCGACCGATGCACAGGGTCGGCCCGCCGATGGTGGGCGAGAACCCCTCGGCGGTGGTCTTCAACCGGCGAACGGTCACGTCGAGGCCGGCGAGATAGGTGAACTCGGGCGCCTTGCCGACGAGCGTCGCGCCGCTGTACTCCCTCGCGTGGATGAGGTCGGCCAGGTGCGCGGTGTCGTAGAGATCGTCGTCGTCCCACTTCACGAGCACGTCGCCCGAGGCGTGTTCGACGGCGGTGTTGAGCGCGTCGCCCAGGGTCTGATCGGCGGGGACGCGATGGATGGAGATCCGGTCGCCCAGCAACTCACGAGCGCGGGCCTCGTCGGCCTCGGTGAAGTCGTCGCCGTGCAGGCAGGCCACGACCTCGAGATCGGGGTAGTCCTGGGCATCGAGCAGTCGAGCCCAGTTGTCGATCATCGACGGCCGGTTCGATGCGACCAGCGCCGACAACGACGGCAGCCGGACCCCGCGCCGACCGGCGTCGACGAGCAGACGATCGACCACCGCCCGGACCGACGCGTGCGCGTGCACGACCCGACGTTGACGGGCACTCGTGCGCTCGCGCCGCAGATCGTTGACCAGGTCGCGTGGGTCGACGGCCGCGAACGCGGTGAGCACCGGCTCCGGCAGATGCCC
>JBCBYI010000134.1:0-11663 GCA_039815945.1 Actinomycetota bacterium | reverse complement strand
CATCTCGTCGGTCAACGTCGCCTTCCCGTCGATCCGGGAGGACTTCGGCTCGACCGACGCGATGTTGATGACCGCCAGGAACACGACGAGCGTCGAGACGAACAACGCCATCCACGCACGTCTCGGAATCGTCTCGTCGTCGGGGGCCACATCCAGACCCTACGGACGAACGACCGCGTTCAGATCCTCGATGCTCAGGGTGTGATCAGGCGCTTCTCGCCGGTGGCCTGCGCCGAGTACGCCTTGGCGACCTCGGGATCGAGCACGTCGTCGAGCGAGATCGTCCCGGCGTAGCCCGATGCGAAGGTCGTCGTGATCTCGGCAGCGACTCGAGCCTGGAGTTCGCCCATGCGTTCGAAGCCGACCCGACCGAGGAACGGGGTGAGCAGCCACCCACCGACGCCCCACGACATGCCGTAGGTGCGGCGCAGCGTCGTCGACGAGCGGTCGAGTCCGCCGTAGATGTAGACCTGCTTGTGGGTGTCGGAGCCGTAGCGGCTGAACTCCGCACCGGCCGACGAGGCCTTCTCCATGCAGGCGAGGATCGTGTCGACCTGCTCGCCGCCACCGATCGCATCGAACGCGATCGTGGCGCCGGTCGCCGCGAGGGCGGCGGTCAGGTCGTCGGCGAACGAGTCAGCCGACGAGACGACGACGTGTTCGGCACCGGCGGCGCGCAGCAGATCAGCCTGCTCCTCGCGGCGCACGATGTTCACGAGTGCGATGCCGTCGGCCTGGCAGAGGCGGTTGAGCATCTGGCCGAGGTTCGATGCCGCCGCAGTGTGCACCAGCGCCGAGTGGCCTTCGACGCGCATCGTCTCGGTCATGCCCAGCGCGGTGAGCGGGTTGACGAACGACGACGCCGCATCGGCGGCCTCGACCCCATCAGGCACGGGGATGCACATGACGTGTGAGAGCTTCGTGTGGGTGGCGTACATCGAGCCGCTCACGCCCGAGACCGTCTTTCCGAGCAGCGCCTGCGCCCCCTCCGACGAGCCGGCGGCGACGACCGTGCCGGCGCCCTCGTTGCCACACGGCATCGGCAGGCCGAGGCGAGCGCCGTTCATGGCGACGGCGGCCGGGCTGAGTTGCCCGACGAGTGCGCCGTCGACCGACTCGAACGACTCGGGATCGGCGCCGGCGATGAGCATCCCGAGATCCGAGGGATTGATCGGCGACGCCTCGACGGCAACGACGACCTCGTCAGGTCCGGGTTCGAGCATCGCTTCTTCGTCGATCGTGATGCGGACGGCGCCGTCCTCGGTCACGGTCGAATGCACGATGCGGTAGGTGTCGCTCATCTCGGGCTCCTCGCTCTGGGGATCGCCATCATCGCACCATGCTCCGCAGTGCAAAAACGACCACGGCCGCCGCCCCGAAGGGCGACGGCCGTCGTGCGGTTCGAGCGACGATGGCTCAGCTCTTGCGAGCCTCGACCTCGGCGATGATCGCGGGGATCACCTCGTGCAGGTCGCCGATGACGGCCCAGTCGGCCTTGGTCACCATGTTGGCTTCCTTGTCGGTGTTGATCGCCAGGATGTGCTTCGACGCCATGGCGCCGACCCAGTGCTGGATGGCTCCCGAGATGCCCGTGGCGATGTAGATCTCCGGGGCGATGCGGGTGCCGGTCTGGCCAACCTGATCGGCGTGAGGACGCCAACCGAGGTTGGTGACCGCACGCGAGCAACCGACACGACCACCGAGCAGGCCAGCGAGCTCTTCGAGCTGACCGAAGCCGTCCTCGGAGCCCACACCACGGCCACCGCCGACGACCACCGGAGCGGTCGGCAAGGTGACCCCGGCTTCCTGAACGACACGATCCTTCACCATGGTGACGGTGACCGACTCGTCGAGCTCGGCGTCGAACGCCTCGGCGTCGGCAACTTCTTCCTCGCCCACCTCGGCGGCGACGGCATGCAGGCCACAGGTCAGCAGCGGGACGTCGGCGGCGAGGGTCGAGTCCTCAAGCAGCGAGCCGCCCCACTGGACACGGGTCATCTCCCAGGTGCCACCAGGGGTGACATCGATGCAGTTGGCGACGAACGGCGCATCGAGACGAGCGGCGGCGTTGGCCATGAACTCGTTGCCCCGATCCGAACCGCACGAGAGCACGGCGTCGGGTTCGAGCGACTCGACCATCTGGGCGATGACAGACCCGTACGCATCGGGGCCGTAGTCGGCGAGGAGGTCGTGGGTGACGGTGTGGACGGTCTCCGCGCCGTACTCGCCGGCGGCTTCGACGAGGTCGTCGTCGTCGCTGCCGATGAGCGCGGCCTCGAGGTCCTCGTCCATCTTCTCCGCGAGCACACGACCGAAGGTCAGGGCTTCACGGGCGGCTTCGACGAGCTGACCGTTTTCGTGTTCGAGAATGACGAGCAGCATCACAGGACTCCGAGTTCGTCGAGGACGTCGACGACGGCTGCAGCCGCGTCGGCGCCGGTGCCGAGAATGACGGTCTGCGACACGGTCTCTTCGGGTCGGTGCAGCTTCACGCGGGCCTGGCCACCCTCGTCGCCGCTGGCGGCGATCGAGGCGAGCTCGGCCTTCTTCGACGCGAGGCGACCCTTCATGGTCGGGTAGCGGGGAAGGTTGAGACCTTCCTTGATCCCGAGCACAGCGGGGCGAGGCAGCTCGTAGACCTCGAAGCCACCGTCGATCTCACGACGGGCGGTGACGGTGTCGTCACCGATCTCGATGCCCTTGATGCCCTGCACGATCGGGCGACCGAGCGCCATCGCCGTGCGGATCCCGACCTGGAAACCGCCGGCGTCGGCCGACTCGTTGCCGAACAGGATCAGGTCGAACGGTTCATCACCCTCGAGCTCCTGGATCGCGCCGGTGATCGCCCGAGCGGTGCGCTGGGGATCCCACTGGTTGGTGTCGGCCTCGACGAGCACGCCATGGGTGGCGCCGACCGAGACGGCGTAGCGCAGCTGCTCCTGCGCGTCACCGGTGCCCAGCGTGAGCACGGTGACCTCGCCACCGTGCTCCTCGACGAGCTGCACGGCACCTTCGACGGCACATTCCTCGTGGGGGCTCGTGGTGAACCCGAGGTGGGCGGCGTCGATGTCTTGGCCGTCGGCCGTCACGTTGATCTTGGCGCCGGGAGCGGGGACCCGCTTGACGCAGCAGAGAATCCTCATGATCGCAGGATCAGCCCTTCAGCCGGGTGTCTTCGGGATCGAAGGCCGAGCCCGAACCCACGACGGTGCACGGGTAGAGCTCGTTCATGTACATCGACTGCAGCTTGGTGCCGGGCACGGCCAACTCGTTGGGCACATAGCCCATGAGCAGGTTCTTGCCGAGCGACGGGCTGTAGCCGGCGGTGGTCACGCGAGAGACCCGGCCATGCGAGTCGACGATGCGCTCGCCGTCCATGGTGAGGATGGGCTCGTTGCCGCCCTGCATGAACCGCTCACGGCCCTGCGAATCGACGTTGTCGTCGACGATGAGGGTGACGCACTGGACCTCGGCACCGGCTTCGCGGGCGGCCACGTAGGCCTCCTTGCCGATGAAGTTCGCGGCCTTCACCTTCGGGCGGGCGAGGCCGGCCTCGACCGGGTTGTACTCCGACTCGAGCTCGGCGCCCATGAGGCGGTAGCCCTTCTCGATGCGGCCCGACAGCGAGTAGACGCCACCGCCGGTGATGCGCAGACCGTGGTCGGTGCCGGCATCCATGATCGCGTCGAAGACGGTGCCCGCTTCGTCCCACGGCATGTAGATCTCCCAGCCGGTGTCGCCGACGTAGGAGATGCGGAACAGGTGGCACTCGACACCGGCGATCGTGACGGGCAGGTACGACCCGTACGGCGAACCCTCGTGGGAGAGATCGTGATCGGTCAGCTGGCCGAGGACGGCCGGGGCGTTGGGGCCCCAGAGGCCGAGGGTGCTGATCTGCTTGGTGAGATTGGTGAAGGTCACCGAACCGTCGTTGGGCATGTGCTTGCGGACCCAGAACTCGTCGCGGCCACCGTCGAACACACCGGTGACGATGCGGACACGATCCTCGGCCAGGCGCATCATGGTGAGGTCGGAATGGAAGCCACCGTCCTGGTTGAGCCACGGGGTGTAGACCGAGCGGCCGACGGGCACGTCGATCTTGTTGACTGCGAGGTAGTCGGCGAACTCGACCGCACCGGGGCCCTCGAGCTCGTAGATCTGGAAGGCGCTGAGGTCGATGAGACCACAGTTCTCACGCAGGTTGAGGTGCTCGCCGACGGTGATCGGGTTCCACCAGCGGTTGTCCCACTCGACCGGGCGCGCTTCGAGGCCGTAGCGCTCGACGAGATCGGCGTTGGAGGTGTACCACTGCGGGCGCTCCCACACGCGGGCCTGGAAGAACTCGGCGCCGAGGGCTTCCTGGCGGCTCTTGAACGGCGCCTCGACGAGGTGACGACGCGAGTCCCACTGCTCGGCGGGGTGCACGATGCCGTAGGTCTTGTTGAAGTGCTCCGAGGCGCGAGCCCAGATGTGCTCGTCGCTCTTCTCCTCGTCGTAGAAGCGGGCGACGTCGGCGCCGTGGGAGTCGATGACACGGGGGTAGCCGTGGGTCATCCACTCGGCGACGACCTGGGCCATGCCGGGGCCTTCCTTGACCCAGACGGCCGACGCGGCCCAGAAGTTCTCGACGTCGGGGAGCTCACCGAGGCACGGCATGGCGTCGGGGGTGAGCGACAAGAGACCGTTGATGGCGTACTTGATCTCGGCGTCACCGAGCATGTCCATCAGCTCGATGGCCTCTTCCATCTGCTGGTCGAAATCGTCGGCGGTGAAGGGCATCTCGGTGGGGCTGAGTGCGGCCTCTTCGTTCGACGGGATCTCGTCGGGGTGGTGAAGGATCGGGCGGTGGGCGTAGGAGCCGACCTCCATCGAGCCGGCCGACTGGCGCTCGTAGCAGAAGGTGTCCATGTCGCGGACGATCGGGTAGCCGATCTCGTTGTTGGTCTCGGCGAGCACGTCGATCGGGCCGACGTCGGCCATCTGGTGCACGGCGGGAACCAGCGGGATGTAGGTGTCGGCCATGGAGGCGATCTGGTTGGACCACACACCGCAGGCGACGACGACGTACTCGGCGTCGATCGTCCCCTTGTCGGTGACGACGCCGGTGACCTTGCGGCGGCCGTTCGGGCGCGGCGTGTCGTCGGTGAGGATGTCGAGGACCTCGGTGTTGGCGAAGACCTGGAGGTCGGCGGTCCCGATGGCCTCCTTGCGCATGACGGTGCCGGTCTCGAGGGAGTCGACCACCGACACGGTCGGGCAGTAGAAGCCGCCGAGGATGACCTCTTCGTTGATGAACGGCACGTGCTCCTTGACCTGCTCGGGGGTGAGCAGGTGTGCCTCGATGCCCCACGCCATGGCGGAGGTCATGCGGCGCTGGAGTTCGTCCATGCGCTCCTGGGTGCGAGCGACCTCGATGCCACCGGAGTCGACCGAGAGGTTCATGTCGCGGTACTGGTTGGCGGACTGCTCACCGAGCAGGGCCATCTCCTTGTTGTGGTCGACCGGGAAGATGAAGTTCGACGCGTGACCGGTCGAACCACCGGGGTTCGGCAGCGGGCCCTTGTCGAGCAGGACCATGTCGGTCCAGCCCAGGCGGGCCAGATGGCCGACCAGGCAGTTGCCGACGATGCCGGCACCGATGACGACGACCTTGGCGGAGGTCGGGAAGTCGCTCACGTTGTTCCCCTCATGTTCGAGTTCTTGCTTGATTCAGCGGATGTTGCTCGACCCAGCGGATGTCGCTTGACGGATTGATATATCACCCGTGTATCATTTGGATGGTACGGCCTCGCCTTCGATGATGCAACAAGATCTCTCCCTCTCCGAACAGGCCTACGGGCAACTGCGCCGCATGATCGTGCGCCTCGACTTCGCGCCCGGCGACGTGCTGCGCGAGGACGCCCTCCAAGAGACGCTCGGCATGAGCCGCACCCCGATCCGTGAGGCGCTGCAGCGCCTCGCTCGGGAACACTTCGTCACCGTCATCCCCCGCCGGGGCATGTTCGTGAGCGGCATCGAGGTCTCCGAACTGTCCATGCTCTTCGAGACTCGCTCGGTGCTCGAGCCTTACGCCGCCCGTCTCGCCGCCGCCTGCGGCACCGAGGAGCACTGGCAAGCAATGGATGCCGCCCTCGGCGGGGTCGGCGCCGCATCGGGCAACCAGGACCTCATGGACATCGATCGCCGCGGCCACGAGATCATGTGGGAGGCGGCCGGCAACCGCTTCCTCGTCGACACCCTCGACATGCTCTACGCCCAATCCGACCGGCTCTGGCACCTCTACCTCGCCGACGTCGCCGACATGCGCCACGCCGTCGACGAGCACGCCGAGATCATGGACGCCCTCCGCGCCGGCGACGGCGACCGAGCCGGCGAGCTCATGGAAGAGCACATCCGCGCGTTCGACGCCGAGATCCGCGCCGCAGTGACCGAGCGGCTCTCCTCTCCCCTGGCTGGCTGAAATCGGTCATCTCCGGCCGGAAACGGCCGATGGGATCTCGGGAGTGCGTGACCGGCGAGGTGTCGATCGCGTCTGAGTGCCATGCCTGAACCGACGACGAATCCCGAGCTGACGGTCATCGTCACCACTCGCGATCGGGCCGACCTGATCGACGAGGGCCTCGCCGCGCTCGCCGAACAGGAATGGGACGGCGACTGGGACGTCGTGTTCGTCGACAACGACTCGAACGACCACACGATCGAGGTGCTCGAGCGCTGGGCCGACAAGATGCCGGTGCCCGCCCGCATCGTCGTCGAGACCGCCGGGCACGGTCCGAGCTGGGCCCGCAACGCCGGCGTCGCCGCGACCGCTGCGACGAGCGTGGCGTTCGTCGACGACGACGATGTCGTGGGCACCGGTTGGGTCGCGGCGATCGCTGAGGCGCTCCGCGACCATGATCTCGTCGGCAGCCGGCACGACTTCGCGCTGCTGAACCCGCCCGAACTCGCCGCAACCCGTTCGAACCAGCTCGACGAGCTCGGCCGCTTCCATGGCGTTCGCGTCGTGAGCGGCGGCGGCCTCGGGTGTCGACGGGCGCTCTGGGAACTCGCCGGTGGCAGCAATCCCGACTTCCGCACCGGGCAAGACATCGACTTCGCTCTGCGCGTGGCTCGCGTGGCCGAACCCCGCACGACGCTCGCCGCCGACGCCCGCTACCACATGCGCCTGCGGTCCGGTGCTCGCTCGGCATTCGAGCAAGGAGAACGGTTCGGCCGGGCTTGGGTGCGTCTCCATGCCGAACACCGCGACGTCGCCACCGGCCCAACGCTTTCGCCGCGCGACTGGGCTCGCCGCTGGGTCGCGCTCGCCTTCCGCATGCGCCGGCTCGGCGACCCGGTGCAGCGCATCCGCTGGAGTTTCGACGTCGGCTACGAGCTCGGCCGGCTCCGCGGCGCGATCAGGTACCGCACCTGGGCGGCGGTTTGATGACCGAGCTCTCGATCGTGCTGACCGCCCACAATCGCGCCGACCTCGTCGAGGAGACGCTCGCCTCGCTCGCCGAACAGGAGTGGGACGGCGAGTGGGACGTCGTGCTCGTCGACAACGACTCCAGCGACGCCACGCTCGAGATCCTCGAACGCTGGGCCGACAAGATGCCCGTGCCGACGAGGGTCGTCGAGGCCCGTGACGACCACAACCTCTGCTACTCCCGCAACGCCGGCGTCGCCGCCTCGTCGGCAACGAACGTCGCCTTTCTCGACGATGACGACGTGATCGCTCCCGGCTTTGTCGCCGCGATGGGCACCGCGCTCCGTCACGCCGACTTCGCCGGCCCCCGCCACGAGCACGCGCTGCTCAACCCGCCAGAACTCGCCCGCTATCGAGGCAGCTTCCAGACCGATGCACTCGGTGAGATCTTCGGCGTGACGATCGTGTCCGGCGGCGGACTCGCATGTCGGCGTCGGCTCTGGGACGACCTCGACGGCCAGCGGGTCGAGCTCGGCTACGGCGCCGAGGACGCTGACTTCTCGCTGCGGGCGGTGGCGGTGGGCGTCGAACCGATCTTCGTCGCCGACGCCGTCTACCACGTGCGCCTCCGCGGCGGCTTGCGGTCGAGCTTCACCCAAGGCCGACGCTTCGCCACCGCCCGGGTTCGATTGTTCGCCGAGCACCGCACCGCGACCGACGAGCGGGCGATGTCGCCCCTGCGTCTGCTCAAGGCCTGGGCCGGCCTGCTGCGCCGGCTACCGACCATCCGCCACGAGGGACCCCGACTGATCTGGATGTGGCAGCTCGGCCGCCGCGTCGGGCACCTCGAGGGCAGCCTGCGGGAACGGACGTGGTACCCGTGACCGAACTGAGTGTGATCCTGACCGCGCACAACCGCGCCGATCTGATCGAGGAGACCCTCGCGTCGCTCGCCGAGCAGGAGTGGGACGGCGACTGGGAGATCCTGTTCGTCGACAACGCGTCGACCGACGCGACGCCCGAGTTGCTCGAACGCTGGGCCGACAAGATGCCGGTGCCGGCGACGCTGCACTCGGCGACCGACGGCCAGAGCTGTGCGTACGCCCGCAACGCCGGCGCGGCGATCTCGGTTGCCCGCAGCATCGCCTTCGTCGACGACGACGACGTCCTCGACCCGGGCTGGGTCGGCGCGATCGCAGAGGCGCTCCGCGACCACGACTACGTCGCCTCCCGGATCGACTACACGCTGCTGAACGAGCCGGCGATCGCCGAACTCCACTCCTTCCAGACCCGACGGCTCGGGACCTTCTTCGGCGTCCCGATCGTCGACGGTGCCGGATCCGGCATCCGCCGGACGCTGTGGCACGACGTCGGCGGGGCCGACGAGGAGCTCGCCTTCTCCGAAGACGCCGACCTCGGTCTGCGCATCGCCCGACGGGGCGACGTGATCCCGTACTTCTGCGCCGACGCGGTCAACCACGCCCGCCTCCGCACGAGCACCTCGACCGCCTGGAGCCGCGGCACCCGGCGAGGTTTCGCCGAAGCCGAACTGTTCGCCCGCCACGGCGATGCCGTCGGCGTGCGGGCCGACCGGCTGCCGGTGGCGATCGCCCGTTGGCTCCGCCTGCTCCCCCAACTGCGCTGGACCACCACCGAGACGGGCCGGGCCCACTGGAGCGAGGCGGCCGGACGTCGCGTCGGCCGACTGCGCGGCTCTCGGGCGACCAGAAGGTGGTTCCCGTGACCGCCGAACTCGCCGTCATCGTCACCACCCACAACCGAGCCGACCTCGTCGACGAGGCCCTCGCCTCGCTCGCCGACCAGACGTGGCGCGACGGCAGTTGGAAGGTCGTCGTGGTCGACAACGCCTCCACCGACGCGACCCCGGAGGTCCTCGCCCGGTGGGCCGGACAGATGCCGGTTCCCTTCGAGATCGTCACCGCGACCGACGGCCGTGGCCCCAGCTACGCCCGCAACGCCGGGGTCGACGCTGCGGCAGCTCCGAACCTCGCCTTCGTCGACGACGACGACATCGTCGGTGCCGGTTGGGTCGCCGCCATCGGCGAAGCGCTCCGCAACGAGCCGCTCGTCGCCAGCCGCTTCGACTACGACCGCCTGAACCCGCCAGCCGTCGCCGCCCACCACGTCGTCAACGTCGACGCCCTCCCGTGCGTCGGCGACACGCCCGTCGCGTCGAGCGCCGGTCTCGGCTGTCGACGCGATCTCTGGGAACGCCTCGGTGGCAATGACACCGCCCTTCGCCACGGCGAGGACATCGACTTCTCGCTCCGCGCCAGCGCCGGTGGCACCGACCCTGCGTTCGAGCCCGGCGCCGTCTACCACGTCCGCCTCCGCGACGGTGCCGGCGAGGCGTGGCGCCGAGGTCGCCACCTCGGTCGGGCCTCGGTCGACCTCCACGTCCGCCACGGCCGCGAACGGGGCGAACGCCGAGATCGGCTCGGCGTCGTGCTGCGCTCCTACCTCGGCTATCTCGCCCGAGTCCCCGATCTCGCACGATCGGACCGACGGATCGCCTACGCCGAACAGCTCGGGCGTCGCATCGGTCGTCTCGAGGGCAGCTTCCGTCACCGGATCTGGTTTCCCTGAACCTGGGCCGTTCGACCCATGTGCCCCTCATCTCCGGGCCGGAAACGCCGATGAGCAGGAGAAGCGCTCTCCCGGCGCGTTGGACCGGGTGGCGTCGACCAAGGATCCCCATGCCCCGCCCTCGTTCGGTTCGAGCTTCCGGTGCTGCCCTCCGCACGGCGTTGGGCAACCGACGCCTGATCGGCTTCGACAGCCGCCTGCTGTCGATCGTGACCGTGTTCTCGATCGTCGCCGGGTTCGTGCAGGCGTTCCTGCTCCTCGTCATCGCTCGGGCGGCCGCCGGCCTCACCGGCGACCCGTCGTTCGCCACGGGCTCGTTCGGCCCCTTCGGTGAACTCGCCGCCTCCACCGGTGAACTGCTCTGGATCGGCGCCGCGCTCGTCCTCGTGCTCGTCGTCGTCGAGATCACGATCTCGTGGAGTCAGGCTGCGCTGCAGGCAACCGCGCAGCGCAAGGTCCGGATCCATCTGCTCGAGACCTACGGCCGAGCCGGCTACGACGCCCAGCGCCTGCATCAGCGCGGCGACCAGCAGCACATCCTCAACTCGTTGACCTCGGAGGCGTCGACCGTCACCGCCCAACTCGGCAACGGCATGGTGGCGATCGCCAACTTCACCACGCTCGCCGTCTCCGCGTTCGTGCTCAGCCCGCTCGCGGCGATCACCGTGACCGGCGGGCTGATGGTGATGCTCGCCATCCTCCGACCGATCCTGGGCATGGGCCGCCGCTCGGGCGACGCCCACATGCGCGCCGCCCGCTCGCTCAGCGCATCGGTCGTCGAACGGCTCGAAACGACCCTCGAGGTGAAGTCGTTCGGGGCCGACGACCAGGCGACCGACGCCGTGGCCGAACAGATCGGGGTCGTCGCCGCGCGCACCCAACGGCTGCGCTTCGTCAATCGGATGAGTTCGGTCGTGTACCGCATCGGCGCGATGGCGCTCGTGCTCGGCATGCTCGCCGTGATCACCAACGTCGGCTCGACCGACTTCGCCGTGCTCACCGCCGCCCTCTTGATGCTGCTCCGTTCGCTGAGTTACGGCCAGGCCGCACAGGCCGCGTACCAGGCGATCAACGAGGTGCTCCCGGTCGTCAATCAACTGCTCGACGAGGAGCGTCGACTCCTCGACAGCTCCCCGACCCCGCAGGATCCGATCGAGCCCGCCCGCTTCGGGCCGCTCGTCGTCGACGAGGTCGGCTTCGCCTACGACGACGCGGACGACGCCGCGCTCACGGACGTCTCGCTCACCATCGAACCGGGCGACTTCGTCGCGATCGTGGGCGCATCCGGCTCGGGCAAGTCGACCTTGATGTCGCTGCTGCTGCGCCTGCGTCGACCGACGACCGGGTCGATCACCCTGGACGGCCACGATCTGCACCGCGTCGACGAGGCCTGGTGGCATCGCCATGTCGCCTACGTGCCGCAGGTCAGCAAACTGCAGTCCGGAACCGTCGCCGAGGCGATCCGCTTCGGACGGACGTGGATCAGCGACGACGACGTGCGGCGCGCCGCCGGGCTCGCCCACATCGCCGAGGAGATCGAACTGTGGGCCGACGGGTACGACACCCAAGTCGGGCAACTCGGCGACCAACTCTCCGGCGGTCAACGCCAGCGGGTCGCCCTCGCTCGGGCGCGCGCCGGACGCCCCAC
>JBCBYI010000133.1:0-11675 GCA_039815945.1 Actinomycetota bacterium | reverse complement strand
GCCATCGACACCCGCCAGGTACTCGTCGGTCAGGTAGTCGACCACGAGACGGTCGTCGCCCTGGAACGCGGCGACGAACCCGTCGTGGTCGTCGCTGCGGTGGAGTGAGAGGCGGGCCAGGACGAGTCCAGCCGCCCAGCCTTCGGTGCGATCGCGCAGTGCGATCGTGTGATCGTCGGAGAGTCGTTCGTCGGCGAGGAGCTGACCGGCCTCGTCGGGTGCGAAGGCGAGGTCGTCGGCCCGCACCTCGACGAGCTGGGACCGCACCCGCAGCCGCGACAGGCGCACGCCCGGGTCGACCCGCGTTCCGAGGATCAGCAGGACGTGCTCGGGCACCAGTTCGATGAAGCGTTCGAGGGCCTCGTCGATCCTCGGATTGTCGATCAGGTGGTAGTCGTCGATCACGAGCGTCGTCGGTGGGGACGTGGCGAGCTCGTTCGCGATCCGCTCGATCAGGGGGAGCGCGTCGACGGCGGCCGCGGTGACGGCCGGTCGCACGGCTTCCAGATCGGGGTGGAGGCGGGCGAGCGCCCCGACGACATGCCCCCAGAAGCGGGCCGGGTCGCGATCGGCGGGGTCGGCCTGTAGCCATGCGCCGTCCGTACGTTGCCGCTGCCAGGCCGCGAGCAGGGTCGACTTGCCCGAGCCGGCGGGCGCGCTGACCAGGACGACCCGGACGAGCGGGTCGGCCGCAGCGGCATCCAGCACGTCGTTGAGCCGGCGGCGGGCGACCAGTTCGACCGGTAGCGACGGCGGGCTCAGCTTCGTCGTCACCAGCGCCTGCGCTTCGCCGCCTGCCATGAGGGAAGCCTAGGGCCGGGCTGAAGGTGGAGCCGCCCTGCAGGACGGGATCTCACCCGGGTGAGATCGGGTGAGGGGCGAAGACGAACCACCCGGTCGTGCCCGATGGTGGGGCCATGAACGAGCCAGTCAGCTACGAGATCATCATCCGGGGTCGCGCCAGCGAGCGTCTCCTCGCCCGGCTCGCGGACGACTTCTCGATCGCCCCGGGCGCCGACGGACGCACTCGCCTGATCGGCGACGTTCGCGACGCATCCCACCTCCACGGCGTGATCAACCAGCTCACGACGCTCGCCATCGAGATCGTGAGCTTCACCCCGGTCGACCACCCCGCCCCGTCTCTCCCCACCCCATCAAAGGAAACCCCATGACCACCACGACCACCCCCGGGACCACAGCGGCGAACGACAGCGCACGAGCCGGTGCGATCGGCGCCCTGATCGCCGCGGCGACGTTCCTCTTCGGCATCGCCCTCTTCGTGACCAGCCTGAGCGACTACACCGCCACCGACACCACGCCCGAGGAGTCGGTCGATTTCCTGATCGGCCACCAGGGCACCCTCTACGTCTGGTACCTCGTGATCTTCGTGATCTTCGGAGCTGCGATCATCCCGCTCGCCCGATCCCTCCACCGTCGCCTGGTCGACGTCAGCCCGCAGCTGGCCGACATCGGCGCGGTGTTCGCCCTGATCTGGGCCGGCCTGATGTTCGCCACGGGCATGATCTCCAACATCGGGATCGCGGCCGTGGCCGATCTCGACGAAGCCGATCCCGACGCCGCGGAGCAGCTGTGGTCGGCCGTCGACGCCGTCACCGACGGCCTCGGAGGCGGCAATGAACTCGTCGGCGGTGTCTGGATCTTGCTGGTCAGCATCGCGGCCTGGGGCACGGGCCGGCTCCCGACCGGTCTCAACGTGCTCGGGCTCGTGAGCGCCGTGGCCGCCCTCGTCACGCTCGTCCCCGGTCTGAGCGACGTCGGCATGATCTTCGGGCTCGGCTCGATCGCCTGGTTCGCCTGGACCGGCATCGTGCTGCTCCGCCGGCCCGACGTCATCGCTCCGGCCTCGTGAACACCCTCCTCGGGTCGTGGCTCGTCGTGTCCGCCGGCTGGGCGGTCGTGATCATTGCAACCGACCACCCGGCCTGGCCGCTGGCGTTGTGGATCGCCACGACCGTCGGCCCGCTCACCGCAGTGAAGGCCCGGCGCGACGCCCAAGGCGATCTCGACTCGACTCCCGACGAAGGGAAGCGCCCATGACAACCCCGCTCGAAGCGCCTAGTCCCGACCACCGGTCGACCGAGGCCGAGGCCACGCACGCACGGCAGGTGAGGGCCTTCCAGGCCCACGCCGGCGTGGCTGCCGTCTCGCTCACGTTCATGCTCGCAGTGAATCTGCTGACGAACCTGTGGGTCGGCAGCACCGGCCACATCGAGGCGTGGTGGTCGCTGTGGTCGTTCGTCGGTTGGTTCCCCGGTCTCGGCATCCACGGGCTCGTCGTCTGGCTCGCCGCCGATCAGGCTCGGCACGACCGGTGATCGTCATGCTGCTTCTCCTGATCGGCGGGTCGATCCTCGCCCTCGCCGCCGTCATCGGCGACACGGTCGACCTCCGGGAAAGCCTCGAGCGGGCCTCCAGCCTCCACCCCGCCGATGGCTACGGCGACCGATGCGATCACCGTTGCTCGCACCGCGATCGGTGCGGCGACGAACTGGTCCGGCTCGGCCCGGTATGCCGCTGCTGTGACCTCGATCAGCCAGCCGTCGGATTGTCGCGGCCGGCTGGGACTGCGCCCTAGAGTCCCTGCGTGGACTACGAGGACCTGATGCGGCTGGCGTTGACCGAGGCCGAGCTGGCCATCCCGCACGGCGACGTCCCGGTCGGGGCACTGGTGGTTGTCGACGGTGAGGTCATCGCCTCGCGCCACAACGAGCGGCAGCTCACCACCGACCCGACCGCCCACGCCGAGATCCTGGCGATGCGCGACGCCTGCGAGCAGTTGGGCACCTGGCGCCTCGACAACGCCACGCTCGTCGTCACGCTCGAACCGTGCACGATGTGCGCAGGTGCGCTCGTGAACTCCCGAATCGAGCGGGTGGTGTTCGGTGCGCCCGACCTGGAGGCCGGGGCACTCGGCTCGGTCTACAACTTCGCCGTCGACCCCCGATTGCGCCACAACTTCGAGGTGGTGCACAACGTGCTCGGCGACGAGTGCGCGGCTGCGCTCAAGGGGTTCTTCGCCGAGCTGCGAGCCGCCCGCCGTCGCTGAGGGCCAAGGCCTCGTCAGTCAGGGGTCGGGATCCAGTCGCCGTGGAACCCGTCGGGAATGCGCTGGGGGAGGCGCACGCGCCCGATGGGCCCGGCAGCGACAGCCGTGGCGTCGAAGGCCACCAGATCGCTGTGTTCGGGATCGGAATCGATCGCGAGCAGCCAGCCTTCGTTCTCGCCGGCGTCGGCCGACTCCGGGACGAAGATCGCTTCGGAGAGGGACCGGCCCCGCTCGGTCGACCACGACTGGGTCTCGGAACCCTCGAGATCGTGGGCGATGATCGACGGGCCGCCGGCGGCCGACATCAGCTCGATGGTGTACCCGTATCGGTACGGGCGGCTCCAGCGGCGGGCGTCGAGCCGAGGGAACTCCTGAACGCGGTCGTCGACGAGCGTCTGCCGGGCGGTGTTGCCGCCGAGGTCGAGCTCCCAACGCCACAGCTGCGGGGGATACGGGTCGCCCGGGCCGGTGCGATCGATGTCGAAGATGCGGTCGAACCGGACGACGTCGACGACGACGCCGTCGTCGGTGTCGTGGGCGTTGAGCGGATGGAACACCCAGCACGGGTCGATGTCGAACCAGCGCACCGGGCGGTGCAGATCGGCCCGGTCGACGAGGCCGATGCGGGCGGCGCCGTCACGATTCCATGCATAGGGGAAGAGGTTCGGGTCGTCGTCGTCGAACTCGAGCGGAAGATCCCAGACGATGACGTATCGCTCGGTCACCGCGACGTCGTGGATCGAGCGGGCGCCGAGCAGTTCGACGCGACGCTGATCCTGGAGCACGCCGTCGGCGTCGATGCGGTGGACGGTGCACGCCGGGTCGTGGTTGCCGCCGTAGCCGATGGCGAAGACCTCACCCGTGATGGGGTCGGTGTGGGGATGTGCGGTGAACTCGGTGACGCCGGCGCCGAAATCCTCGCGCCGGACGGTCTCCAGATCCTGCCCGAGCACGTAGGGCGCACAGGTCTCCGTCATCGCAAGGAGCTCGCCAGCGACGAACATCGCACTGGTGTTGGCGATGTCGGAGTCGAGCGGTTCGAAGCGTTGTGGCTCGCCGAGCGCTTCGCTTACCTCCGGCGTGCGAACCCACCGATTGACGAAGCGAGTCGGTGAACCTCCGTCGAAGTCGATCGCGTGGGCCATGCCCGTTCCTCCGAACCACTGGTAGTGCTCGTCGACGGGACCGACGGGGTTCGGGCCGAGGCGGACCAGTCGCCCGGAGACCGGAGGCATCACCCCCTCACTCACGACGAGGTCAGCGACGTCGAGTTCGTCGGCGACGGGGGCCTTCGTGCCACGGGTCCATGCGCTCATACGACGACCATAACAGCGTTATGAGAACGGTGCAACAGTGTTATGGCACCGTTCTAGGTAAGGTCGGGGCATGTCCGCAGACGAGTTCAAGCCTGACGACAGCGACGGTGACGCCGAGACGATGCGCGAGCGGGTCCTCCGGGTGGCGGACGATCTGCTCGCCGACGAAGGCCCCGACGCACTTTCGCTTCGCCGGATCGCGGATCTGGCCGACACATCCACCCAGGCCGTGTACACCCGGTTCGGCGGCAAGCCCGGTCTCGCCGACGCGTTGTTCCGCTCCGGCTATCGGCGCCTGGCCGACGAGATCGCGGCGATGCCCGACCTCCACGACCCGATCGAACAGCTGCGCGCCCTCGCGCTGGCGTACCGCCGCGTCGCGCTCGCGAACCCGCACCACTACAAGCTGATGACGGGACGCCCCATCGCCGACTACGACCCGCCGCGGGAGAGCCTGGCGTTCGCGGCATCGACGATGGAACCCCTCGTCGACGCCGTGCGGGCGGCCTGCGCCGACGGTCGGCTCGAGGGTGATGTGCGCACGGTGGCCACCCGCCTCTGGGCGGCCGGCCACGGGCGGGTCAGTCTCGAACTGCACGGGCTCGTCGAAGTCGACGATGCCGAAGCCAACGAGTACTTCGATCGGCTCGTCGACGCGCATCGGCCCCGATGACTCCCGGAGCCACGCGTCGCCGAACCTAGGATCCCGGGCGTGCAGACCGAACGCTTCCGTGACCGCTCGATCACCTACGCCGGCGTGGCGGGCGAGGTGCTGACCATCCCCAGCGCCAATCCGGTCAACCACCACCAGGCGATCACCGATCCCGACGGCTGCGAGCGGATCGACATCGACGCCCAGTTGTTCGTGCCCGAGGGGTCGACACGGCCAGCGACGGTGATCGTCGTGCCCGGCAGCCTGGGCGTGGGACCCAACCACGAACACCACGCCGAGACGCTCGTCGAGGCCGGCTTCGCCGTGTGCGTGCTCGACCCGTTCGGTGCTCGATCGGTCGAGTCGACCGTCGCCAAACAGACCCACTACAGCTTCGCGGCCTCCGCCTTCGACGTGCTCGCCGCCGTGCGGATCCTCCGGGGGCGCGGCGATCTCGATCCCGACCGCATCGGCGCGCAGGGTCACAGTCGCGGCGGATCGGCGGTCACCATCGCGGCGCACCGCCGCTTTGCGGACGCGCTGATCGGCTCCGATGTCGCGCTCGCCGCGTTGTACGCCGTCTATCCGTGGTGTGGGCAACAGTTCCTCGACGCCGACGTCGGGCCGACCGTCGTTCGCGCCATCATCGGCGAACGGGACGAGTGGTGCTCGGTGCAAGAGGTGCAAGCGCAGATCCACGCCCTGCGGCAGCGGGGCGCCGACGCGTCGATCCGCGTGGTGCCCGACGCTCACCACAGCTTCGATCGGCTCGAGGAGCCCTACACGATCGCCGAGGCGAGCGTGGCGCCGACCGCGCCGACCGTGATGTTGGCCGACGACGGTGCCATGATCCTGCCGACGGTCGGGGCGCCCGACCCGGCGGCGACCGACCGTGATGCGTTCATCTCGGCCATCGACAGCGGGCACGGCGTCCGCGGCGCAGCGATCGGTGGGATCGGAACCCAACCCGACCTCTTCACCCAGGACATGCTCGCGTTCCATCGAGGCTGGTCGGCCTGCTGATCGCGCTCCTCCCGGGGGAGTGCGTGCGAAGCCTCACGGAGGCGGAGCAGCGGCGCCGCACAGGGGAAGGGGTCCGACATGAAGACCACGCTCTCGATCAGCGCAACGGCTGGACACCATGCGGGCACGGAGCGCAAGGCTCTCGGCCACGCTGGGTGACATCGCCGCAAGGACTCAAGAGGTCCCGCTCGGAACCGATGGGGCGGGGATGCGAACTTCAGCGATCTCCAACGATCACGCGATCCGCCCCCGTGGGTGGCGTGGCCCCGCCTCCATCGTCGGCTTCGTGGCCGCCGTGCTGCTCCTCGCTGCGTGCGGCGGTAGCGACGATCTGTCGGTCGAGCCGGCGTCCGAGCCGGCGCCTGCGGTCGAGCGGGTCGCGTCGCCCATCGAGAACGTGGACTGCGGGCCGGTCCCGGCGGCCCTCTCCGATGCGGTCGACGCCGAAGGGGCGGCGTGCACCTATGGTGCACCGGCCGCGCTGATTGCCCAGGTCGCCGGGGAGCTGACCCTCGAGGTGGACGGGTGCGACGTGGAGGACGGCTCGGTCGAGCTGCTCGCCGGCCACACCGTGAACCTGTCCGACGCGGCCGAGGACACCTGCCGCTTCCAGTTCAGTTGGACGCCGGCCCCGGCCGCCGCTCCCACGACGACCGTCGTCGAGGCGACCACCACGACCTCGACGACCACGTCAACGACGACGACCACCACGACCACGACCACCACGGCCCCGCCGCCACCTCCCACCACGCAGGCGCCCGCGCCGCCGCCCACGACCACGTCGGCCGTCGGTAGCTGACCCGGCCGGGAGGCTTCCCACCATGCAGCGTCGAACCCTGGCCGGCGCGCTCGCGGTGTCGATGGCACTCACGAGCGTGACCCTCGCCTCGTCGCCCGCCGCCGGTGTCGCCGGTTTCGGCGACGTGCAGTCGGATCGCTACTACACCGACGCGGTGCAGTGGCTCGTCGACAACGAGATCACCGACGGCGTCACGCCGGAGTGCTTCGCGCCCGAGGATCCCGTCACCCGCGGTCAGGCCGCAGCGATGATGTGGCGCATGGAGGGCTCGCCGGCCCCGGCCTCAGCCCACGTGTTCGGCGACATCGCCGCCGACTGGCAACAGGACGCAGTGTCGTGGATGGCCGAGAACGGCATCACCACCGGCACGACCCCGGGCACGTACGCCCCGCGGGAGTACCTGACCCGCGGGCAGCTCGCCGTGCTCCTGCACCGCCTCGCCGGGTCGCCCGACGCGCCCCCGGCGCCTCGCTTCACCGACGTCGTCCGCGACTGGCAGATCATTCCCGTGGGCTGGATGCTCCAGCAGGGCATCACCACCGGAACGACGGCCACGACCTTCGAGCCGGACCGCCTCGTCACCCGCGGTCAGCTCGCGACCTTCTTCCACCGCTACCAGGGCTCGCCCGCGGTGGTGCTCGATCAGGACTCCGCCGGCTGCGAGACCTTCAACGCTCTGGCCGGTCTCAACACGATCGGTGACTTCAGCAGCTTCGTCGCCACCGGCTCCGCCCGTTGGTTCTCGTCGGTCCCTGGTCTCCAGGACATCCGGATCCCGTCGACGCTCGACGGTGCCCAGCAGCCCGCCTTCTGGCTTCCGCCCACCGGCGAGGGCGACCAACCGCTCATGGTGATCCTGCACTCGTGGAGTGCGGGCTACACCCAGCACGCCGGTATCCCGTACGCCCAGTGGGCCCAGGAGAACGGTTGGGCCGTGATCGCGCCGGACTTCCGAGGCCGCAACGACAACGCCAATGCCGTCGGTTCCGATCTCGCCGTGCAGGACGCCGCCGACGCCATTGACCATGCGGTCGCCCAAGCCGGTGTCGATGCCGACCGCGTGTACGTCGTCGGGTACTCCGGCGGCGGCATGATGGCGCTGCTCCTCGCCGGACGTCACCCCGAGAAGGTCAGCGCCGTCGCAGCATGGGGTCCGCCCCAGAACCTGGTCGAGTTCTACGACTTCTCGGCGCGCCTCGGACGCCCGTACGCCACCCACATCGCAACCGCGTGCGGCGGCAACCCGACCGTGCCCGGACCGGTCCAGGACGAGTGTCTGAAGCGCAGTCCGGTCACCTACCTCGACGTCGCCCAAGCGAACGAGGTGCCGGTCTACATCGCCCAGGGCATCCAGGATCCGTTCGTGCATGCCGCCGGCGCGGCCAAGGTCTTCAACGGCCTCGCCGATCCGCAGGACCAGCTCAACCCCGGTCAGGTCGGCCTGTTCGGCCAGGGGGTCGTCCCCGCCGACGTTCCCGACTGGTCCGGTGTCGAGACGTACTTCGGTCCCGGCGACCCGGCCCCGGTCTACGCCCAGCGGTCGGGCTCGGCGTTGCTCGTCTACTTCCAAGCGGGCCACGACATGGCCTACAACGCCACCGCCCGCTGGTTCGCCTCGCTGCCGAACTGATCTCGACGTCGGCGGTCAGGGCCCGTCTGCGAGACTGGACGCAGTCGAGAGACCGCACCGATGCCGCCTGCGAGCAGTGGGCGGGCACGACGTCGATCACGGGCTTCAGGCCGGTCGGCGTCTCGATCGTCGGGGCGGCGGAGGGCATCGATGGCTCGGTTCATGAGGCGATGGAGCGACGCCCGCCTGCCGGGGGGCAGGGAGCATCTCGCCCGAGGGTGACGGGCCGACCACGACGCCACCAGGGACCTAGGTCCCGGTCGGCCCGGCATCACATGTCTGCGTCAGCGCAGCGCGTTCGCGGCCTCGAGGGCGAAGTAGGACAGCACACCGCTCGCCCCCGCCCGCTTGAAGGCCATCAGGCTCTCGAGCACGACAGCCTCTCGGGCCAACCAGCCGTTGTCGGCGGCGCCCGCCAACATCGCGTACTCGCCACTCACCTGATAGGCGAAGGTGGGTACCTGGAAGGTGCTGCTGACCCGCGAGACGATGTCGAGATAGGGCATGCCGGGCTTGACCATGACCATGTCGGCCCCTTCGGCGAGGTCGAGCGCGACCTCGCGTAGCGCCTCGTCGCCATTGGCCGGGTTCATCTGGTAAGTCTTCTTGTCGCCCTGACCGAGGTTGGCCGACGATCCGACCGCGTCACGGAACGGGCCGTAGAACGCCGAGGCGTACTTGGCCGCGTAGGACATGATCATCACGTCGTCGCGGCCGTGCTCGTCGAGTGCCCGGCGCACGGCGCCGATGCGGCCGTCCATCATGTCCGACGGTGCGGCGATGTCACAGCCGGCATCGGCCTGCACGATCGCCTGCCGGCAGAGCATGTCGAGGGTCTCGTCGTTGACGACGTACCCGTCGCGCACGAGCCCGTCTTGGCCGTGGCTCGAATACGGGTCGAGCGCGACGTCGGCCAGCAGCCCGACGTCGGTGCCGAAGGCCGCCTTGAGGGCTCGGAGCGCCTGGCAGACGAGGTTGTCGGGGTTGAGCGCCTCTTCGGCGTCGGGTGTCTTCTTGTCCGGCTCCGTTGCCGGGAAGATGGCGATCGCCGGAATGCCCAACTCGACCGCCTCGCCGACGGCATCGACCACCGAGTCGAGCGAGTAGCGCACGACGCCGGGCATCGACGGCACGGGAACGTGGGCGTCGGGCCCGCCGTGCACGAACACCGGCCAGATGAGATCGGCTGCGCTCAGCTGCTGCTCGGCGACCATGTCGCGGGTCCAGCGATGGCGGCGATTGCGACGCATCCGGACCGTGGGGAACCCACCGGCAGCGTGGCGTTCGAACTCGGGCATCTTGGCATCCTCTCTTCGGCGGCCGTCCTCGAAGACGGTACGCCGACTCGTGGATGGTACCGACCCCGTTGCGACGGCGAGACGCCGGGTTGTGCCACGATCGGGGTCCGCGAACGAAGGGAACGCCGTGGGCGTCGTCGACATCCTCCTCGTGATCAGCGTGGTCATGACCGGCCTGGTCGCCGGGCTCTTCTACGGCTGGGTCGTGTCGGTCATCCCCGGCACCGGCCGGCTCGACGACGTCGAGTACGTGACCCTCATGCAGCACATCAACCGGGAGATCCTGACACCGAGGTTCCTCGTGCCGTTCGCCGGCCTCCCGATCCTGCTCGGCGCGACTGCGGTGGTGCTCCTCGTCGACGGCGACGACCGCGCCGGTTGGCTCCTCGCCGTCGCGGCGGGGGTCTACACCGTCGGGGTCTTCGGGGTGACGGCGGCACGCAATGTCCCCCTCAACGACGCACTCGACGAGTTCGATCTCGAGATGGCCACGCCCGACGAGATCCGGCGGCGGCGGCTCACCTACGAGACGCCGTGGAACCGGTGGAACGCCGTCCGCACGGTCGCCAACATCGCTGCGCTCGCCCTCGTCGCCGCGGCGGCGGTCTCGGCCGCCTGAGCGCGTCGCCCCCGCCGAGCGTCAGTAGTTCGGGACCTTCGTGCCACGGGCGGCGTGGTCGGCCACGGGTGCGTGGTCCCAGGCGCCGGCCGCCTTGGCCGCCGCCACGGCGGCTGACCCCGGTGGCCGCATCTGGCCCTCATCGGTGAGCCGCTCCGCTCGTGTCCGGTAGGACTCCGTCCAGTTCTGATGGCGTCGGGGGCTGATGAGCTGCATCGTGCGGGAGGCGTCGAGGGCGTAGCGGCGACCGTCGATCCAGCCGTGGGCGAGCAGCGCGTCGAGCACCTCGTCGCGAGAGACGTAGCGATCGCGATGCTTCGCCTTCCACGTGACGAGCAGGACGCCGGCGTCGCGGTGGTGGTTCGCGTCGAGCCAGGACCACAGCTCGTTTGCGGTGGTGATCTCGAGCCGGTCGAGATCGGGTGGGTCCGAGGGTGCCATCGACTCAGCCCGCGCCGCCGGCCCGGTAGCCGAAGGGGAGCGCGAGCCGGTGCCGGGCGAGCAGCTCCGGGTCGTCGAGAAGGGTCTCGGTGTCGGTGTCGACCTGGATGCCGCCCGTGTCGAGCACCAGCGACCGGGGACAGGTCGCGAGGGCGAAGGGCAGGTCGTGCGTGACGACGAGCTGCGTCTGGGGCAGCGAGGTCAACAGATCGGCGAGTTCGTGGCGCCCGACAGGGTCGATGCCCGACGTCGGCTCGTCGAGCACGAGGATCTCGGGATCCATCGAGAGGACCGAGGCCATCGCCGCCCGCCGCTTCTCGCCGCCGCTCAGGTGGTGGGGGGCCGTCTCGGCGTACTCGCCGGCGCCGACGGCATCGAGTGCGAGTCGGACCCGGCGTTCGATCTCGGCCTCGTCGAAGCCGAGGTTGGCCGGACCGAAGGCGACGTCGTCGCGAACCGTGTGCATGAACAACTGGTCGTTGGGATCCTGGAAGACGAGGCCGACCCGCCGCCGGATCTCGCGCAGCGTGTCGTCAGCGAGCGCCAATCCGCTGACCGTCACCGACCCCCGTTGGGCCTGTAGCAGCCCGTTGAGGTGGAGGGCGAGGGTCGTCTTGCCCGAGCCGTTGGGGCCGAGGAGCGCGACTCGCTCGCCGGGCTCGATGGTCACGTCGACACCGTCGAACACCGGATGGTGCTCGCCCGGGTAGGTGAAGCACAGATCGTCGCCTTCGCCCTGCTGTTGCCCGTCGTCGGCGACGGCGACACCGTCACCCTCGCGGGGCTCGATCTCTCGATCGACGGGCTCTGGGCGTCGTGGAACGTGCTCG
>JBCBYI010000132.1:0-11705 GCA_039815945.1 Actinomycetota bacterium | reverse complement strand
TGCTTCAAGATCGACGCCCAGCTGACCGTCCTCACGGGGCCGGCGAACGAGGACGAACTCGTCGCGATCGACGACACGTCGCCACCCGAGCCCGACGAGCCGGCGCCCTACGTTGGCACGATGCAGTTGCAGCTGTCGCGTACCGACGGCCGCATCGTCGCCTGGGCCGCCGGCCACAACCTCCGTGGTGAGCATCACGACGACGTGCTGCAGCGGGTCCGGGCCCTCGACGGCGGCGGCATCGAGTGGGACGAGCGGGCGACGATGAAGATCCCCGGCAGCGGTCGGGTCTCGACCCTGTCGGCGCCGGTGTCGAGTGCGCTCGGCTGGCTGGTCGCGCTCGGCGACACGGCCGAGGACCCCACGGTCGGCGCGAGTGTGACCTGGATGGGGCAGGCCGCGGCGATGGCGGTCGAGTTGGTCGCCCAGGGTCGTGTCGTCCCCCAGCTGGTGCAGTCGAAGAAGCGGCGCAAGGATCCGTCCGACGCCAACGCCGGCACCTTCCGCGTCCGCTGGATGCCTGCGCTCGTGGATCCCGAGCGCCTGGCCCACCTCGCCGCCACCATCCCCGGCGCGGCCATGGCCGGCGCCCGGGAGCAGGACTCGACGAAGTTCGCCCTGGCCGCCATCGCCGACCTCACCGATGCGATCGTCGCCGTCGGCGCCGGCCAGATGGAGATGCCCGCGGCGCCGCCAGAAGTCCTCACCAAGAACGACGTCGGCGAGGCGACCCTGTGCCATCTCGACGGCACCGCCTTCCACGCTCCCACCAAGCTGGGCGGCGAGGTGGTGCGTCGGCTCGCGCAGTGGGGGCAGAGCGTCATCGGGGCCGTCGAGCGCAGCCTCGTCGTGCAGCTCGACCCGCCGGACGAGTCCGACGCGTGGCACGTGCGGGTGCTCGCCCACAACGACGACGGCGGGCTGGATCCCGTCGAGGTCGCGTTGGCGACCAGCTCGAAGTCGAAGTCCAAGGTCACAGCGGCCCAGCTCGCCCGGCTCGAACGCCTCTTCCCCGAGCTGCTTCGCCTCGGCGGTCGCCGGCGCGGTGAGGTGATCCTCTCCCAGGACGAGGCGTGGAACCTGATGACCGTCGGCGGCGACACGCTCACCGCCTGCGGCTTCGAGGTCCGGGTCCCGCAGCTCAAGCGCAAGAAGGCGACCGCGTCGCTGCGGCTCACCAGCGAAGCCGACGAGACCGTCGTCGGCGCCCAGCAGTTGGCCGACGTGCGTTGGTCGGCCGTATTCGACGACGTCGAGCTCACCGCAGCCGACATCGCCCAGCTCGCACGCGAGGCCCGTCCCCTCGTGAAGTCGCGTGGCACCTGGGTCGAGATCGACAAGAACGATCTCGCCGAGGCGGCCGCCGCGCTGGCCGAGCGCGCCGACCAGACCCGGCTCAGCGGTGCCGACATGTTGCGCCATGCGCTCGGGCTCGAGGGTTCGCCGCTGTCGGGCGGTGTCAACATCGTCGGCGGTGGCTGGGCCGCCGATCTGTTGCGCAGCGTCGAGTCGCTCCCCGAGGAGCCGACCACCACCCCCGACGGTTTCATCGGCGAGCTGCGCAGCTACCAGGCCGACGCTCTCGCCTGGCTGGCGTTCCTCGACGAGGCCGGCCTTGGCGGTTGCCTCGCACTCGACATGGGTCTGGGCAAGACGCCGACCACCCTCGCGAGCATCGCGCTGTCGGTCGACCACGGCACCGCCCTCGTGATCGCCCCACCGGCGGTCGTGGGCAACTGGGCGGCCGAAGCTCGCAAGTTCACTCCCGACGTCAAGGTGCTGGTGCACCACGGCGGTAGCCGGGCCAAGGGTCCCGCGCTCGGCGCAGCGGTGCGTGCGGCCGACGTCGTGATCACCACCTACGGCACCGCGGTCCGCGACATGGATCAGCTCAGCGACTTCGAGTGGGGCAAGGTCGTCATCGACGAGGCCCAGGCGATCAAGAACCCGACCGCCGAGGTCTCCCAACAGCTGCGCCGCCTCGACGCCCGCACCCGCCTGGCGCTCACCGGCACGCCGATCGAGAACGGTCTGGGCGATCTCTGGTCGATCATGGACTGGGCCAATCCGGGCCTGCTGGGTCCTCGAGCCCCGTTCATCGCCCAGCTCACACCGGCGACCAAAGGACAGTCGGGTGGCGACGGCGAGAACGCGCTCCGAGCGCTCAACGGCATCCTCGTCTACCGCCGCACCAAGGCCGAGCCGGCCATCGCCGAGGAGCTGCCGGATCGCATCGACGAGCTCGACCACTGTGCGATGACCCCGGAGCAGATCGGTCTGTACCAGGCCGTGATCGACAGCCTGGTGGTCGCCACGTCGGAATCCGAGCAGGGCACCAACGAGCGCAAGGGGGCGGTGCTCGCCGCGATCACCGCGCTCAAGCAGATCTGCAACCACCCGGTGAACTACCAGGCCGACGACAACGGCCTCGACGGCCGTTCGGGCAAGCTCAACCGGCTCAACGAGATCATCGAGACGGTGTTCGCCGCCGACGAGAAGATCCTGATCTTCACCCACTTCGCCACGTGGGGTGAGAAGCTGGCCGGGTATCTGAGCGAACGCACCGGCAAACCGATCGAGTGCTACCACGGCGGGCTGAGCCGCGGTGCCCGTGACCGCTTGGTCGATGAATTCCAAGCGGCCGAGGGAGCCGGAGCGATGGTGCTGTCGCTGAAGGCGGGCGGCACCGGCCTCAATCTCACCGCAGCGAACCACGTCGTCCTCTATGACCGCTGGTGGAACCCCGCCGTCGAGGACCAGGCCCGAGACCGGGTCTGGCGCATCGGCCAGAAGAACACCGTCATCTGCCACCGCCTGGTGTGTCCCGGCACGATCGACGAGCGGGTCGAGGAGGTCGTCGCGGGCAAGCGCCAGATCGCCGATCTCACGCTCCCGAAGTCGAGTTCGATCGGTGATCTCGACGCCGACCAGCTGCAGCAGGCGCTCGGCATCGACGCCTCCCAGCTGCTCGAGGTCGGCTCCGACGACGTCGTGGAGGTGAACGCATGAGCCAGAACCGCCGCAAGCGCAACCGGAACCGGGCCAAGGGATCCGGCGGCGAGGCGAAGGGCCAGTCGTCGAACGCCAAGAAGCAGAACCAGAACAAGAACAAGCGCAACGAGCCCAAGATCGACCCGGTCGAGTTCTGGGGCGATCCGGTGGCGCTCCCTGAGCCGATCCGCACCATCGACGAGGTCCCCGACCCCAAGGCCGTGGTCCGCTCCCTGGGCCGGGTGCCGCTCTCCGGGCAGGAGACGGCCGCCGAGCACTGGCTCTCGCTCGTGTACGAACGGGCCGCCGTCCTCGCCGGCGCCCTCGCCGCCGCCGGTGGCCTCCAGGGTGACCCCGACGACTGACCCCTCCGCCGACGGACGGGCCGAACGCACTATTCTGACGGCTGCGCGGTCAAGGGGTGGGCGTGACGCTCCGATGTAACAGCGTCCGTCCCCGGGAGCCATCACCACTGTGATCCGTCGAAGCACCGCCGCCCTCATGACGTTGTTTTTTCTCGTCGCGTCCGCCGGCCCGGCCGGCGCCGCCGCGGGGTTCGGCGACGTGCCCGACGACGCGTTCTTCACCGCGCCCGTGCAGTGGATGGTCGACGAGGGGATCACCAACGGCACCGCGCCCGGCTGCTTTTCCCCCAACGCGCCTGCGACACGCGCCGAGGTCGCCGTCTTCTTGCATCGGCTCGCCGGTGAGCCCGACGGTGGCATTGAACCCTTCGTCGACGTCGACCCGGGTCGGTTCTACACCGAGGCCGTCGCGTGGATGGCGTCGAGCGGTGTCACCACCGGCACGAGCCCCACGACCTTCGACCCGGATCGGCTCGTCACCCGCGGCGAGGTCGCGACCTTCATGTATCGCATCGCCGACGAACCCAGCGCGGGCAGCGAGCCGTTCGTCGACGTCAACCCCGGCGACTTCTTCGCCGAGGCCGTCGCGTGGATGGTCGACGAGGGCATCACGACGGGCACGAGCCTGACCACCTTCTCCCCCGCTCGAGCCGTGACCCGCGGCGAGATCGCGACGTTCATGTATCGCTCCGTCGGGTCGCCGTCGGTGTCGGTCACCCCGGGCGGCGTGTGCAGCACTGCGGAGTTCGCGACGCTGCTCGAGGCCGAGGAGCGGTCGTTCAATCTGCTCAACGATCTGCGGGTCGGACTCGGGCTCGCACCGCTCAGCCGCACGACGGTGATGGACGACTTCGCCCGCACGTGGTCGTTCACGATGCACGAGACCGGCGACTTCGAGCACAGCTCCGGGCCCTACGGCGAGAACATCGCATGGTGGAGCGCCGGCGGCGCCGGTCCAATCCCGGCCGCCGACCTGATGCACGACCTGTGGGTCAACTCCTCAGGCCACTACCGCAACATGACGAGCACTCGCTACACCCAGGTCGGGGTGGGGTTCTGGCAGGGCCCCGGCGGCTGGTACGCGACCCACGTGTTCCGCTGAGCGAGCCGCCCGGTGGGGTTGGTTGAAAATCGAAACCGACTCCCCTAGGGTGCGGCCTCGTGTCCACCCCACCCGTCGTCGACTGCTCGATCCAGCGCACCCTCGATCTCATCGGTGATCGTTGGACGCTGCTGATCGTTCGCGACCTGTTCCGGGGCGTGCGGCGATTCTCGCGGATCCAGGAGGATCTCGGGATCGCCAAGAACCTGCTCACCGATCGGCTCGCCGCCCTCGTCGACGCCGACATCGTGGAGAAGGTGCCGTATCAGGATCGACCGGTCCGCTACGAGTACCGACTCACCGAGAGGGGGCGCGATCTCAGCCCCGCACTCGTCGCGTTGATGCGCTGGGGCGATCGGTACGTGAGCGGCGGGCTCGCCCCCACCGAACTCGTCCACGACGACTGCGGCACCCGTCTCGAACTCCAGCCCTGGTGCACGACGTGCAACGTGCCCGTCGCGCCCACCGACATCTCCTCTCGACCGGGTCCCGGTCGACTCAGCGAAACCGAGGCCGCTCGTGACTGACCTCCACACCCTGACCGGCGCCGACCTGTTCGCGCTGGCCCGAGCCCGCCGCGACGAGGCGTTCGGCTCGGTGGTGACCTACTCGCCGAAGGTGTTCATCCCGCTCACCATGCTGTGCCGCGACAAGTGCGGCTATTGCACCTTCGCGCAGCCGCCGGCTCGCCTCGACAAGCCCTATCTCGATCCCGAGGACGTCCTCGAGATCGCCCGTCAGGGTGCGGAGATGGGCTGCCACGAAGCGCTCTTCACGCTGGGCGAGAAGCCCGAGCACCGCTACCCCGTCGCACGCGACTGGCTCACTCGGCACGGCTACGACTCCACGGTCCACTATGTCGCCGCCATGGCCCAACTCGTCCTCGACGAGACCGGCCTGTTGCCCCACGGCAACACCGGGGCGATGAACCCCGAAGAACTGTCGCTGCTCCGGACGGTCACCCCGAGCCAGGGCATGATGGTCGAATCGCTCCGCGATGATCTCGACGCCCACCGAGGCGCACCCGACAAGGTGCCCGCCCGGCGGCTCGAGACCCTCGAGTGGGCCGGCGAGCTGCAGATCCCCTACACCACCGGCATCCTCGTGGGTATCGGCGAGAATCGGGCCGATCGCATCCACGCACTCGAGGCCATCGCCGAGAGCCATGCCCGGCACGGTCACGTGCAAGAGGTGATCGTCCAGAACTTCTTGCCCAAGGACGGCACGGCGATGCACAACGTCGAGCCATGCCCGCGAGACGTCTACCTCGATGCGATCGCCCTGGCCCGCATGATCCTGCCCCTCGACGTGCACGTGCAGGCCCCGCCGAACCTCTCCGACGATTTCGGCGACCTCCTCGACGCCGGCGTCAGCGACTGGGGCGGCGTCTCCCCCGTCACCGCCGATCACGTCAACCCCGAGCGCCCCTGGCCCGACCTCGACCGGCTTCGTGCCGTCACTGAAGCCGCGGGCCACACCTTGGCCCCGCGCCTCACGATCCATCCCGCGTTCGCTCGCGATCCCGAGCGATGGCTCGACCCGGGCCTGCACTTCCCGGTCGCCGACCGCTCGGACTCCGACGGCTACGCCCGCGACGACGCCGGCTCGGTGTGGCCCGAGCGGACGATGGAGCGGGCCAAGGTCGACGACGGCGCCGAGTTCGAGCTGACGGGCACCATCAGCAGCCAGTGGTACGTCGGTACCGGCGCCGATCCCGAGACCCTCATCCCCGGCGAGCCCTACGCCACCGGTGTGGTGAAGGAAGTCCTCGACGGTGTCCGCGCCGGCCAGGACGTCGGCTTCGAGGAGATCCTCACCCTCTTCCGCGCTCGGGGCCGCGAGGTCGCAGCCGTTGCCCAGGTCGCCGACGAACTGCGCCAGGACATCGTGGGCGACACGGTCACCTGGGTCGCCAACCGCAACATCAACTACACGAACGTCTGCACCTTCAAGTGCCGATTCTGCGGCTTCTCGAAGGGTCCGCTGTCGCTCAACCTGCGCGGCACGCCGTACCTGTTGGAGCTCGACGACATCGCCGATCGCACGATCGAGGCCGCCGAGCTCGGGGCGACCGAGGTCTGCCTGCAGGGTGGCATCCATCCCAACTTCGACGGCGACTACTACATCGACGTCGCTCGGGCGGTGCACGAGGCGGTGCCGGGGATGCACATCCACGGGTTCACCGCGCTCGAGGTGACCGAGGGGGCCAAGCGCAACCAGGAGCCGCTGGCCGACTACCTCACCCGCCTCAAGGAAGCCGGGCAGAAGTCCCTGCCCGGCACCGCCGCCGAGATCCTGCACGACGATGTCCGGGCCACGCTGTGCCCCGACAAGATCAACACCGAGGAGTGGCTCGAAGCGCACCGCGTCGCCCACTCCGTCGGGCTCGGCTCCAACGTCACGATCATGTTCGGGTCGATCGAACGCCCCGAACACTGGGTGCACCACATCCTGCGCACCCGTGCCCTGCAGGAGGAGACGGGCGGCTTCACCGAGTTCGTGGGTCTCCCGTTCGTGCACATGGCCAGCCCGATCTATCTGCAGAAGAAGGCCCGCCGCGGACCGACCTTCCGCGAGGTCGTGCTCATGCACGCGGTCGCCCGCATCGCCTACCGAGGCCGCATCGACAACATCCAGGGTTCGTGGGTGAAGCTCGGCTTCGACTCGATCACCCAGTTGCTCCAGGCCGGCGCCAACGACCTCGGCGGCACGCTGATGGACGAGAACATCTCCCGGGCCGCCGGTGCCGACCACGGCACCGAGGTCACCGCCGAGGACTTCCGCCGAGTCGTCGAGCCGCTGGGCCGCAGCCTCGTCCAACGCACGACCCTGTACGGCCGTCCCGACCTCGCCGGTCTTCCGCTCGAGACCACCCGCCGGACCCGCATCTCCATCCCCGTCGCCGGGGCCTGAACCGTCGACGGCGGCGCGAGATACGAACCCGACTCGGACTAGCGTTCGAACGGTGACCGAGATCAACACCCGATACCGCACCGGCGACGATGAACTCGACGCCGAGATCGTCGCCTTGCTCGAGTACGTCGACGAGGCCGATCGTGAGCTCGTCTTCGAGATGATCGTGACCGCGATGCGCCTCAGCCGCGAGGACAACGAGCGAGGCGACCTCAAGCTCGTCACCGCGGCGATGAAGGAGCTGCGCTACAGCTTCGAGGTGTTCGGCCCCTACCGCGACCGGCTCAAGTGCACGATCTTCGGCTCGGCTCGCATCAAGGCCGGCCAGCCGGCGTACGAGTGCGCCAAGGAGTTCGCCCGTCGGATCGTCGAACAGGACTGGATGGTCATCACCGGCGCCGGTCCCGGGATCATGGAGGCCGGCCACGAGGGTGCCGGCGCCGCGCATTCCTTCGGCGTCAACATCGTGTTGCCCTTCGAGGCGGCGGCCAACGACTACATCGTCGACGACCCGAAGCTGATCAACTTCAAGTACTTCTTCACCCGCAAGGTGATGTTCATGAAGGAGTCCGAGGCCTACGTGCTCCTCCCCGGAGGCTTCGGCACCATGGACGAGAGCTTCGAACTGCTCACCCTGATCCAGACCGGTAAGACGGCGCCTGCGCCCGTGGTGCTCCTCGACGAGCCGGGCGGCACGTACTGGGACCACTGGTACGACTTCGTCACCGCCGAGCTCGGTGGCGCGGGCCTGATCTCCCCCGACGACATGTGCCTCGTCCGGGTCGCCCACACGGTCGAGGAAGCGGTCGACGAGGTCTGCAACTTCTATCGCTCGTATCACTCGATGCGTTTCGTCGGCGACCAGCTCGTCTTCCGGCTCAACCGCCCCGTGGGGCCCGACGAACTCGCCGTTCTCAGCGAGGAGTTCGCTCCGATGCTCACGCAGGGTGGGATCGAAGCGATCGAGGCGACCAGGCCCGAGATCCGCGACGACGACCATGTCGACCTGCCCCGGATCGCCTTCGAGTTCGACAAGCACAAGTGGTCGATGCTGCGCCTGCTGATCGACCGGCTCAACGCCAACACGCCGATCTGATCGGCCGCGCGGCGGGCCTACCAGTCGCTGTCGTCGGGCTCCTCGAGCAGGTGGATCGCCTTCTCGATGGCCCGGCGGGCACGGGTCAACCGCTTCTCGTCGACCGGGTACTCGGTGCCACCGGCATCGATCGATTCACGCAGCCGCACGATGGCCAGATCGGCCAGCTCCTCGGCGATTCCCTCCAGGCGCCCACGTATCTCGTCGAATTCTCCGGCCATGTCGAGCACCGTATCGGGCGCCGGATACGGTCCCGGCATGCACGACTATCCGGCGGATCTCCACGAGTGGGTCACCTTCGACGACGAAGACGGTGACACCTGGCAGTTCGACCTGACCTTCCTCACGTCGAACTACGGCTGCATCTACGGCAAGGGCTGCCCGGGCGTGTTCACCGAACTGGCTCCGGAGTACGAACACGGCTGCTGCACCTACGGCGCCCACTTCGTCGACAAGGAGGATCGCCAGTCGATCCGCAAGCAGATCGCCCGCCTCGAGCCGGGCGAGTGGGAGCTCGCCGACCGAGCCGAGGAGATGGGCGGCCCGATCTACAAGAACGACGACGGCGAATGGGTCACCCAGACCGTCGACGACGCCTGCATCTTCTTGAACCGGCCGGGCTTCGAGCACGGCGCCGGGTGTGCGCTGCACCAGGCGGCCGTTCGGCGCGACGAACGTCCGCTCGACTGGAAGCCCGACGTGTGCTGGCAGGTGCCGATCCGCTTCGACGAGCACACCGACGACAACGGCCACACCACGTTCATCCTGCGCGAGTGGAAGCGCCGCGACTGGGGTGAAGGCGGCGCCGAGTTCGCCTGGTGGTGCACCGACGATCCGCTGGCCTTCAACGAGGACCGACCGGTCTGGAAGACCTCCCGCGACGAGATCGTCGAGCTCGTCGGCGAGGGCCCCTACGAGCGCCTGGTCGACATCGTCAGTCGCAAGGCCGACCAGGCCGAGCGGGGCACGGCCGCGGTGTTCCTCCCCCACCCCGAGGTGCGCCGACGCAGCGAGGCGTAGGCCGTACGGCCCGGGTTGCTCAGGTCCCGGGTCAATCGGCCGAAAGGACCGGCGATGTCCGGTTTCACCTCCGACGATCTGAACGCCGCCGCGCAACAGGCGGGGATGATCTTCCCTGCCTACGTGATCGATCAGCTCGTCGCAGCGATCGATTCGGGCAAGCACGTGATCTTGACCGGGCCCCCGGGCACCGGCAAGACGACCCTCGCCTATATGGCCGCCGAGGTCGCCCGGCGGGCGATGTTCTGTACCGGCTACCTGCCGACCACCGCCACGACCGAGTGGACGACCTTCGAGACAATCGGCGGACTCCAGCCCACCGAGGAAGGTCTCATCTTCCGGCCCGGCCTCTTCGTCGACGCGATCGAGAGCGGTCGCTGGCTCGTGATCGACGAGCTCAACCGCTCGAACTTCGACCGGGCGTTCGGCCAGCTCTTCACCGTGTTGTCCGGCAGCGCCGTGGTGCTGCCGTTCAAGCGCAAGGGACAACCCCATCCGATCTCGCTCGTGCCGAGCGGCATCGAAGCGCCGGCCGAGACCGACGTGATCCGGGTGCCAGCCAACTGGCGCATCATCGCGACGATGAACGTCTTCGACAAGAACCTGCTCTTCGAGATGTCGTACGCCCTGATGCGCCGCTTCGCGTTCATCGAGGTCGGGACGCCCTCCGAGGATGCATACCGGCACCTGCTCCAGGGCTCGGGGCAGGTCGTCCAGCGCCTGCTCGGGCTCCGTGAATTCACCGACCTCGGCCCGGCCGTGTACATCGACGCCGCCCGCTACGCCGCTCGACGAGCCCAGGACGGCATCACCGAGAGCCGCCTCGTCTACGAGATCTTCTACGCCTACTTCCTCCCCCAGTTCGAGGGCATGGAGGAACGCCGGGCGATGACCCTGTACCGCACGGTGGCCGCTCACCTCGACGCGCCCGAACAGCTCGAAGCCCAGCGCACGATCTCCGACGTGCTCGGCGTCGAACTGGTGGTGTGACCCCCACCGACCTCGACCCGTTCGAGGCGACGCTTCAGCCGACCGAAGAGCTGTGGCGCCGGCTCGCCCGTCCCTTCGATCTACCGGCCACGGTCGACGCCTTGCTCGGCCTGTCGCCCGAGGTCGTCCAGCAGTTGGCGGGCATGCTCACCGCGACGTGCCCCGAGGCCGAGGCGCTCATCTCGGGCATGCCGCGCACGCTGCGCAATCTCAAGACCGCCGTCGGCGCCGACATGGAACGCTGCGTCGGCGAACTCCGCGGGCCGGTGCAGTGGTCGGCGACCGTGTCGGCGCAGGCGTCGAGCCTCGGCAACCGCGACGTCTACGTGTGTGCCTCGCCTCGTCGCGCCTATGACATCGACGAGAACCGGGTGCTCGTCGCCGCGCTCGGCGCGGTGGCGGAGGCCGGTCGCCACCTCGATCGAGGGGCCGACGACGGGTATGAGGACGACAGCACCCGGCGGGCCCGGCACAACGCACGCCTCGCCCGGCGCTACCTCGACCATCGATCGCTCGATGGTGTGCAGGTCGAGGGCCGACCGAGCCCCCGCGCCATCAAACGCACGCGCGGCGGGCGCTCGTCGAGCAGCTACGGCGCAGCGATCGCCATGCTCGATCGGGCTGCGGAGCCGCTCTCGCTCGAAGAACTCGCGCCCTACTGCGACCGGCGGACCCGCGTGCAGCATGGACTGCTCTTGTCGATCATCGACGATCTCGAGGCCCGAGGCATGCGGGTGCCGAGTCTGCGGGCCGAGTCGGGGAGCCTGTTCGCTGGCCCGGTGGAATACGTGCATCCGCGGCGACGGGGTGATCGCTCCCGGGTCCACGGCATCGTGATCGGCAACGTGCTGGTCGACGTTCCCGAGCGGCTCAAGGACCGCGATCGCGACGTCGCCACGGCGGCGCTGCAGGCTCGCTCCCACGGCCGTCCGGTGGTGGCGGTCGTCGATCGCGACGATGTGATCGGTGCCGTCGACCGGGCGATCCTCGCCGCTCGCGGCACCTGACGCAGAAATCGGCCGGGTTCGCCCCGCGCCGGCTTCGTCGGGGTGTAGGAAGGCAGACGTGAGAACGCGGATCGCGCCGCTGGTTCGAGGACAGGACGTCCGGCTCCTTGCGGCGTCGGTCGCTACCGGCGTGGTCGTCGCCATGGTGGTCGCGCTCTTCGACGCGCTCACCGTCGAGGTGGTCTACGAGTGGCTCCTGCACCAGGAGCTGTCGATCCAGG
>JBCBYI010000131.1:0-11828 GCA_039815945.1 Actinomycetota bacterium | reverse complement strand
GGGTCGCCTCCGGCTCCTTGCCCATCGGGTCGCCTCCGGCTCCTTGCCCATCGGGTCGCCTCCGGCTCCTTGCCCATACGCGGCTCAGCCGTTCACCTGGGCGAGCCAGGCGAGCGCGCCGCGAGCGGCGTGCATCCGGTTGGCCGCCTGGACCCAGATCCGGCTGCGGGCACCGTCGAGCACGGCGTCGGCGACCTCTTCGTTGCGATGCGCCGGCAAGCAGTGCAGGAAGATCGCGCCGGAGGCGGCGAAGCCCATCAGCCGCTCGTCGACTTGGAAGCCCTCGAAGTCGCGGCGCCGTTGCTCGGCTTCGGCCTCCTGCCCCATCGAGGTCCAGGTGTCGGCGTAGATCGCATCGGCACCGGAGACGGCGTCCTCGGGTCGGTCGTGGACCTCAATGGAGACGCCGGCGTTGGCGATGCGGTCGGCGTCGACGGCGCTGAAGCCGTAGCCACCGGGCGACGAGATCCGAAACGACATGCCAGCGCGGCCGGCGGCGAGCGCCAGCGACCGGGCGACGTTGTTGGCGTCGCCGACGTAGGCGACCGAGCGGCCTTCGAGCTCGCCGAACTCCCGTCGCATCGTGAGCAGATCGGCGAGCGCCTGCAACGGGTGGGCGGCATCGCTCAACATGTTGACGATCGGGACGAGGTCGAGCGCCGCCATGCGCTCCACCACCGAGTGGGCGAACACCCGAGCGCCGACGATCGAGTGGAAGCACGCCATGGTGCGGGTGACATCCTCGACCGTCTCGCGGGTGTCGAAGCCGACCTCATGACCCTGGATGTAGACCGGGTGGCCGCCGAGCTGCACGACCGCCATCTCCATCGAGTTGCGGGTGCGGGCCGACGGCTTCTCGAAGATGAGTGCGGTGCCCTTGCCGGCCAGCACGCGGGGCGTGTCGGCGGACGTGGCGAGATCGAGGATGCGATTGAGTTCAGGACCCGACAGGTCGTCGATCTCGAGCAGGTGACGCATCAGGCGGCTCCTTCAGCGATGGCGGCGGCGATGATATCCACGCCTTCGGCGATCTGGGCGTCGGTGACGATGAACGGAGGTGCGAGCCGCAACGCCGTCGGGGTCACGCCGTTGACGACGAGACCCCGGTCGAGACAGGCACGGGCGATGTCGCCCGCCGTGCGGCCGGCCAGCGCCTCGGGGGTGAGTTCGACGCCGAGCAGCAGTCCCCGACCGCGGACGTGGTCGACCGCGGCCATCGGCTCGAGCAGCGAGCAGAAGGTGGCCTCATGGCCTCGGGCGACCGACGGTGCGTCGATGCGCTCCAGTTCGGTCAGCGTGGCCCGAGCGGCGGCAAGGGCGAGCGGTTGGCCGGCGTAGGTCGAGCCGTGGTCGCCGGGGCCGAACGCGGCGGCGACCTCGTCGCGGGCCCACATGGCACCGACGGGCATGCCGTTGGCGATGCCCTTGGCCATGGTGACGACATCGGGCCGCACCCCTGCGTGCTGGAAGCCGAACCAGGTGCCGGTGCGCCCCATCCCGGCCTGGATCTCGTCGAAGATCAACAGCAGGCCGCGCTCGTCACAGATCCGGCGTACGCCGCGCAGATAGTCGTCGTCGGCGGGGTTGATCCCACCTTCGCCCTGGACCGATTCGAGGATCACGCCGCCGACCTCGGGGGTGAGGCTGCGTTCGAACTCGTCGAGGTCGTTCCACACGACGTGGCGGAACCCTTCGGGGAGCGGCTGGAAGGGTTCGTGCTTCTCGGGCTGGCCGGTGGCCGCGAGCGACATCAGGGTGCGACCGTGGAAGCTCCGCATGGCGCTCACGACGCCATGGCGGCCTCGGCCCTGGTACTTGCGGACGAGTTTGAGCGCGGCCTCGTTGGCCTCGGCGCCGGAGTTCTGGAACAGCACCTGACCCGAGCCGGCGTCGATCAGCCGGTTCACCGTCTCCGCGACCGGGGCTTGGTGCTCGTTGGCGAAGAGGTTCGAGGTGTGGGTGAGGGTCGCAGCCTTGGTGGCGACCGCCTCGGTGATCGCCGGGTGGGCGTGGCCGAGCCCGGTGACGGCGAGCCCACAGAGGAAGTCGAGATGGCGGGTGCCTGCGGCGTCGAAGAGCTCGGCGCCGCTGCCCTTCACGAAGAGGCGGGGCGGCGAGCCGTAGTTGTCCATCAGGGGGCTGTGGTCGCCGGTGGCACCCCACGCGGCGGCCTGGGCGGCGGTCATGCGACACCTCCGGTGATCATCGTGCCGATACCGGCATCGGTGAAGAGTTCGAGCAACAGCACGTGTGGGATGCGGCCGTCAAGCATGTGGGCCGACGTGGCGCCGGACTCGACCGCATGCACGCACGCCTCGACCTTGGGGATCATCCCGCCCGAGATCGTGCCGTCGGCGATGAAGGCGCGGATCTGCTCCATGGTCGCCCGCGCCACGATCGACGATGGATCGTCGACGTCGGTGAGCAACCCGGGCACGTCGGTGAGATAGATGGCCTTCTCGGCGCCGAGGGCACCGGCGAGAGCGCCGGCGACCGTGTCGGCGTTGATGTTGTACGCCTGGCCGCTGGCGTCGGCACCGATCGTCGACACGACCGGGATCATGTTCTCGCTCAGCAGCCGCTCGACGATGTTGGGTTGCACGCTCACGACGTCGCCGACGAAACCGAGCGATTCGTCGCGGGGCGCCGCGGTGATCAGGCCGCCGTCCTCGCCCGAGAGGCCGACGGCGTAGGCCCCGTGCACGTTGATCGAGCCGACGATGTCGCGCCCGACCTTGCCGACGAGCACCATGCGGGCGACGTCGAGGGTCTCGGCGTCGGTGACGCGCAGGCCGTCGACGAACTCCGTCTCCTTGCCCAGGCGACCCAGGAGATCGCCGATCTGGGGACCCCCACCGTGGACGACGACGGGCTTGAGCCCCACCGAGCGCAGCAGCACGATGTCTTCGGCGAAGGTCTGCGACAGCGCCGGGTCGACCATGGCGTTGCCGCCGAACTTCACGACGACGACGGCGTCGCGGAAGCGCTGGATGTACGGCAGGGCCTCGACGAGCGCGCCGGCTCGGCGTTCGGGCGAGAAGCCGCGATCGGAGAGGGTGTCGGTCATGAGCGGTACCCCGCGTTGATGTCGATGTAGCCGTGGGTCAGATCGCAGGTCCAGATGGTGGCGGTGCCCTCGCCGACCCCGACGTCGACGCGGATCTCGACCTCGGGGGTCGAGAGGTGTTCGGTGGCCCGCTCCTCGGAGTACCCGGGCAGGACCTGGCCGTCGGCGGTGACCTGTTCGTCGCCGATCCAGATCGCGATCTTGTCGCGATCCGCGGCCTGCCCGGACTTGCCGACCGCCATCACCAACCGGCCCCAGTTGGCGTCCTCGGCGGCGAGCGCAGTCTTCACCCACGGCGAGTTGCCGATGGCGAGGGCGATCGTCTTCGCCGCCTGATCGTCGGCGGCGCCCGACACGGTGACTTCGACGAATTTGGTCGCCCCCTCCCCATCGCGCACGATCTGCTGGGCCAGATCGAGCAGCACGGCGTCGAGCGCCTCTTGGAACGCGGCCAGCTTGGGATCGTCGGGATCGGCGAGGTCGTCGTCGATCTGCTCCCCGGTGGCGAAGAGCAGAACGGTGTCGCTCGTGGACGTGTCGGAGTCGACGGTGATGCGGTTGAAGCTGCGCTCGACCGAGGCCGACAGACACCGCTGGAGCAGCGCCGGCTCGACCGGAAGGTCGGTGAACACGAAGGCGAGCATCGTCGCCATGTCGGGGGCGATCATGCCGCTGCCCTTGGCGATGCCGACGACATGGCTCACGGCGCCGGCGATGCGGCGGGCCGAGCCCTTGGCGAAGGTGTCGGTGGTACGGATCGCGTCGGCGGCGGTGGCCCACGCCTCGGGCGTGGCCGCGCCGATGGCGGCGGCGAGCGGCGGCAGGCTCGACCGCAGGAGATCGTCGGGCATCGGCTCGCCGATGACACCGGTCGAGGCGACGAAGATCTCGTCGGGCAGCACGCCGAGCTCGTCGGCGAGCGCCTCGACGGTGACCTTCACGCTCTCGTCGCCGGCCGAACCGGTGAACGCGTTGGCGTTGCCCGCGTTGCACACGACCGCGCGAGCGGTGCGGGGACCGTCGGCGAGCAATTGCTTGCACCAGTCGACCGGCGCCGATGGGCACAGCGACTGGGTGAAGACCCCGGCGACCGAGGTGCCCTCGGCAAGCTCGGCGACGAAGAGGTCGTCGCGTCCCTGGTACCGCAGGCCCGCGGCGAGGGTGCCGAGGGCGACACCGGCCAACGGCGGCAGCTGCGGGAACGACTCGGGTGCGAGCGGGGACACGGCGTCGGACACGTCGCCTCCCTAGGGGTACACGCCGACGACGGCGAGGCCGGCGTCCTCGGGGAGGCCGAGGGCGAGGTTGGCGCACTGCACGGCCTGCCCAGACGCACCCTTCATCAAGTTGTCGAGGGCGGCGATGACGACGAGCCAGCCGGTGCGCTCGTCGACCCGAGCGGTGATGTGGCAGCTGTTGGAACCGAGCGTGGCCTTGGTCGAGGGCGACCGTTCGCTCACGACCACGAACGGTTCGTCGTCGTACGCGGCGTGCAGGCACGCCATCGCATCGTCGGTGGTGATCGCACCGGTGGGACGGGCGTAGCAGGTGGCGAGAATTCCCCGGTTCATCGGTGCGAGGTGGGGGGTGAAGAGCACCTGGACGTCGGTGCCGGCGTGGCGACCGACCGCCATCTCGATCTCGGGGGTGTGGCGGTGGTTGAGCAGGCCGTAGGCGGTGAAGTCCTCGTCGACCGTGCAGAAGGTGGTGGCCGGCTTCGGCGGCCGGCCGGCGCCGCTCACCCCGCTCGCGGCGTCGACGACGATCCCCGTCGGCTCGACCAGGCCCGCCTTCACGAGCGGACCGAGGGCGAGCGAGGAGGTGGTGACGTAGCAGCCCGGCGCCGCGATCAGCTCGGCGCCGCTGATGTCGGAGCGGAAGAACTCGGGCAGGCCGAACACGAAGTCGTCGAGCAGTTCGGGGGCGTCGTGTTCGTCGCCGTACCAGGTCGGGTACAGACCCGGATCGTCGAGGCGGAAGTCGGCGGCGAGATCGACGACGTGCTTCACGTTGCCCCGGATCTCGGGGACCATCGACTGGCTGGCCCCGTGGGGCAGCCCGAGGAAGACGAGGTCGGCGTCGGCGACGATCGACTCGTCGTAGGCGGCGAACGTCATGTCGCCGTAGGCCGCGGCGAGCGACGGGTACAGGTCGGCCACTCGGTTGCCGGCTTCGGTGTTGCCGGTCGCGGCGACGACCTCGAGTTCGGGGTGTGTGGCGCAGATGCGCAACAGCTCTGCGCCCGTGAAGCCGGACGCGCCGATGATGGCGACCTGATGCATGGCGGGCACTCTACGCCGACCCGAATGTTTATGCAACGATTTGCATAGGACGCGAGCCGGGCTACAGAGCGATGCCGGCGAGCTTGGTCTCGAGGTATTCGGCGATGCCCTCGGAGCCGCCCTCGCGACCGAGGCCGGAGTCGTTCATGCCGCCGAACGGCGCCGCAGCCGAGGTCGGGTTGACGTCGTTGATGCCGATGATGCCGAACCGCAGGCCTTCCATCGCTCGGATCGCGGTGGAGAGATCCGTGGTGTACACGTAGGCGGCGAGGCCGTAGTTGGTGTCGTTGGCGAGATCGATCACCTGATCGACGTCGTCGTAGACGATGATCGGCGCGACCGGACCGAAGGTTTCCTCGCGGTAGATCGTCATGTCGTCGGTGACCCCGGTGACCACGGTCGGGGCGTAGAAGTGACCGGCGTCGAGGCCGTCGTCGGTCAGCCGCATGCCGCCGACGGGGACCTCGGCGCCCTTGGCCCGAGCGTCGTCGACCTGGGCGGCGACCTTGGCGACGGCGGCCTCGTTGACGAGCGGACCGACGCCGACCCCTTCGGCCGTGCCGATGCCGGCCTTCACCTTGGCCACGCGGGGCACCATCGTCTCGATGAAGGCGTCGGCGTGATCGCGATGGACGTAGAGCCGGTTGGGGCTGATGCAGGCCTGGCCGGAGTTGAGGAACTTCAGCGCGGCAGCGCCCTTGGCGGCATGGACCGGATCGGCGTCGGGGTAGACGATGAACGGGGCGTGGCCGCCGAGCTCGACCGACACTCGCTGCAGGTTGGCGCCAGCCTTGGCGGCGAGCACCCGACCGACGGCGGTCGAACCGGTGAACGTGAGCTTCTTGACCCGAGGGTCGCTGGTGAAGACATCGCCGATCGGCACAGGGTTCGACGCGGTGACCATGTTGATCACGCCATCGGGCACGCCAGCGTCGATGAAGCACTCGAAGATCGCCTTCGCACACAGCGGTGTCGCCTCAGCCGGCTTCAGTACGAGGGTGCAGCCGGCGGCCAAGGCGGGGCCCATCTTCCGGGTGAGCATCGACATCGGGTAGTTCCACGGGGTGACCGCGGCGACGACCCCGACGGGCGTCTTCACCGAGAGGAATCGCTGATCGGGACGCCCGGACGGGAGCCACTCCCCGGTGATGCGGCGGGCTTCCTCGGCGAACCAGCGCAGGAAGTCGGCGCCGTAGGTGACCTCGGCCCGGCTGGCCTTGAGCGGCTTGCCCTGCTCTTCGGTCATCAGCGCGGCGAGCTCGGCGGATCGCTCCCCCATCAGCCGCCAGGCGCCCATGAGGAGGTCGGCGCGGCTGTAGGCGGTGGTGGCGCCCCAGTCGCGCTGGGCGGCGTGCGAGGCGTCGATCGCGGCGGTGGCGTCGGCGGCGCCACCGTCGGGCATCTCTGCGATGATCTCGCCCGTGGCGGGATTGGTGACGGCGAACGTGCCCCCGTCGATGGCGTCGACCCACTGCCCGTTGATGAACATGGCCCGAGGCTAACCCCGCCGCCTCGGATGGTCCGCCCATGCGTCATGATGGGGCATGCCGGATCCGTCGCCGCCGACGACCACCCTGGCCCCGGCCCGGAGCCGGATCGCCCGAGGCGCCTGGTCGCTCGCCGGCCTCGTCGCGGTCGCGCTCGGCGCGATCGGCATCGTGGTCCCCGGCCTGCCGACCACCATCTTCTTCATCATCGCCGCCTGGGCGTTCTCCAAGTCGAGTCCCCGCCTCGAGGCGTGGGTGCTCGGCCTCCCCAAGATCGGACCACTCGTTCAGGACCATCGCGACGGGCTCGGCATGCCACGCCGGGCGAAGGGTCTGGCGATCGCCATGATCGTGCTGTTCGCGGGCGTCAGCGCATGGTTGGTCGACGGCTGGGTGATCCCACTGACGATCGTCGCGACCGGCGCCGTCGGCATCGCCTACATCGCGTTCCGGGTGCCGACCCGGGAGCGGGTCCTGGCCGAACGAGACGGCTGAGCCGAGGCGCCCGGAGGAGCATCCCCATGGGTCAGCGCGTCCCGAACATCGACAACGACGACGTCACCCGCCTCCTCGCTCGCGACTTCGGCGAGGCCGCAGCCGAGGCCCGCGCCATCCTCGGTGCGCTGACGGGTACGCATCCCGGCGCGGTGGCCCGCATCACCGCCGCCACCATCAAGCTGGCAGGCCGTGACCTCGACGAACTCCGCACGGCGGTCGCCGTCGCAACGAACGACTGGCGCGACGCTCTCAGCTGGGCCGAATACCCCCGCTACATGAAGCTCGGCCGCGACGCCGAGCAGGCGGTGCTGCGCGCGGCGATGGACGCGGACTGGGCCGAGTACCAGGCCTGGCTGAGCGACGACGGTCAGTAGCTGCCGTTGGCGTTGCGGACCTTGCCGCCCGCCATCAGGGCGTAGAAGCGACCGAAGCGATCCATCGGCTGGATCGAATCCCAGTGCTCGACGATCAGGCCGTCGGCGATGCGCCAGCGGTCGGTGATGTTGAAGCCCTTGCGGTCGTTCCCCCTATGCGCGGCCTTGAGGGTGGCGTGGGAGTGGAAGATCACGATGTCGCCGTCGACGTTGATCGACGTCACGTCGTAGCTGTACTCCGAGAACCGCTTGGTGAGGTTGGTGAGCGTCTCGATCAGGCCCTCGATGCCGTCGGCGATGCCGTGGTTGTGCTGGACGTAGGCGTCGTTGCCGAAGCGGGCGCGGACGCCGTCGAAGTCGTGGTCGTTCATCAGCATCGTGACGAACTCGGCGACGAGCGAGGCGTTGGCGGTCTCCTCCGGGGTCCAGTGAGCACGGACGAAGGGTTCGATCTCGACGGGGATGGTCTGCATGGCGTTCTTCCTGTGATTAGGTAGCTTTACCTAGAGATTAGGTAGTAGCACCTAGAAACGCAACCACCTTGATACACGCTGTGGCACGCGCCACAGGCGAAGCTGGAGACCTCGTGAGCACCGCCGATCGCATCGCCGCCACCGCCCTTCGGCTCTTCAACCAGAAGGGCTACGCCTCGACGACCCTCACCGAGATCGCCGCCGAAGTCGGGATCTCCCAGGGCAACCTCACCTACCACTTCCCCACCAAACTCGACCTCGCCCTCCACCTGAGCGAACAGGTGCGGGTGCAGGGCGAGACGCGGCGAGCCGCCCTCACTCCTGGCGATGTGGCCGACGACTACGTCGAGAGCATCCTCAACGCGATGTCGATGACCTGGCGCTACGGATTCTTGATGCGCGACCGCGGGATCTTCGAGCCGGTCGACGCCGTCGTCCCTCCGAGCCCGATCATGGTCGCCGCCTTCGAGGAACGTCGTGCGCTGATCCGGCGCGTCGCCGACGACGGCTTGTTCCGGACCGACGCCGAGGTCGACCTCGACGTGCTCGCCCGAGCGCTGTGGGTCCTCAGCCGGCACTGGATGGATCACCTCCGAGAGATGGAGGCGAAAGACGACATCGAGTGGGTCGACATGCAGCGCGGCGTCGAGCATCACTTCGCACTGCTCCTGCCGACCCTCACCGCGTCGGGGCGGCGGCGCTTCATCGCCGCCTTCGAGCGGGCGACCGCGCCGGCCTGATCAGCCGTCAGGCGCCGGAGACGATCAGATGGTGACGACGGCCTTGCCGGTGACCTGGCGGTCGGCGATCGCCTGGATGGCGTCGGCCGCCTCCTCGAACGGACGCACCGACTCGACAGGCGGGGCGACCTTGCCCTCGGCGGCCAGGTCGAACACCGCCGCCATCTGGCGCTTGACGCTGTCGGGATCACGCATGAGCGACGCGCCCCAGTGCACGCCGACGATCGAGTAGTTCTTCAGCAGGGCGTGGTTGGTGGGCGCCTGGGCGATCCCGCCGACGAAGCCGACGATCAGCAGGCGGCCGTCCCAGGCCATGCAGCGGCGCACCTGATGGAAGGCATCGCCGCCGACGGCGTCCCACGCCACGTCGACACCGCCGCCACTCATCTCGCGGACGGTGTCGACCCAGTCGGGTGTCTCTCGATGGTCGACGACGTGCTCGACACCCAGGCTTCGTACGAGGGCGGCCTTCTGTTCGCCACCGACGACCGCGATCGGCACCGCACCGGCCGCGAGCGCGAGCTGGATGCACGCAGTGCCCGTGCCGCCGGCAGCACCGGTGATCAACACCGTTTCGCCGGGCTGGAGCTTCGCCCGGTCGTGGAGACCGAACCACGCCGTCCCGTAGTTGACCGGGATCGCGGCCGCCTGCGCCGGTGACAGCGCATCCGTCGGATAGGCGAAGCACGAGCCGGCACCGACGATGTTCTGTTCGCGCAGGCCGCCACCGAGCACGGCGACGGCCGTGCCGACCTCGAGATCGACACCCTCGCCCACCGCGGCGATCACGCCGGCGATCTCACCGCCGGGGGTGTAGGGAAGCCGGGTCGGCACCTGGTACTCGCCCCGACACGACAACACGTCAGGGAAGGTCAGGCCGACCGCCGTGGTGTCGACCAGGACCTGCAACGGACCGGGCTCGCCGGGCGCGTCGTCCTCCTCGAGCTGCAGCACGTCGAGGGGGTCACCGAGTTCGTGGGAACGCCAGATTCGCATGGCGGCGACGGTAGTCGCCGGGCGGATCAGCCGCGAAGTACCGCGCCGGTCTTCTTGACGACCTGGTCGATGCAGGCCTGCCGCACGTCGGCGACGTCGCCGTCGGTCAGGGTCCGGTCGGTGGCCTGGAACCGCAGCCGGTAGGCCAGCGATCGCGCCCCGTCGTCGACCCCGGGGCCGCGATAGACGTCGAACAGCTCCAGATCGGTGAGGAGCGGACCGGCACCCTTGCGGAGGCTCGCCTCGATCTGGCTCGCCGCGACGTCGTCGCCTGCGACGAACGCGAGGTCGATGTCGCTCGAGGGGAACTTGCTGACCGGCGTGTACCGGCGGTTGCCGTGCGGGCCATCGAGCACCGCACCGAGATCGAGCTCGAGCCAGGCGACGCGACCCTCGACGCCGTACGCCTCAAGGACGGCCGGGTCGACCTCGCCGACGTGGCCGCGGGTGCGCCCGGCGATGACGACCTCGGCCGAGCGGGTCGGGTGCAGGCCGGCCGGACTCGCCGACTTCAGCTGCACGTTGGGCAGGGCGAGCGCCCGGTCGAGCGCATCGAGCACGGCGACGGCGGCGGGCGCTTCCTCCCCCGCGATCGCAACGGCCAGGTACTCCCGTTCGTCGGGCAGGATCTCGCCCTCGGCAGCAGGCAGGAAGACGTGATCGATCTCGAAGAAGCGCACGTCGGGGTTGCGATGCGACTGGTTGTAGGCGATCGCCTTCAGCTGGCCGGGCAACAGCGAGGTGCGCAGCACCGACTCCTCGGCGTGCAACGGATTGGTCAGGGTCACGCCGTCCTCGGGCAGGCCCGCCTTGGCGAGGTCGCCGGGAGCCAGGAACGGCATCGGCAGGGTCTCGTCACACCCGGTGCCGAGCAACACCTCCCGGACGAGGCGGCGATCCTTCTGGTACTGGCTGAGCCCACCGGCGTCGTCGCCCTTGGGGACGGTGCGCACGATGTTCTCGAAGCCGAACATGCGGCCGACCTCTTCCGCGATGTCGGTCTCGGTTGCGGTGTCCCACCGCCAGGTGGGTACGACGACGTCGAGCACATCGCCGTCGCCCGACACCTCGAACCCGATCGAGGTCAGGTGACCGGCCATCTCGTCGGCGCTCAATGCGGTGCCAAGGAGGCCGTTGACCTTGGCGACCCGCACCGACACCGGCGTGCGGTCCGGCGTGGTGCCGGCGACATCGACGACCCCGTCGACCGCAGTGACCCCCGACTCGGCGGCCAACTGGATGAAGCGACGCATCGCCCGCTCGATGTTGACGCCCCAGTCGACGCCGCGACGGAAGCGAGTCGACGCTTCGCTCGGCAGGTTGAGGCGCTTGACCGTGCGCGAGATCGAGGGCGGGTCCCACCAGGCCATCTCGAGGAGCACGTCGGTGGTGGCGTCGGAGATCTCGGTGGTGGCGCCACCCATGACACCGGCGAGGGAGACGATCGTGTCGCTCTCGTCGGTGATGACGCCGTCATTGGCGACGAGCGAGCGCTCGATGTCGTCGAGGGTCACGAGGGACTCACCGTCGCGTGCGCGGCGGACGTTGAGCCGGCCGTTGGGAATGGTGGCGAGATCGAACGTGTGGTTGGGCTGACCCAACTCGAGCATGACGTAGTTGGAGATGTCGACGATCGAGTTGATCGGCCGCATGCCGAGCTGGGTCAGGCGCTGCTGCATCCAGGCCGGCGACTCGCCGACGCTGACGTCGCGCAGCACGGTGGCGACGAAGCGGCCACACAGCTCGGGATCTTCGATGCGGATGTCGAGCAGGCCGTCGACCGACTCGTCGGTGGTGGTGATCTCGTACTCGGGGAAGCGGAAGTCGACGTCGAGCGCTGCGGCGAGATCGCGGGCGACCCCGGCGACCGACATGGCGTCGGGTCGGTTGGCGTTGACCTCGAGATCCCAC
>JBCBYI010000130.1:0-11897 GCA_039815945.1 Actinomycetota bacterium | reverse complement strand
CTCGCCCCGCTCGGCGCGCTCGAGCCGGCCGATGCGGCGGCGGCGTTCGCCGACCAGGCGCAGGGCCTCACCGAGGGCGGCGCCGACCTGTTGTGGATCGAGACGATGTCGTCGATGGAGGAGATCGAAGCGGCGGTCGACGGCTGTCGCTCCGTGTCGCAGCTCCCGATCGCCGTCACCCTCAGCTTCGACACCGCAGGCCGCACGATGATGGGCGTGACCGGGACCGCCGCCGGTACCCGGCTGGCCGAACTCGAGGTCGCGGCCATGGGTGCGAACTGCGGCAACAACCTCGCCGACACCGAAGCTGCGGTCGGCCAGATGCTCGCCGTCGCCGGCGGCATCCCGATCATCTCCAAGGCCAACGCCGGGATCCCGCAGTGGCGGGGGACCGAGCTCGTCTACTCGGGTTCGCCCGACGTCATGGCCGCTCACGCCCACCGGGTCCACGTCGAGGGTGTGTCGATCATCGGTGGGTGCTGCGGCAACGACCCGTCGCATCTCGCCGCGATGCGAGGTGTGCTCGACGGCACGCTGCCGGTGCCGGAGGTCGAGGTCGAGGCGGCGAGCGTGCAGGCCGAGGTCGGCGAGGGTCGTCGTCGCCGGCGGCGCCGCGGCTGATCGCCTTGCGTCGGCGGTGACCGGGCGCCACGCTCGGGCATGGCTCCGCAGCTCTCGCTGACCCTCGTCACCTTCAGTCCGACCGATCCGGGCGGCTGGGACCACCTCGTCGAGCGGTCCCGTCTGGCCGACCGGGCCGGCATCGACCGGCTCGCCGTGTCGGATCATGTCGCGTTCGGGCCCGATCTCGATGCCTACGGCGATCCGAGCCAGGGCGGGATCGCCGGCGGACGACAACCGACCGGCCCCGACGGCCACTGGCTCGAACCGCTCACCGTCGTCTCGCACCTCACCGCCGTCACCGAACGGGTGCGCTTCACCACCAACATCCTTCTCGCGGCGCTCCGCCGCCCCGTCGTGTTGGCCAAGACCGCGTCGACGATCGACGTGTTGTCGGGCGGCCGGCTCGACCTCGGCGTCGGCGTGGGTTGGCAACGCCACGAATATCTGGCCGCCGGGCTGTCGTTCGCCGAACGAGGACGCCAGCTCGATCACACGCTGGCCGTGTGCCAGACCCTGTGGGCCGGTAACGACGTCGACTTCGCCGACGATCGGCTGCAATTCGACCACGTGTGGCAGGAACCGAAGCCGAGCGGGGGAGCCGTGCCGATCTGGGTGAGCGGGACCATCCAGCCGCGGGCGATGCGGCGCCTGGCCCGCTTCGGGGCCGGCTGGATCCCCTGGGGCGACGACGCCGCCGACATCACCGCCGGTATCGCGCGCATGCGGGCCGCGGTCGAGGCGGAGGGACGCGACCCGTCGGCGCTCGGGGTCGTCGGCAACCTGCGCAGCGTCACCGACGACGCCGGTGCGATCGATCTCGGCGCCACGATGGCGGACGTGCCAGCGCTCGTCGACGCCGGGGTCACCGACTTCCGCAGCAACGTGCGGCTCAGTGCCACCGATGAGCAGGCGCTCGACGAGCTCAGCAGCCTCGTCGAGGCGTTCCGGGTGGCGACGGCCTAGCTACCAGGTGTCGACCATCGGTCGACCCGAACCCGGTGTGCGATCCGATCGCCGCAGCACCTGGGCGACCCGGCGCCGGGTGTCGGCCGGATCGATGACATCGTCGATCTCGCCGTGGGCGGCCGCATTGAGGGCCTTCGACGCCTCGTACATGCGATCGACCAACTCGTCGTAGCGCGCCTCGCGAGCCACCGGATCGTCGATGCCGTCGAGTTCACGACGAGCACCGTGCTTCACCGCCCCCTCGATCCCCATACCGCTGACCTCACCCGTCGGCCAGGCGACCGACAACACGCTCGAATGCATCGAGCCCGCCGACATCGCCATGGCGCCCAACCCCACCGCCTTGCGGAGGATGACGGTCACGAACGGCACGGTGAGGCTCGCCCCGACGACGAACATCCGCCCGAAGTGACGCACCTGGGCCGTCTGCTCGGCCTCCGGCCCGACCATGAAGCCCGGCGTGTCGCACAGCGACACGATCGGCAGGCCGTGGGCGTCGCACAACTGCATGAACCGGGCACCCTTGTCGGCGCTGTCGGAGTCGATGGCACCGCCGAGATGACCAGGATCATTCGCGATCACACCCACCGGCCGGCCCTCGATCCGAGCGAGGGTGGTGACGATCGCCCGACCGAAGTCGGGCCGAAGCTCGAGGGTGGAATCGATGTCGGCGAGCGTCGTGATCGCATCGCGGACCTCATAGATGCGCTTGCGGTTCTCGGGTACGACGTCGCGCATCGCCGCCTGGTCATGGGCCTCCCACTCGGAGCGCACGCCCTGGAAGAAGCCGAGGTACTGCTTGGTCAGCGCCACCGCATGGGTCTCGTCGGCGGCGAGGAGGTCGATCACACCGTTGGCGGTCTGCACGTCGACCGGCCCGATGTCCTCGGGCCGGTACTGCCCGAGACCCCCGCCCTCGATCATCGCCGGGCCCGCCATGCCGAGATTGGCGTCGGGGGTCGCGATGATCACGTCGCACACCCCGGCCAGCGCCGCGTTGCCCGCGAAACACCGACCGCTCACGATCGCCACCGACGGCACCGACCCACTCAGCCGCCCCATCCAGGCGAACGAGTGCAACTGCAAGCCGGCCAGGAACGGCGTGTCGGTGTCGCCCGGGCGGCCACCGCCCCCTTCGGCGAACAACACCAGCGGTACCTGGAGCTGATCGACGATCGGCAGCAAGCGGTCCTTCTTCTCGTGCCCCCGGAAGCCCTGCGTTCCCGCCAACACCGTGTAGTCATACGACATCACGCCGACCAGCGACGCCTCGTCGCCGAAGTGCTCGGCGTTGACCGTGCCCAGACCACCGACGATGCCGTCGCCCGGCGTGTTGCGGATCAGATCGTCGACGTCGCGCCGCCCCTTCTGCGCGGCGTACATGAAGCTGCCGTACTCCTGGAAACTCCCCGCATCGACGAGATCGGCGAGGTTCTCCCTCGCCGTCCGCCGGCCACGGGCGTGGACCTTGGCGATCGCCTCCGGCCGCGCGTCGTCCTCCAACAACGCCCGCCGAGCCTGATACTCCGCGAGATCCGCCCGCTCGCCGGTGCCGTCGTCGTCAGAGCCGACGGCGCCGACCTCAGCCGCGATCGACTGCTCCCGCATCACCACCAGCGGCTGACCTGCCTTCACGACCTCGCCCGGGCCGACCACGACCTCGAGCACCACCCCCTCGACCGGCGCCTCCACCAGACGCTCGATCTTCATCATCTCCACGATCGCCAGCGTTCCCCCCGCCGTCACCGGATCCCCCGGCCCGACCCGGACCTCGACGACGGTGCAATCGGTCGGAGCGACGATGTCGTGGCGCATGGGCGCCGAGTCTCGCGCACCCACCCACCCCGCACGGAAAATGAGATGAGGTCGGATGCCAACGGCATCCGACCTCGTCAATCCAGGGTTGCGACCCTTCCCGTCCAGTGACGGGCGTTCTGTGCTCTGCTCTCGCTCGCCTTCCGGCGAGATCCCGCCCGGCCCGGCTCGGGCTGTGCGGTTGTTCGGCTCGCCTTCCGGCGAGATCCCGCCCGGCCCGGCTTGGGCTGTGCGGTTGTTCGGCTCGCCTTCCGGCGAGATCCCGCCCGGCCTGGGGGAAGGCCGGTGCTCAGCGGATTCAGGCGGCGGCGAGGAGCTGGCCCGGCAGTCGCACGACCGCCCACCGCTCCGCACCCACCGGGTGCACCGTGGTCGGGCCGTTGATCGCCCGAGCCATGGTGACTGCGGCGGGGTGACTCGTCACCGTCGCCATCACGATTCCATCTTTCATCGGCGCCATGGTCCTGTCCTCCCTAGCGTTTCTCTGATGTGTTGTCCGCCCCGGCTGTCCATCCGGTGCGTTGCTCATCCATAGCTACGGCACGCCCAGAACGGTTGCTGAGACCAACGCGTCGCCTGGCCCAACCCCTCGGGACCCTCGCCCGAGGCGACCGGTCCCTGCGGACCCGCCCGCCGGGGAAGAGGACCCGGGTGCTGGTCCGAACGGACCACGATGTGCTCACGTCCGGCCCCGAACGGACGATCAGGAACCAGACCACCGAGTGGGGGCCCGTACCCGTGAACACCGACCAGCGACTCGATCCGTACCTCGCCCCCGAGACCGTCTCGCCGACCATCGTGCAGTGGAGCGCCCGGCTCGCGCTCGTCGCCGGTCTCGGCTACCTGGGCACCCGCACCGCCTTCGCCATCGCGGCACCCACTCCGATCGCGGTGCTCCTCCTCGCCACCGAAGCGCTCGGAGCGGCCGTCTTCGCGCTCCGAGCCCACAGCGCCTCCGCCACCCCGACGGTCGTGCCCGACGTTCCCGACGCGGCGCCACCCGCCGCGGTCGCCGTCGTCGACGCCCGCAGTGCATCCGCCGACGAGCTACGCATCACCCTCGTCTCGTGTCGGCGGGTACGGGGGCTCGATCGCATCGTCGTCGCCGACCCCGACGCCGCATCGTGGCTCCCCGGACTCGCCGAGCGTTTCGGGGCCACCGTCGTGCACGAACACGCCCTCGACGTCCTCGCCGAGACCAACACCGCCTGGGTGCTGCACCTGCGGGCCGGCGATCTCCCCATGCCGGACGCACTCGAGATGGTTGCCACGATCTCGTCGGCGCCCGACGTGGGCGTCGTGCAGTTCGGTCTCGAAGAAGCCGACCCCTCGTCCTATGAACACGACCCCGACGGCGGATGGTCGCTCACCCCGTTCGAGCACCAGGTCGTGCGGCGTTCGCTCGCCGCTCGTGGTTCGATCCCGTGGTACGGCGACGGGCCGGCGCTGGTCCGACCGGTCGTGGTGCGCGGGGCCACCGACGTGACATCAACCGTCGACCTCGGTCTCCACGCCATCCGCCTCGGCTACCGAGTCACCCTCGTCGGGCGGACCCTCGCTCGGGTGCGCGGTTCCCAGTCGCTCGGCGAGAGCCTCGCCGCGCACGCCCGACGCCGAGCACCGGTTCGGGCTGCGGCCCGCACCCGACTCGCCGGCCTACCGCCCGCGGCGCGGTTCGCGCATCGCGTCGCCCTGATCGGGCCGCTCGCGGCGATCCAGCGGCTTTCGCTGGTCGGCGTCGCCATCGCCGCCCTCGGGTTCGGCGTGGACCCCGTGCCCGGCCCGCTCGTCACGCTCGCCGGCCTCGCCGCACTGGCCTACGGCTCCCGCTGGGGCGCCCAGCTGTTGCTGGGTCGAGGTCGGCTTCGACCGTTCTCCCTCATGCGCAACGAACTTCGCACCCTCGGCGTCGATCTCGCCTTCGGACTCGCGGATCCCGTTGCGGCGAAGCGTCGACGCCTCATCGTCCTCGGCGGTGTCGTCGCCGCGCTCAACGCCTCGGTGTTGATCACCTCGTGGAGCGTCTGGCAGGACCAGCCCGGACGGCTCGCAACCGGCACGGTCGCGATCTCGCTGGCGGTGACGGTGGGCTTCGTCGCGGTCGCGACGGAGGTCCTCCTCGACGCGGCGCTGCGTCGACAGCGGCGGCGCCATCACCGGATGCGCCTCGGGCTCGTGACCTGCACGGTCGAAGGTCGAGACGGCCAGCTCCGCGACCTCTCGACCGGCGGCGCAGGCGTCATCGTGGCGGCTCGACCCGACCAGCTTCCCGAGCGGGGCACCGTCACCGACGTCTCGTTCCGGATCCCCGACGCGGCCGGCGCCTGGCGCGACGTCACCGCGCTCGCGCACGTGTCACACGTCGTCGAGGAGCAGCCGGGCGAATGCCGCCTCGGTCTGCGATTCGACGACCCGAGCGAGGCGTCGCTCGATCCCGTCGTCGAGTTCTTGACGGTCGACCGGCGTCTCGTCGCGCTGGGTCGCCGATTCACCGAGAGCGTTTGAGGCCGGTCGGCTGGCGACGCGACCGATCGGGTCAGCCCAGCCGCAGGGTTTCGAGTGGTTCGAGCCGAGCGGCCTTCACGCTGGGATAGAGACCGGCGAAGACGCTCGTGAGCAGGGCTGCGCCGACCCCGATCAGGTACAGCGTCGGCACGCCGGCGTAGTGCGACGGCAATTGCACACCGAAGAGATCCAGCTCCGGCGAGAGTACGTACACCCAGCCCGCGATCCGGCTCGCGTACACGACGATCCCGACACCGACGAGCGCCCCGGCCAGGCCGCCGAGCAGCCCGACCGCGACCGATTCGAGCAGGAACTGCCACGCGATCAGCGACCGGCCGTGGCCGAGCGCTCGACGGATGCCGATCTCGGCGGAGCGCTGGATCACCGAGATCGACATGACGTTGGCGATGCCGACCCCACCCACGATCAGCGCCAGGAGTCCCATGGCCGCGACGATGATCTGCAAGGTGCTGTCCGCCGCCGCCTCGGCTTCGAGGGCGTCGGAGAGCACCGTCGTGTTCGTCTCGATGTCGCCGCCGAGGTTGATCGCCACCGGTAGCGCCGCCTCCGTTTCGAGGGTGAACGCAGGGTCGGAGCGTACATAGACGGTGTCGGGCTCGAGCCCGACTTCGAAGTCGGCGTCCGCCGTGCTCGCGGGGATGATCACGGCGTTGTCGAACACCGGATCGAGCGGATAGCGCTCCACCACGCCGACGACGCCGTAGTCGACGTCGTTGAGCTTGATCGTGCGGTTGCCCTCGCGGAAGCCGAACTCGTCGGCCAGGCCGATGCCGACCACAGCGGTGCGAGCAGCGGTGTCCTGATCGAAGGAGTTGAGCCACCGTCCCGACACCAACTCGACCTGCATGACGTCGAGGAAGTGCTCGTCGGCCGTGAGGACCGGCGTCGGGAAGGCGGTGTAGTAGTTGCGAGCCGCCTCGTAGGGCGTGGTGATGACACCGGAGACCGCTCGCGTCGCCGTCGACCCCTCGACGGTCGCGAGTTGGTTCACCCGCTCGACGACGTCCTCGGTGAAGGTCGGCTCGTCGGTGCCGAAGGAGGCGGTCGCCTCCCCTCGGATCAGATTGTCGCCGAGTGCGGCGAGCGTCTCTTGCAGGTCGCCTTTCGCCGACTCGGTGAGACCGACCGCCGCCACGATCGCACTCACCCCGATGACCGGGCCGAGCATGATCAACAGGGTGCGGCTCCATCGGGCCGTGAGCCCGGCGATCGCCACGCCGACGAGATCGCGGATGCTCCTCACGACAGATCTCCGAGGGTGCCGCCGAAACTCGCCACCGAGTCGCCGCCGCTGAGTTGCTCGTCGGCCACGATCTTGCCGTCCTTCATCGAGATGCGCCGGTCGGCCGACGCGGCGACGGCCGGATCGTGGGTCACGATCGCGATCGCTCGCGAACCGTCGTTGAGATCCCGGAAGATCTCCATCACGTTGGCTGCATTGGTCGAGTCGAGGGCGCCGGTCGGTTCGTCGGCGAGGAGGAGCTTGGGTTCGGTGACGATCGCCCGAGCGATCGCACACCGTTGCTGCTCGCCGCCCGACATCTGGACGGGACGGTGCTCGTGGCGGGGCGCGAGCCCGACGACGTCGAGCGCCTCCATCGCCCGCCGCTTGCGTTCGCGCGGCGACATGCTGCGGTAGAGCAGCGCCGTCTCGACGTTGCGGCGAGCGTCGAGGTGGGGGATGAGGTGGAACTGCTGGAAGATGAAGCCGACCACGTCGCCGCGCAGGGTGCTGCGGTCGTGGTCGGTCAGGTCGGCCACCGACGTGCCGTCGACCGAGAGGGTGCCCAGGCTCGGCAGGTCGAGCAGGCCGAGCAGGCCGAGCATGGTCGACTTGCCCGAGCCCGACGGACCGACGATCGACACGAACTCTCCGACCTCGATGTCGAGACTCACCCCGTCGAGCGCGTGGACCTTGATCTCCTCGCCGTAGATGCGAGAGACCTCGTCGAGCCGGAGGAGTGGCGCCTCGGTCATCCGCCGGTGACGTCGACCACGATGATCTCGGAGCCGTCGAGCCCCGAGAGCACCTCGGTAAACGATCCCTCCTGGATGCCGGTCTCGATCGCGACGACCCGCTGGGCGAGGGTGGCCGGGTCGATCACACGGACGCTCGGATTGCCGGTGGCGTCCTGGAAGATCGCGGCACGGGGAACGACCAGCGCGTCGACGCGCTCGTCGAGGACGACCTCGACCCGCACGGTCGCGCCGTCGACCGCAGCGAGTTCGCCGATCACCTCGACCACCCCCTCGTAGCGTTCGGTGCCGCTGTCGGTGATGATCGCCGCGTCGTCGAGTTCGACGATGCGGCCCTCGAGTTCCTGATTGCCGGCTTCGAGCTCCACCGTCACGATCTGTCCGAGATCGAGCTCGGATCGATCGGTCGGCGTGGCGAAGAGGGTGATCGTGAAGTCGGGTTCGGTCAGGGTCAGCAACGACTGTCCGAGCTGCACCGTCTCACCTTCGTCGACGAACACGGTCCCGACCCGTGCCGGCCAGTTGGCGATGATCATGTCGCTCGGCACGAAGATCACGTCGTCGTCGAGGGTCTGGACGAAGAGATCGATCTGGCGGGCACCGGCGGGGAAGGTGACCGTGCCGGTGAGGACGGCGTAGTCGGTGCCCATCGTGGCGGTGCCGCCGATCGAATAGTCGACCGAGATGTCGCTGCTCGGGGCCTCGTCGGCGCGGATCGTGACCGCGACGGCGCCGCCCTCGGCGACACGGACCTCCGACCCGACGATCGTGAGCTCGGGTTCGTCTTCGTCCTCGATGCGGACGGTGCCGGAGATCGAGGCGCCGAGGAGGTACTCGTCGGTCGGATCGTCCGACGCCTGAAGGGTCAACGTCAGCGACTCGGTCGGCTCGATCGTGGTGTCCTGCACCGTGGCGATCACGACGGTGGTCTCGTCGGTGCCGGCCGGGAAGACGAAGCTCGGATCGCTGTCCTGATCGGCGTAGTCGTCGCCCTCGGTGGCGGTGCCAGTGAGCGAGTAGCGCACTTCGACCGCCCGGCCGAGCTCGCGGTCGGCGGTGATCGTGTAGGTCGCGTCGTCACCCTCATCGATCGCGTCTCCGCCGGACTCGACGGTGACCTGGAAGGTCGGGATCTCGTCGGGGGTGGCGTCCTCGATCGTGACGGTGAGCGTGTTGAGCGGCGCCGGGTTGTAGTTGATGCCTTCGCCGATCGCCTGTTCAGGCGTGATGTTGATCGTCCACGTCTCGTCGTCTTCGTCGACGTCGTCGGTGAAGGTCTCGAGCGTCAACGTCACGGTCGTGGCACCGGCCGGCCATACGATCGGGGAGTTCTCGAGCGGGTCGTCGAGGTAGTCGACGTCGATGTCGGGATCGGCGATGTCGTCGTCGTCACCGCCGGTCGCGTCGCCGCCGAATGCCAACTGGATCTGGGTGTCGGCGACCGGCGCGGGATCCGCGGTCAAGACGACGTCGAGGGTGTCGCCCTCGGTGATCGTCGCGTCGGTGATCTGGACACCGATCGCAGGGATGCTCGACGCCTGGAACGGAATGATCGCCGCCCCGCCACCGGAGCCGGTGATCGTGCGGGTCACGTCGGCCGGCGCCTCGCCCGGGCCCGGCACCGACGGCCCGATCAGGATCGCCTGGGTGTCCTTGTCGCCCACCTGGTAGCCGTTGCCCGGCGCGAGGCTGATGATGATCGTCTCCTCGGGCTCGGGGGTCGCGCCGCCGTAGCCGTAGTCGATCTGCCAGTTGCGCAACGCGGCGCGGGTGGCCTCGGTGTAGAGCCGATCGATGCTTCCCGGGTCGTATCCCGACTCGAAGAGGATGCGTTCGAGCTGCAACACGTCGGGACCGTCCGAGCCGACGTCGAGGGTGCGGTAGAAGCTGAACTCGCCGTTGGCGGCCACCGCCGGCCGGCCGTCGAGTGAGAGGATCACCTCGCCTGCGGCGATCTCGTCACCGTCGGAGATGCCGACTTGGCTGACCCGGCCGTCGAACGGGGAGTTGATGGTCGACAGCTCGTCGCGGCGCAGCTCGCCGTTCAGGGTGAGCTCATCGCGCAGGGTCTGGCGGCCCACGGTGTCGGTGAGGATCTCGACGGGGGCCTCGTCGGTGTCCTCCTCGCCGGTGAGCTGCCACACGATCACCAGGCCGGCGATGACGGTGAGGGCGACGAACGCCCCCATGATCTGGCCGCGCGACATCAGCCGTCCCCGAGGGTGACGCCGGCTTCGGTGGTGCACTCGCCGACATCGTCGGACGACGCGATGTCCTCGCCGGGCGGGCCGACCCACGCCGAAGTCGCCCCCAGACCACCGAACAGAAGGCCTCGCTCGTCGGGCACCGGCTCGGGGATGGTCCAACCGCGCCCGATCATGCAGTCGCGGAAGCCGACGAACTGGCGGTTCTGATCCTCGATCTCCTCGGGCGTGAGGTCGGCCTGCGCTGCGTCGGCCGCGGCGATGCGTTCCTGGATCTGGCTGCGGGCGGCGCAGGCGATCAGGGCGTCGATGTAGGGCTGCTGGTTGACCGGTGCCTCGGGATCGGTGCTCGCCTGGCCGGGGATGCCGAGGAACTCATAGCCCTCGGCGTCGAGGCAGCTCTGGAAGACGCCGACGGCCTGGAAGAGCGCTTCGCCGGGATCGACCTCCTCTTGGGGGAGCGTGGTGGTGCTCTCGGCCGTGTCGGGGTCGTCGCTCGCGTTGTCGACGTCCTCGGCGGCGCCCGCCCCGCCCGACGCCACGGCCTCCGTGGTGGTGGTCGTGGCGACGGCGTCGGCGTCCACCGCGATCTCGCCGGCTGAGCGCAGGGTCACCTCGCCCGATGCATCGTCGCCAGTCCCGCCGCCACATGCGGTGGCGATCAGCGCAAGCGCAGCGATCGACGCGCCGACCTGGCGCGTGTGAAGCAAAGACATATCCGTCCTCCTCGGCCCGGCGTGAGCGTACCCATCACACGGGGTGCGTGGTGAATCTCAGCGGGGTGGGAACAAGGCGGTGATCGAGGCGCCGATCGCAGCGTCGGGCCACACGGCGGCGCCGGCGGCGGTTGTTGCCAATCGGTCGATCTGACCGACGAATCCGAGCGCCTCGAGTGGGTGCATCTCGGCCGCGGGAATCGTCCGCCCGTCGATCTCGAGACGGGGAAGTGGGTCGAGCGTGAGCAAGATGACACCGCCGTCGTCGGCGGCTTCGAGCTCGATGGTGGCCGATCCCTCGCTCCAGGCGACGTCGAGACCGCAGCGACGCCCGGATTCGAGCTCGATCGCTGCGTGGGCGCCGTCGTCGGTGTCGGCCACCTCGACGTGCACGGCCGCCTCGGCCGCCGCCGACAACAGCACCGGCGCGAGTCGCAGACCCGGATCGTGGAGCGGGCCTCCGAAGGCCGGCGTCCCGTGGGCGCCCCAGGTGGGCCGGGGCTGGCGGATCCGCATCTGCAGATGATGGGGCTCGCGCATCTTGGCGATCTCTCGGAGTCCCTGGCGCACGACGGGCGCGTGGAGGAGATTGGCAGCCAACGCGACCGGCACATCCACCGACGGGAGTTCGTCGATGGGCGCCTCCACCAACACGACCTTCACGCCGGCGCCGGCGGCGCGGTGCTCGTCGATCGCCGAGACCACACCGGCGACCTCGGGCGGCGGCACGGCGACGATCAGCGCCTCGGCACCGTCGCAGAGTTCCGCGAGGGGCAGATCCGGCGCGTCGGCGACCGCAGCCAACTCGCCCGCGGTGCCGGCGCGTCCCCCGACGCCGATCAGGTCGGCGCCGCGAGTGTGGATGATCGCGTCGGCGTGCAGCGTCGCCCCTTTGCCACCGCCGACGATGCCGATGCGTGTCACCGCCGCATGGTGGCACGTACGGCCACGCTACGTCGTGGTGGCCGCGCCGGGCGAGGCACCTGTCGCGGGTACCGTGGGCGCCGATGCGAAGGCTCGTGGTGGGGTTGTTGCGGCTGGCCGCCATCATCGTTGGTGGCGGGCTGGC
>JBCBYI010000012.1:0-34376 GCA_039815945.1 Actinomycetota bacterium | reverse complement strand
CTCCGCCGCGATCGGGGAGAGGAAGGAGGAGGTGTTCTCCGGCAGCGGGGTGGCGGAGCATTCGGGTCGGCAGTAGATCCCGGTGGTGTCAACGGCTTCGACGGCCATGGACCGAGTATGCCGGGTTCGGTCGGACGGATTCGGACAGATGGTTCCGCGGCCCGTTGCCGCTCGACGGCCCGGCCGGGCCAGACTGCTCTCATGCGCCTCTCGGTCCTCGATCAGACCCCGATCCCCGCCGGCTCCAGCGCCGGCGACGCGCTGCGCAACTCGATCGATCTGGCCGTGCGCACCGAGGCCCTCGGGTATCACCGCTACTGGGTCGCCGAGCATCACAACACGCTCGGGCTCGCCGGTTCGGCGCCGGAGATCCTCGTCGGCCACATCGCCGAGGCGACCGAGACGCTGCGGGTCGGCACCGGCGGCGTGATGCTCCCCCACTACTCACCGCTCAAGGTCGCCGAGTCGTTCAAGGTGCTCAGCGCCCTGCATCCCGGGCGGATCGATCTCGGCCTCGGCCGGGCGCCCGGTTCGGATCAGGTCACCGCCGTCGCGCTCTCCCAGACCCGTCAGCCCCCGTCGGCCCAGCACTACCCGGCGATGGTCGCCGAGCTCGATGGATGGCTGCGCGACTCGCTGCCCGAGGAGAGCGGATTCCGCGGTCGGGTCACGGCCACACCCGTCGTCGAGGAACCACCGCCGATCTTCCTGCTCGGCTCGAGCCCCGACTCCGCTGCGCTGGCGGCGCACTTCGGCCTGCCGATCGCCTTCGCCGACTTCATCACGATGGCCGACGGCCCGGCGATCACCCGGGCCTACCGACGCCAGTACGACCCCGATGGCCGCAATGCCGAGCCGTACGTCCTGGTCGCGGCCAGCGTGATCTGTGCCGACACCGACGAGGAGGCACAGGCGCTCGCCGAGCCGGTCAAGCTCTGGCGCCAGCGGGGTCTCAGCGGCCCGATCCCGACACCCGAGGAGACGGCGGGCCACCGACCGGGACCCCTCGACATCCCCGCTCAACGCAAGCCGATGATCGTCGGCTCTCCGGCCACGGTGAAGGCCGGCGTCGAGGAGACGGTGCAGGCGTACGGCGCCGACGAATTCATGGCGGTCACGATCGTGTGGAGTCACGAGGCGCGCGTACGAAGTTACGAACTGCTCGCCGACGCCTTCGCCCTGTGAGGTCGCTCGTCCTGGCGCTCGTCGTCGCCTTCGGCGCCGTCGCTTGCAGCGACGACCCTGCACCCGACCCGGTCGCCCAACCACCCACGACGTTCGAGGGCCAACCGGAGTCGCTGACCACCGTGCCCGACTCGGGCGACGACACCCCCGTGCCCAGCACGACGGTGCCGGCGCCGGAACCGTCCGGTGTCAGCGCCGCCGACCTCTGCACCGGCGCCGCCCTGGTCGAACCACCCCCGGAGATCGACACCGACCTGCTCCCCGAGACCTCCGGTGTCGTGTACTCGCGCACCGTCGAGGGACGGATGTACGCCCACAACGACTCGGGCAATCTCCCCCGCCTCTTCGGCATCGGCGCCGCATCGACCGTCGACGCCGTGTGGACGGTCGGCACCGCACTGCTCGACTGGGAGGACATCGCAGCCGCCGGCGCCACGCTCTACTTCGCCGACACCGGGGACAACCTGCACATCCGGCCGACCGTTCGCCTGATCGCCTCGCCCGAACCCGATGGCACCGACGCGACCCTCGATGATCTCGACGTCTGGTCATTCACCTACGCCGAGGGCCGCCTCGACACCGAAGCGCTCCTCGTCGACGTCGACGGTGCCGAGGCGGTGCTCATCACCAAGGGCATCGACTTCCCCGCGGGGATCTATGTGCTGCCCCTCGACGACTCCGGCGACGGGGCCACACTCGAGCGGACGGCCGACTTCGACATCGGCGAGTCGATCAGCGCCGCCGATCTCTCGGTGGATGGCAGAGTGGTCGCCGTGCGCACCCCGAGCCGCATCCTGCTCTTCGATCGACCTGCCGGCATGTCGATCGCCGAGGCGCTGGCCGGGGAGCCGTGCGAGTCGGCGTCGGCACCGGAGCGGCAGGGCGAAGCGATCGCCCTGCATCCCGACGGTCGCGGCTACACGACGCTGAGCGAACGCGAGAGCGCCACCCGCAACGACTTCCGACTGCCCGACTCGTGAGCGGCGAAGAGATCGCCGTCGCCCTCTTGGCGATCCTGCTCGGCTCGGCCATCAAGAGCATCAGCGGCATGGGCCTGCCACTCGTCGGCATCCCCATCATCTCCTTCGTCACCGATCTCGAGACCGCCGTCGCCGCCATCGCGATCCCGAACCTGTTGATCAACGTGGCGATGGCATGGCGCGCCCGCGACATGGCTGCGGAGACCCGCGATCTTCCCGTCCTCGGGGTGATGGGGGTGATCGGCGGTGTGGTCGGCACCTACGCGCTCGTCTCGTTCAGCGAGGAACCGCTCGTCGCCGTGCTCGTCGCCGTCGTCACGATCTATGTGATCACCTTCATCCGCACACCGGATTTTCGCATCGGCCCGGCGACCTCACGCCGTGCCGCGCCGGCCGTCGGGCTCGGCACCGGCCTGCTCCAGGGTGCGATCGGCATCTCCGGTCCCCTGATCGGCTCGTGGATCCACAGCTATCGCCTCGATCGGCGGACGCACATCTTCTCGGTCACGATCCTCTTCGCCTTGGCGGGCGCGGCGCAGCTCGGCGCGCTCCTCGTGGCGGGCGAGCTCGACGGTCGCTGGACCGTGGCCCTCCTCGGCTGCATCCCCGCGCTGGCGACCATCCCGCTGGGGGAACGCCTGCGCAGTCGGTTCAGCTCCGAGGGCTTCGACCGCTTCATCGTTGCGACGATCACCGTGACCGTCACCGCGCTCGCCGTGCGGACGTTTCTGTGATCAGACGAACTGGGGCGTGAAGAGGGCCGGGTCGAGACCGGAGGCCCAGCCCGACTCGCCGAAGAGCGAGGCGCCGAGCCGGCCGAGCTCGTCGCTCGACTTGGCGGCGGATCCGTTGCCGGCGATCGCCACACCGACGCCATCGTCGACCATGCCGATGTAGGGCATCCCCGTGGGCGTACCGGTGATGACACACGGCTGGGTGGTGACATCGCCGAGCGGCGCGTCGGGAAGCACGGCCCGGAGATTGGCGGTGAGACAGTCGATCTCGGTCGGGTCGCCGTCGCTCTGGAACCACTCGACGAGCTGATCGGGCGCCAGCACGATCGTGTCCTTGAGGTTGCCACCGATCTTGATGCGCACCGAGCCGTCGGGGTACTCGACGGGCGGCACCCAGTAGATCTCGTGGACGCGATCGTCCGGCGGTTGATCGAGGATGAGGCTGGGAATCCGACCGGCCGGCTCGTGGGTCGCCGGGTCGAGGCGAGCCTTGACGATCGTGCGAGCGCGGCGTTCCACGTCGAGCTTCCAGTCGAAGAGCTCGGATCCGAAGCCGCCGGTCGCGACGAGAATCCGTTCGGCGGTGATCGAGCCGAAGCCGCCGGAGAGCACGAAGCCGCCGTCGCGGCGCTCGACCGTACGCACGGCGTCGTCGATCACGGTGCCGCCGGCGAGTTCGGTGAGGCGGGTCTGGGCCGCGACCAGGCGCCGAGGATTGATGTGGCCGGCCGGTGCGCCCTCGTGCACGACGCCCAGTCCGTTCTCGATCGCCACGCCCGTCTCGGCCCGTACCCAGTCAGCATCGACGAGGCGAGCGTCGCTCCCCCACTCGCGGGCCCGATCGACCCAGTCGGCCGCATCGGGATAGGCGACGAGCACGCCGCCGGGGGTGTGGAACCGGATCCCGGAGCGGGCCTCGATGTCGGCATAGCGACGACACGAGTGGGCCGCGACCTCGGTCCACATCTCATTGCGGCCTGCGATGCGGGTGATGCGACCCTGATCGTGGTGCGACGAGAACGGACCGTTGGACGCCTTCCAGCCGGTCGGCTCGCCAGGCCCGATCAACGCCACCGACACACCCGACTCGGCGAGGTGTCGGCCGGCGCCGGAGCCGATCATCCCGCGGCCGATGACGGCGACGTCGACACGATCGAGAGGGAACATCGCCGCAGAGTAACGACCGTTCGGGCCCCAGGAGTACGGTCGACCCATGCAGGATCTACGCGGCAAGACCGCCGTCATCACCGGCGCCGCCAGCGGCATGGGTCGGGCCTTCGCCCACCGGTTCGCCCGCGAGGGCATGAACGTCGTGATGAGTGACATCGAGGCCCCGAAGCTCGACGAGGCGGTGGCCGAGGTCGCCGCCCACGGCACCCGGGTGATCGGCCAGATCACCGATGTCGCCGACGGCGCCGCGGTCGATCAGCTCGCCGATCTCGCGTTCGGCGAGTTCGGTGGCGTGCATGTGTTGTGCAACAACGCCGGCGTCGCCGAAGCGCCGAGCCCGGACTTCATCTCCATCGGCGCGTGGGGGTGGGTCATGGGCGTGAACTTCTGGGGCGTGGTCCACGGCCACCGGGCGTTCCTCCCCCGCATGAGCGAGCAAGGCGAAGGGCACGTCGTCAACACGGCGTCGATGGCGGGGCACCTCCCGGGCCACTCGCCGTACACCGCCAGCAAGTGGGCCGTGGTCGGGATCACCCAGGGCCTGTACAACTCGATGGCCACCGAACGGACCGGCATCGGCGTGTCGTGCCTGTGCCCGGGATGGGTCCGCACCGAGATCGCCGACGCGAGTCGCAACCAGCCGGAGTCGGCCGCACCGCCCTCACTCTACGAACCCACCGAGGAGCAGCAGGCCGCCCGGGCCTTCGTGGAGGCGGCGATCGACGGCGGCATGGAACCCGACGAGGTCGCCGACATGGTGCACGACGCCATCGTGAATGAACGCTTCTGGATCTTTACCGACATGGAGATGGTCGAGGTGCTGCGCGAGAAGCACGCGAGCATCGTCGAGAACCGCAACCCGCAGGTCTTCAGCGTGGTCGATCTCGACTAGTCGACGGCGTGGTGGGCGACCGCGTCACGGTCGAACGTGAACCCGTGCCCGGGGCGGTCGGGCACCACGAGTTGGCCATCGACGAGTTCGGGCGCCTCGTTGAAGAGCGGCTGGAACCAGTCGATCGACTCGATCGTGCGGCACCCGGCCTCGCTGCCGCCCACGGCGAGCGAGTACTCGCTGAAGAAGTGTGACGAGATCGGCACGCTCTTGGCCGCCGCGGCAGCCGCCGCGGCCTTGAACTCGGTGTAGCCACCGACCCGCTGCAGGTCCGGCATGAGCACGTCGACACAACCGGCGTCGAGGTACTGCTGCATGCCGAAGCGGGTGTACTCCGTCTCGCCCGACGCGACGTCGATCGGGAGGGCGTTGCGCACCATCGCATGGCCGACGAAGTCGGCAGCGGCCACCGGCTCCTCGAACCAGGTCACGCCGGCCTCGGCCAGTGCCAGACCCCGACGGATGGCCTCTTTGGGTTCGAAGGCCTGATTGGCGTCGGCGTAGACGGCGATCTCCTCACCGATCTCGGCCTGCACCACCCGAATGCGTTCGAGATCGGTGGAGAGGCCGTGCCCCACCCGGATCTTCAGCGCCCGGAATCCCTGCTCGACGAACCGGCGCGCATCGGCGACCAGCGTCTCGGTCGGGTCGCTGAGCCAGAGGCCCGACGACGCATAGGTGTCGAGCCGATCGGTGACCGCACCCCACATGTGATGGAGCGGCAGCCCGACCGTCTTGGCCGCGGCGTCCCACACGGCGGTGTCGATCGCCGAGAAGCCGGCGACCGTCACGCCCTTGTGACCAGTCGGGTTGATGGCGCCCCAGACGTCGGCCCAGATGCGCCCGGCCTCGAAGACCGACCGGCCGACGGCGTAGCGGGTGAGCCCCGTCACCATCTCATCGAACGCCCGGATGCGGGCGCCGTCGATCGTGAAGCAGAAGCCCTCGCCGGTCGCACCGTCGACGGTGCGCACGGTGACGAGCACGCAGCCGACCGACTCGATCCGGTGGATCGAGGTGCCGACCGGGCGCGTCAGCGGGACGAGCACGACCTCGGTCGAGACGTCCTCGATGACCGCGCCCGAGTCGTGCACGACTACTGCTTGAAGCCGGGATCGAGTCGCTCGCAGAGACGAACGAGCGCCGGCCACTCGTGCTTGCCGAGCGGGAAGTGGTCGTACTGGCGCTTCGACAGCTCCCAGATCTCCTTGGGACCCGGGTCGAGCTCGAGGCCCGAGCCGGCGGCGGCGAGCAGCGCCCGGCAGCCCCGGATCAAGTAGTGCATCACCATGAAGGCCTCGCCGGCCGTCTCGCCGACGGTGAGGAAGCCGTGGTTGCGCATGATGAGCGCTCGCTTGCCCTGCATGTTGGCGGCGAGGCGTTCGCGCTCTTCGAGGGTGAGGGAGAGGCCCTCCCAGTCGTGGTAGCCGATGTCGCCGTAGAGCATCGAGGTGTCCTGCACGAGGTGCTGGAAGCCATCCTTCAGCGCCGTGACCGCAAGCGCCTCGGGCACGTGGGCGTGGAACACGACCTTCCACTGCGGGAAGTCGTTGTGGATCGCGCCATGGATCACGAAGCCAGCCGTGTTGACGTCGGCCGGGCCCTCGAGCACGTTGCCCTCGGCGTCGATCTTGATCAGGTTCGAGGCGGTGACCTCGTCGTAGAGCAGGCCGAACTTGTTCAGGAAGAAGTCGTGGTCGCTGCCCGGAACCCGCATGGTGATGTGGTTCCAGATGGTGTCGTCGTACCCGAAGTGGGCCGACAGCCGATACATCGCCGCGAGGTCGACGCGGGCCTGCCACTCCTCACCGGAGTAGCTGCCGGAGTTGACGGCGGAGAAGTCCTCGGCGACGACTTCGCGGGGCTGCTGGGTATCGGTCATCGAAGCTCCTTGCTGCGATTCGGAGATCAGGACTGTTCGCTGAAGATCAGCTCGTTGGCGGTTTCGGTCATCTGGGCGGCCAGCAGGTGCGGCGCGGCAGATCCATAGTGTGCCTCAGCGGCCGTGTAGCGCTCGGCGACGCGAGCCATGAAGGGCAGGTCGGCGTCCATGGTCGCTGCCATCTCCATCGCCAGGCGCATGTCTTTGGCGGCGAGGGCGATCGAGAACGACTCGTCATAGGTGCCGGCCACGATCTCGGGGCCGTAGACGTCAGCGACATAGCTGCGGCCCGCCGACTTCTGGATCAGCTCCGTCATCTTCGCCGGCGCGACGCCGCCCTTCACGCCGAGCATGAGGGCTTCGACGAAGGTGACGGTCTGGGTGTAGCAGAGCGTGACCTGGGCGATCTTGGCGACATACCCGGCGCCGTGAGGACCGAGGTGGTCGACGTGGGCGCCGATCGCCTCGAACAAAGGCATGAGGCCGGCGACCGTCTCCTCCGGCCCGCCGACATAGACGCTGAGCGTGCCGGCCGCGGCGCCCTCGGGGCCGCCCGACACCGGAGCGTCGACGAGCGCGATGCTGCGCTCGGCGGCCGCAGCGGCGAGCGATCGGGCGGTGTCGAGATCGTTGGTCGAGAGGTCGATCCACGTGGTGCCGGGGCGCATCGTCGTGAGCAGGCCGTCGTCACCGAGACCGGCGGCCGCGATCTGCTTCGGTCCCGGCAGGGAGGTCATCACGACGTCGGCGACCGCGGCACCGGCCGCTGGCGACTCGGCCGCGGTGCAGCCGTTGGCGACGGACTCGGCCAGGCGTTGCTCGCTCAGATCGAAGGCGAGCACCTCGAATCCGGCCGTGGCCAGGCTCGCAGCCATGCCGCCACCCATGTGGCCAACGCCGAGGAAGAAGATCGTGGTCATGACGGGGCTCCGCGGCAGGCTGAACGTTCGTTCAGCCGAAGTGTACGACCGTACTGAACAAACGTCCAGATGTCATCACGTCCTGTCTGACACGATGTGATGACAACTCGGGGAGGTGGCGGTCGTGGGAGATTTGTCGAAATGACGGTCTCTTCGTCGATGGAGTCGTCGTTCCCCTGAACACGATGCGACTCAGCACGCGTGGAGTTGTGAGCCGATCCCCCGATCCCACCATCGCCTTCTCGACCTGGCTCGCTGACGCGCGCCGGGGCGAGGCCGCGGGGTTCGCCGGACTCTACGACTGGCTCGGTCCCGAGGTGAAGCGGTTCGTCGTCGGGCGCGGCGCCCGCGACGCCGACGCGATCACGAACGATGCGTTCGTCGCCGCGTTTCGCAGACTCGGCGACTTCGACGGGGACGCAGCCGCGTTCAGATCGTGGGTGTACTCGATCGCCCGCAACAAGCTGATCGACGCCCATCGGAGCGACCAACGCCGGCCGCCGGTGGCCGGCGACCAACCTGCGATCGATCTGGCTCCCGCCGCCAGTGCCGAGGATCTCGTGCTTGACGGTCTCGGCCACGAGCGAGCCGCCGAACTGCTGGCGTGTCTCAGCGAGGCACAGCAAGACGTCATCCTCCTGCGTGTCGTGAACGGGCTGAGTCTCGCCGAGACGGCCGATGCCGTCCGCCGCCCAGTCAGCGCGGTGAAGCGCCTCCAGGCCCGAGGGCTCGCGGCGCTCCGCAAGAAAATCTCCGACGAGGGGGTCTCCCCGTGAGCGACGACGACGTTTCCCGGGGTGACATGACCCCCCACGAGTTCTCCGACGACGACGCCGAGGCGATCATCTCGGGTTTCGCCCCCGGCGATCCCGAGCTCAGCGCTGCGCTTGACGAACTCCGTTCCGCCTTCACCGCCGTCGAAGCTCCGACTGCGGCGGGAGCGCTGAACGAGTTCATCGTGCGTGGTGCCGATCCGGCGCCGGCCACCGCAGGTGCGGCTGCGGTCCCGACGGTTGAGCCACTCGTGGACCTCACCCCCACCAGGAGAAAACCCGTGCTTGCTTCCCTTTCGGCCTTCGCCGGTACCGCGCTCGGCAAGATCTGCATCGGCGCGACCGCTGCGGCGGCCGGCGTCGGCGGCGCCACCGTCGCCGGTGTCGACACACCGATCGGCGATCTGTTCGACGAGGACTCGGTCGTCGAGACCGACGATCTCGACGACACCGAACTCGACGACGTGGTCGTCGTCATCGACGATCCCGATGCGATCCGCAACGACGACCTCGACGACGACGATGACGGGCTCGATGACGATGACGGGCTCGATGACGATGACGGGCTCGATGACGATGACGGGCTCGATGACGACGACGGGCTCGATGACGACGACGGGCTCGATGACGACACCGACGACGAGTCGGACGACGACAGCGAGTCCGACGATGACGAATCCGACGACGGCTACGACGACGGCTACAACGACGACGAGGACGACTCCGACGACGACGGTGACGGTGACGACGCCTACGACGACGACTCCGACGACGACGGCGACGACTACGACTCGGACGACGCCTACGACGACGGCTACAACGACGACGAGGACGACTCCGACGACGACGGTGACGGTGACGACGCCTACGACGACGGCTACGACGACGACGGCGATGGCGACGACTACGACTCGGACGACGCCTACGACGACGGCTACGACGACGAGGACGACGCCGACGACGACGGTGACGACGACTACGACGGTGACGAGGACGACGCCGACGACGAGGACGACGCTGACGACGCTGACGACGAGGACGACTCGGACGACGAGGACGACTCGGACGACGCCGACGACGACTCCGACGACTGAGTCGTGACGATCACGCCGAGGTCGACCGCCCGCCCGGTCGACGTCGGCATGGGATCGCAGCCGCTCCGGCGACTGTGATCAGACGGGATCCCAGAGGGGATAGCTCGACAGGGCCTCGACACCGCCTGAGGTCACCCGCACCATCTGTTCGAGCTTGACCCCCTGGGATCCCCCGTCCGCACCGACGTAGGACTCGACGGAGAGCACCACGCCGTCCTCGAGCTCGCCGTCGTAGCCGGTCCACTCCCAGTCCTGGGGGTACGGAATCTTCGGGTACTCGTCGCTCATGCCGACGCCGTGGTACACGCAGGCGTAGCGGTTGGCGACGAACTCGTCGGGTTGGCGATAGGCGTTCTGCGAGAGTTCGGCGAACGACGCTCCGACGTGCAGGAGCGACGTGTTGTGCCAGATCTCTTCGAGCGCCCGCTTGTAGAGGTTGCGCTGATCGGGCGACGGGTCGGATCCACACACCCAGGTGCGGGAGATGTCGGCGCAGTAGCCGTAGGGCCCGATCATGTCGGTGTCGAAGGCGACCATGTCGCCCCGCTCGATCGTGCGGTGGCTCGCCTCCTGGTACCACGGATTGGTGCGAGGCCCGGAGCAGAGCATGCGGCCGTCGATCCAGTCGCCGTCGTGGGCGATGTTGGTCTGGTGGAGCAATGCGAACAGCTGGTTCTCGGTGACGCCGGGTTCGAGCGCTCGATCCATGAGAGTCATGCCGTACTCGGCAACAGCGATCGCGTAGTCGAGCGCAACCATCTCGAGATCGGACTTGCGGCTGCGGGCGAGCTCGACGGTCGGCTCGGCGTCGAACACGTTGAGCCCGATGTCGGCGAAGGCCCGATGCCCGGTGGGCGTGGTGCGTTCGATGCCGATCGAGTCCCGAGAGTCGTAGCCGAGCTCCTCGAGTGCCCGTTCGATGTCGGCGGCGAAGCGATCGGCGGCGATCGAGAGGTCGAGGCCGGCGTCGAAGCTCGTGATCGCGTGCGACCGCCGGGCGACGCCGACGAGCGCAAGGTCGTCGTTGAAGGCGCCGTGCATGATGATCGGGCCGACGAGCGGCACGATCGCGTAGGCGGACGGAATCCGCGACTGGAACGCCGAGTAGGCCCGGGAGCCGGTGGCGTAGCGGATGCTCACCGGGTTGGTGAGCACGAGCAGCTGGAGGCCATCGGCGAGCATCGTGCCGCGCAGATTCTCGAGGCGTTCCGACGCGAGGAGGTTCTCGTCGATCTCTGGAGAGGGCAGGAGTTCGAGCAGTCCGGACACGACCGCGGAGACTAGACGTTCGTCCAGTCTTCGGTGATGTCCGGCGCAGCGCGGTGGATCAGCTCCCGTGGCTCCGCATCTGGTACCGGTTGGTCGAGATCGCGACGACGTTGCCGTCGGCGTCCTTGAGCTCCATCACGAGGTCGTAGTCGGCCTTAGTGCTCATCGGCCGCCGCGGCGATGCGGACGGCCTCCTCCTCCGACATCGACGCCTCGACGGTGATGTCGGTGCCGGCGAACCGACGAAACGAAATGTCGACGCCCTTAACGATCGGGTAGTACCGCGACGCGTCGAAGGTGGTCGAGAACAAGGTCCCGCCCGGGAACTCGCACAGGGCGAACAGGGCGCCCGCGTACATGGTGCCGATGTGGTTGCCGTTGCCCTCCAGCGGCATGCGCAGCACCACCCGTCCCCGCTCGGCCTCGACGACCTCGACGCGCGTCTGAGCCGCCATCGGCACCGAGGCACGGGTCGCCTCGGTCAACCGGGCGACGTCCCATTCCCGCTCGGCGCTCATTCGCCGGCGCCGACCGGCGCGAACTCCAGCACCTGCTGGTAGGTCGGGCGGTTGGTCGAACGGAAGTCGTCGGGGATGAGATTCGGCGCGAACGTGGATCGCAGCCCTTCGCGCCGCCAGGTGCTCAGGTCGGTGCCGAGCTGCTGCGCGTCGCGGGTGATCGCGTTGTCGATCGTGTTCCACAGCTCGAACGCGCACTGATCGAGATCGCCGGCTCCGCAGTACTGCACGTTGAACGGACCCTCGACGGGCTCACCGAGGAGGGTCCGGAGATCCTTGTCGGCCAGGCTCTCGAGCCCGATGCCACGCAACCGCAGCCCGTCGTTGAGGGCGCCGCCGACGACCGGGTTGACCACCGTGCGCAGGATCGGCTGGAAGATCGACTGATAGATCCGGGTCTCGGCCTGATCCCATTCGCCGTCCTCGTCGCCGTCGATCTGCGGGGCATCCGCTGCGACCCAGGCGTCGATCAACGCGACCGCCTCGGCGGCGAGCTCCGACGGTGCTTCACCCTCGGCGAGCACGGCGCTGATGACCGGCCAGACGGGAGCGGTCGTGTCCTCGGTCGCCGCGCGGTTCATCACGCCGACGACTTCTTCGATGCTCTGGTCGGCGTCCCACTGATCGAAGTTCTCGACCCGATGCCACGACCCGTAGAGCGTGCCGTCGCCGTGCATGAAGCCCGGCGCCGACTGGTTGTTCCAGTTGAGCAGTCGCCCGTCGGGGCCGTCGGCTGCGTGGGGATGTTGCCCCTGACCGAGGAACCCCTGCCACTCGTACTCGCCGGTGCCGAGCGTCGGGAGGCGGCGATCGAGGCCTTCGGCCCGAACCGGCAACAGGCCCGAGGCGAAGTAGCCGATCGAGTCACGGTTGGCGTAGCCCCAGTTGAAGGTGAAGCCGAATTGGTTGGCGACCTCCCAGAAGCTCTCCGGGGTGTCGGCGTCGCCCTCGGTCATGTCCTTGAGGGCCTTGAGGTTGAGACCATCGCGGCCAAAAGTCGAGCGTTGCCGGGTGAGCGCCACCGGCTGGTCCTCCCAGAACGCAGTGCCGATCACCGGACCGTGCACCGACACCGGGTAGCTGACGGCGGTGGTGCCGATCACGCCGGCGTCGAAGTTCTCGAAGGCGATGCACTCGCCGTCGTGCAGGTAGTGGCCGGAGGTGCGGCTCGGCTCGCTGCCGTCGGGCTCGCACAGGACCTCGACGAACACGTCGCGGACGTCCTGGTTGGCCGAGGTGAGGCTCCACGCATAGTCCTCGGTGCGACCGATCAGCAGGTACATGGCGAGGCCGGGGACCGCGGCGCCCTGCGCCTTGATGCCGGGGCCGTCGAGATGCATCTGCATCACGATCTCGGGGTAGAAGTAGCCGAGCTGGGGGCCCATCACCGCGAGCGTGGTGCGGTTGGTCGACGACTCGGGCGAGACGGTGAGCCAGTTGGACGCCTGCCGATCGGGCGGATCGCCGGCCGCGTCGACCGAGTACGAGACCGTGATCGGCACGGCCCCGTCGGTCGGATTCAGCGGGTCGTAGGAGACGATCGTGTCCTCGTCGAGCACGACCGAACCGGTGACCTCGCCACCGGTGAAGGTGCCGTACTCGAAGCGCTCCTCGATCGTGGTCGGTGCCTCGGGATCGTCGGTCTGCATGAAGTCCTCCCAGATCGCCCGACCCTGATCGGCGCCGTAGCGGTCGATCAGCGCGGAGAGGAACTGGGAGTTGGCGGCTTCGGAACCGCCGCCGGCGCCGAAGATCGACCCGATGAACGCAGTGGTGGCGATCACGTCGTTGACGTTGGCCGGCTCACGCACCTGGCCGGTCGCCGCCCAGTACGCGTTGAGGCCGTCGGCGTAGGCCTGGGCGTCGTCGATGACCTCCTGCCCCTCGTCGCCATAGGTGTCGAGCAGGAGCTGGACCTGTTCGTCGACGAGGGCTTCGACCTGGGCGCTCGGCACATAGGGGGTGAGGCTGGTGACGAGGGAGAAGGCGTCGAGCCCGGGGATATCGGCGATCGCGGCGCGAGCGGGCCCACGACCGAAGTCGATCAGCAGGCCGCGATCGCGACCCGTGACCCAGCCGGCGGCGTACGACAGGCCGTACCGGGTCTCGGCGGTGATGTGGGGAACACCGAACTCGTCGTAGACGACCGTGACGTCGTCGCGGCCGACGTCCTCGACGCGGGTCTCGCCGACCGGCGTGAAGTCCTGGGGCACGAAGAACTCGTCGAGATCGTCGAGCTCGATGTCGTCGCGCAGCGGAGTGAGCCCGTCGTAGAGCGCGAGCTGGTCGAGGCTGTCGTCGTTGACCGGCAGACCTCCGTAGTTGCCCGGCGGAAGGATGTAGAACGCCCGGTCTTCGGTGATCGCCGGAGGCGGTTCGGTGGTGGTGGTCGTCGAGGTGGTCGCGGCCGGCGCTTCGGTGGTCGTCGTGGTCGTCTCGGCGGGGGCCTCGGAGGTCGTGCTGGGCGCGGCCTCGTCGTCGCCATCGCCGGAGCAGGCGGCGGCGACGAGCGCGCCGGCGAGCAAGATGGCGAGCAGTCGAACGGCTCGCGCGGATCGGTAACGCATGGCGATGTCCCCCCGACGAACGACTCAGTCGGCCGGTTCGTCGACCATCACCATTACTTCATCGAGACCCTTGCGAGCGAAGTCGGGCACCTTCACCCCCGCCCGCGGGTAGCCGATCGGGAACATGACGAACGGCCGCTCGTTCTCCGGCCGACCGAGCACGCGGGTGAGGAACGCCATCGGCGACGGCGTGTGCGTGAGGGTCGCGAGCCCCATGTTGTGGAGCGCGGCGACGAACAATCCGGCTGCGATCCCGCAGCTCTCCTTCACGTAGTAGTTCTTGCGCTGCTCGCCGTCGGGCCGCACCTCGTACCGCTCCTCGAAGAGCACCACGATCCACGGCGCGATCTCGAGGAACTCCTTGTGATGGTCGGTGCCGATCGGCGCCAAGGCCTCCTGCCATTCGTCGTTCATGCGGGACTCGAGGTAATTGACCCGTTCCTCTTCCTCGGCCGCCTCCCGGATCGCTCGCTTGACTGCGGGCGCCGACGTCGCAACGAACCGCCACGGCTGCTTGTGGGCACCCGACGGCGCCGTCGACGCGGTTCGGATGGCGGACTCGATCAGCGCCTGCGGCACGGGACGGTCCGAGAACAGGCGAGGACTGCGACGACGCTCCATCAACGCTTCGAACGACGCCGCGCGGGAGGCCATCTCCTCGGGCGGGTACTCGACGAAGTCGAGGGGCCGGAAGGGGTGCTCGGCCTCGAGTTCGGGCGACGGATACGGATGCTCGTAGACGGGTTCTGGACGCTCCACGGAAGCATCGTGCCAGACTGCTCGCCGTGAGTTTCTCCGAGACCCAGGAACAGATCCTCGACGCGGCGATGGACGTCATCGTCCGCGACGGTCTCGACTCGACCAGCATGCGCGCCGTCGCCGAGGAGGCCGACGTTTCCCTCGGCCTGCTCAGCTACCACTTCGAGGGCAAGGAGAAGCTGATCGTCGCCGCGTTCCAGCGAGCGACCGAACGCCTGATCCAGCTGATCGAGGACCGCATGGCCGAAGCCGGCGACGATCCTCGAGCCCGGGTGAGCGCCGCGCTCCGGTCGTGGTTCGACCCCGAGTTCAGCGATCCGCAGCACCTGGAGATGTGGCTCGCCATCTGGGCGGTCTCCCGCACGAACGACGAGGTCGCCATCGCCGAGCGTGATCTCTACGACCGGTGTGCGGTCCAGCTCGGCGCGGCGATCAAGGGCGTCGACCGTTCGCTGAGCCCCGACATGGTCGGGCGCCGCACCACCGACGTGCTCGCGTTGCAAAACGGGCTCTGGATCAACTGGAACCGGTGGGCCGACGACGACGCGCTGGAGCGTGGGCTCCAGCTCTGTGAATCGATCGCCTTCGGAGACGTTCGGTGACGGGGCGCCTCGCCGGCCTCACCACGATCGTCACGGGCGCGTCCAGCGGGATCGGCGAGGGGATCGCCCGGCGCTTCGTCGCCGAAGGCGCGGCGGTCTTCGCCGCCAGCCGGCGCCCGGTGACGATCGACGGTGTCACCTGGGTCGAGACCGACGTCGCCGATCCGTCGTCGTGCGAGGCGCTGATCACCGCCGCCGTCGACGCGGCCGGCCGGCTCGACACGCTCGTCAACAACGCCGGCGTGCAGGTCGAGAAGCCGATCGAGGACACGACCGACGACGAGTACGACCTCGTGATGAACGTCAACGTGCGGGGGGTCTTCAACTGTGCCCGCGCCGCGGTCCGCCAGATCGCTGCGCAGGACGGCGGCGGATCGATCATCAACATCGGCTCCATCGCCGGCGACGTCGCCGACCACGGCATGGCGCTCTACAACGCGTCGAAGGGCGCCGTGCACGCGCTGACGCGGTCGATCGCCACCGACAACGGCCACCAGGGCGTGCGCTGCAACGCGATCAGTCCCGGCTGGGTGATGACCGCACTCGCCGACGCCGCGTTCGACCTGGCCGACGATCCCGAAGCGGCACGACGTGGCGCGATCGCCGCCCATCCGGTCGGCCGGATGGGGACCCCCGACGACATCGCCGGCCTGGCCGTGTACCTCGCGTCGGCCGACGCCGCCTTCGTGACGGGGAGTTGCTTCACGATCGACGGCGGCCTCACCGCTGGCTCGCCGATCGGCGACTGACGCGGGTCAGTCCTTGAGGCCGATCAGCCACTGAGCCCGATCAGCCACTGAGCCCGATCAGCCACTGAGCCCGATCAGCCACTGAGATCGTCGTAGACCTCGGGCTGGTCGAGCGGGAAGTTCAGCCACTCGACCATCTGGCGCACCTGCTCGTAGGCCGCCAACCGGGCCTCGTCGGTGCCGTCGGCCTCAGCCTGCTCGAACGGCTCCCGGAGCCGCCGCGTCATCCGCGGGCCGAGTTCGAGCAGGGCACTGCTGCCCTCCGACGCCCACCGACACAGCACGTAGTGCACGATCGCCCCGACCGGCACGTCGACGCTCGCGCTGAGATTCGAGATGGTGCTCAGCGGGTCGAGGTGGGCATGCGCCGCGATGTCGGCCTTGAGGTTGGCGTCCTTGTCGTCGTCGGGCCACGGGCCCGTCCAGCCCGTCAATGTGAGGGTCGTCATGGCCGCGAGGATGCCAGACTCGGACATGGCACCGGACCCGTACCTGCACGGTCACTCCGACGCGGTGATGAAATCGCACACCTGGCGCACCGCTGAGAACTCGGCCCCGCACCTGCTCCCGCACCTACGGCCGGGCCAGCGACTTCTCGACGTGGGCTGTGGTCCGGGCACCATCACGATCGATCTCGCCCGCCGGGTCGCGCCCGGTGCGGTGATCGGCTTCGATGCCGCTCCGGACGTGATCGAGCGGGCTGGCGCGTTGTTGGCCGCCGGCGATGCGCCGACCAACTGCGCGTTCGTCGTCGACGACGTCTATGCGATCGGCGCCGACGACGACACGTTCGACGTCGTGCACGCCCACCAGGTGCTCCAACACCTCACCGACCCCGTCGCCGCCCTCGGTGAGATGATGCGGGTGCTCAAACCGGGCGGGCTGCTCGCGGTGCGCGACGCCGACTACGGCGCGATGTCATGGGCGCCGGCGAATCCGGCGATCGATCGGTGGATGGCGATCTACCAGTCGACCGCCGCGCACCAGGGATCGACACCCGACGCCGGTCGCCATCTGCTCGGCTGGGTCCTGGAAGCCGGCTTCGTCGACATCGAGACGACCGTCGACGTGTGGACCTTCGCCACCCCGGCCGATCGCGCCTGGTGGGGGGACCTGTGGGCCGACCGAATCGAGCAGTCGTCGTACGCCACGCATGCGACCTCGCTCGGTCTCGCGACGAACGACGAACTCGCCGAGATCGCCGAGGGATGGCGGCGGTGGATCGAGGAGCCGGCGGGCTTCTTCGCCTGCCCCAACGGCCAGATCATCGCCCGGGCGACCTGATCGCGAGCCAGATCTGACGCAGCGTCAGATCCGTGCTTGACTGATCGCCGACAACTGACCCATGGAGGGGGACCCATGATGACGCTGCGCGATTCCGCGTTGCTCCGGTTGCTCGTCGCGCTCTTCTCGTTCGCACTGGTCGCCGGTGCGTGTGTGAGCACCGACGACGAGGACGGGGCCGACACGACCGAGACCACGTCCGACGATTCGACCGACGACGAGCCGGCCGACGATTCGACCGACGACGAGCCCGCCGACGACAGCGCGGCCGACGACTCGGCCGACGACTCGGCCGACGAGGAGACCGACGAGGAGACCGACGCACCGGTCGAGCTCACTGCGTCGTGGCGCGGCGTCACCGAGGACACGATCTTCGTGGGCGCGTCGATGCTCGATTTCGCCCTGCTCCAGGAACTCGGCTTCAGCCCGGCCGGTTGGGGTGATCAGGCCGCCATCTGGGACGCACTGATCGACGATCTCAACGCCAGGGGCGGGATCAACGGCCGCACGGTGGAGATCATCTCGGAGTTCTACAGCGCGCTCGATGCCGCCGACGCCGAGCGCGTCTGCGCCGTCCTGCATCAGGACAACGAGACGTTCGCCAACCTCGGCGGCTTCGTCGGCCCGGCCGGTTCGGCCGACCCGTGCGTGGTCGGCACCAACAGCACCGTCATGGTCGGTGGCGAGATCAGCTCCGCCGAGGAGCTCAGCCAGGCCAACGTCGCCTGGTTCCACACCGGCCCCACCACCGAGTTCCAGACGATCAACCTCTTCAACCTGCTGGTCCAGACCGGCGAGGCCGACGGCGCCAGCGTGTTCACCATGGGCGGCGCAGCGGCGGCCGACGAGGAAGCCTTCGTCATCGACGAACTCGAGGCCCGCGGCATCGAGGTCGTCGGCTCGGCCCTGATCGAAGCGCCCGACGGCGACACGATCGCCCAGGACCAGGAGATGGCCGTCGCCTTCGAGCGCTTCAACGCCTCGGGCGCGAACACCCTCATGGTGTTCGGCACCCCGTCGGCCTACATCCGTGGCGCCGGCGCAGCCGGTCTGACCGGCGAGATCGCCATCTGGAGCAACGACTCCGGCGGCCTCGGCAACCTCGGCGCCACCATCGTCGACAAGTCGATCGCCGACGGTGTGCTCGTGTCGACCGGCCCGACCGACGAGGAGATCTGGAACGACCAGGTCTTCCAGGACGAGTGCGTCGCCCCGGTCGAGGAGCGGATCGCCGAAGCCGACTTCCGCAACCCGCTCGACTACGCGCCGGAGGAGGACAACTGGTTCAACGCCCTGCGCCGGTACTGCCACGCCCTGTCGATCTTCGAGACGATCGCCACCGCCGCAGGTCCGGACCTGACACCGGAGACCTTCGAGGCCGCCGCTTACGGCCCGGCCGGCGACGACTTCCAGGTGCCGGGCATCGGACCGGCCTCGCTGTCGCCCGACAAGCGTGGTGCCCAGGACGGCGTGCGTCTGTCGGTCTACGACTCGACCTCGGGTGACGGTGGCATCGTCGCCTTCACCGAACTGCTCGACGCCTTCGAGTAGTCGACGCGGGATTGCGAAATCTCGAACAATCCGACGTTGTTGCCGGGCCGCCCTTCGGGGCGGCCCGGCCGCGTCTGCCACACTCGTCGTCATGACTGAGCAGGACTTCGACCTCGTCTACGACCTCGTCGTCGCCGGCGGCACCGCCGGCGGGCTGAGCGTCGCCATCTCGTCACAACGATCGGGCGTGCAGTCGGTGCGGGTGATCTCTCGCAGCAACGCGGTCACGTTCCCCGAACTCGTGCGCGACAACCAGCTCGACATCGGGTACGGCGAACACGTCGAATCGGTCGACGCCACCGACGACGGCGCGCTGCTGCTCACCACCAACCGACACCGCTACCGAGCGCGGGCGGTGCTGCTCGCCCACCGCCCGCCGATGCCGGAGTGGACCCCACCGATCCCGTTGCCCGACCTGTCGACGGTGCAGGTCGACACCGAACCCGAGCAGGTCGACGGTCGCGACGTGCTCGTGATCGGCTACACCGACCACGCCGTCGAACTGGCGGCCACGATCGACGCCGCAGGCGGGAACGTCGTCCTCGCGGCCGGCGGCATGGATCCCGATCTGCTCTCCCCCGCCGCCGACAACGCGCTGCGCCGGATGGAGCGTGAGCGGCGCATCACCGTGCTCTACCGGTCGGTGCCCGACGAGATCGACGACGTCGACGGTCACCCGATGGCGTATTTCAACGACCGTCGCACCCCCGACCTCCAGTTCGACGAGGTCGTGATCGCCTCGCACCGCCGCAACCTCACCCCCGAGGAACGTGGCGTCACCGATGCAGCGCTCGCCACCGGCAACGTCTGGTTCCTCGGTGAGCCGAAGGACGGTTCCGTCGCCACGACCTCGCCAGGCCATCGGATCGGTCTCGACATGGCCGCCTGCTTCCCGGAGCTCGATCCCGAACGCATCCAGCCCCGCAAGACCCGCCGGCATCGTCACGAAGGCGCCGTCGAGGAGCTGCGCGAGGAGCACTACAACGCCACGATCACCCACTTCGAGCCGACCCACTCCGATCTCTGGGTGTTGCGGGTCAAGCCCGACCACGGCGGCACCGACTACACGCCGGGCCAGTACGCCACCCTCGGGCTCGGGTACTGGGAGGAACGCGTCGACGACGCCATCGACCCCAACCTCGAAGATCGCTGGTTCAAGCTGATCCGGCGGTCGTACTCGATCAGTTCGCGCGTGCTCGACGGGCACGGGTACCTCGTCGACGAGGGCGGCCTCGACGAGCTCGAGTTCTACATCGTCCTCGTGCCCCCGACCGACGACAACATCCCCGAGCTGACCCCCCGCCTGGCCCTCAAGCGTCCCGGCGACCGCATCTACCTCGGGCCCAAGGTCGCCGGCCGCTACACGCTCGACTCGATCACCAACCCGGCGGGCACGGTGATGTTCTTCTCAACCGGCACGGGCGAGGCGCCGCACAACGCGATGATCACCGAGCTGCTCCGCAAGGGGCATCACGGCCCGATCGTCTCGGCGGTGTCGGTTCGCAACTCGGTCGACCTCGGCTACGAGGAGACCCATCGCGAGCTCGAGCGTCGCCACCATAACTACCACTACGTGCCGATGCCGACCCGCGAGCCCGACATCGCCAAGCGCTACATCCAGGACCTGATCAAGGACGGCGACTTCGCCACGATGGGCGTGTCGCTCGACCCGGCCACCACCCACGTCTTCATGTGCGGCAACCCGGCGATGATCGGCATCCCCGACGAGGAGGGTGCCTTCCCGGCCACGGTCGGCGTCGTCGAACTGCTCGTCGAACGCGGCTTCACGATCGACAAGCGCAAGCAGCCCGGCAACATCCACTACGAGGAGTACTGGTAGGCGGTGGTCCCACCCGGGACCTAAGGCCCTCTCCCGCGACCGACGGCGTCACTACCGTCGCGACGGGAGATCTCATGGGCCACGACCGACTGACCGCCGCCGACGCCGCCTTCCTGCGGATCGAGACCGAGCACGAGCCACAACACGTCGGCTCGCTCTCGATCCTCGAAGGGGCGCCGCTTCGCGACCCCGACGGTCGCATCCGGCTCGATGAACTCCGAGCTCACATCGGCGGCCGACTGCAGCGGGTGCCGCGGCTACGCCAGCGGGTGATGGAGGTCCCCTATTCGCAGGGACGACCGATCTGGGTCGACGACGACAACTTCGACGTCGACTACCACGTCCGTCTCACCGCCCTCCCCAAGCCGGGAGGCGAGGACCAACTCCTCGAGTTGATGGGTCGCCTGCAGTCGCTGCCGCTCGATCGCGATCGGCCGCTCTGGGAACTCTGGTTCGTCGACGCGCTCGCCGGCGACGACGTCGCCATGATCCTCAAGGTGCATCACGCCCTCGGCGACGGCATCGCCAACGTCGACGTCGCCGTTGCGCTCGTCGATCTCGAACCGGTCGGCTTCGACACCGAACCAGCGCCGCCGTGGGAGCCCGCCGCAGCGCCGTCGCCCGCCCAACTGCTCGCCGACACCTGGTGGGACAACGCCCAACAACCACAGCGGCTGGCGCGCCATCTCCTCCGGGCGATGCGCAACCCGGCCCCGGCGCAGCAGGCCGTGAAGGACGTTGTCCGTACCGCTGCCGACTTCACCCGGTCGGCCACGCCGGCGCCGTGGAACGTCGCCGTGTCGCCCCATCGGCGGTGGGTACACGCCGACGTCGCACTCTCGGCGGTCCGTCGTATCCGAGAGGACCGCGACGTCACGATCAACGACGTTGTGCTGGCCGCGTGCACCGGTGCATTGCGGTCGTTCATGATCGCGCGTGGCGAATCGGTCGACGGACGAGAGCTCAAGGCGATGGTGCCGGTCTCACGCCGCACCGAGGGCGAGCACGGCGCCACACTCGGCAACCGCATCTCGCTCCTCGTCGTCGACCTTCCCGTCGACGAGGCCGACCCGGTGACCCGCCTCGACGAACTGCACCGCCGTGTCGCCGAACGCAAGACGTCCGGCGTCGTCGACGGGGCCGAGGCGATCGTGCGCCTCGCCGACGGCATCCCGATGCTGGCGACACCGCTGACCCGACTGGTGAGTCATCGGATCCCGATGAACCTCGTGATCACCAACGTGCCAGGTCCGCCGATGCCGTTGTTCCTCGCCGGCGCACGGGTGCAGCGGGCCTACCCGTACGTCGAGGTGATCGACGACGAGGGCCTGACGATCGCAGTCGTGAGCTACGACGACACGCTCCACTTCGGGATCACGGCCGACCGGGACGTCCTGCCCGATCTCGGCGACGTGGCGCGGTCCATCGAAGCGGAGCTCGCGACGCTCGAGGCGCTCGTCGGTTCCTGACTGCCCTCACTCGCGACCGAAGCGCCCCGACGTCGTGCCGGTTGCGCCGCCGCGACGTACGTCGCCGGGTTGGTCGCGTCGATCGGTCGCCGCCGGTCGCCTGCGGTCCCGACATGAGGCGTGCCACACTCGCGTCGTGCCCTCCCCCATGCAACGCACGCTGCTCGCCTCGGTCGCCGAGACCGCGCTTCCGGAGGGCGTGACCCTTCTCGACGGCGGTGGCCATCTGACCCTCACCGTCGAACGCGATCTCGCGGGTACCGCGTCCGGTCGTTTCGTCGAGCCCACGATCGCCGTCACCCTCGATCTCCCGACCAGCGACGACACCGTCTTCGTCGGTCACGGCTGGACCCAGTTCGCCATGCCGATGCGAGCCACGCCGACGCGGCCGTTCGATCTCACTCCCGCCTCGAACCTCTTCTCGCCGCCGGCGGTGCTCCCGCTCGCGATCTCGTCGGGCGGCCGCTGTTGCCTCCTCGCCCCGCTCGATGCCTGGCACGACCAACTGATCACCTTCGATCAGGACGAGGGCGGGGTCCGGGCGTTCCGCTGGGGGTTCCACGGCGATCTCGACGAGTTGCCAGCCGGCACCACCGCGACGCTCGGGGTCTACGAGGCCCCGACGATCCACGAGTGCCATACGGCGTGGGCCGCCGACCTTCGAGCCGCCCACCCGATCGAGCGCTACGGCGCCGACGACCCGATCTTGACGACGCTGTCGTACTGGACCGACAACGGCGCGGCGTACTGGTACCGCACCGAGGCGGGCGAGGACCTCCCGACCACCCTGACGAACAAGCTGGACGAACTCGACGCGCTCGAGGTGCGGGTCGGTGTGGTCGAACTCGACAGCTGGTTCTACCCCCACGAGACGGTCCGTCCGGTGGCCGAGATCGGCTATCCCGAGGAGGTCCCTCCGACCGGCATGGTGCGGTGGGAAGCCCGGCCCGACGTCCTGCCCGACGGCGTGGCCGACCTGCACGGCCGACTCGGCGAGCGCCCGATGATCCTCCACAGCCGCCACATCGATCCGACCTCGTCCTACGTCGCCGAGGATCCGGACGCCTGGTGGAGCGAGCTGACCGCCCACCCGAAGGACCCGACCTGGTTCGCCCGGTGGCTCGATGACGCTCGAGCCTGGGGCGCGACCTGCATGGAGCAGGACTGGATGCTGATGATCTGGTTCGGGTGCCGCGACCTCCGGGCGGCACCGGGACGGGCCACCCAGTGGCTCCGGACCCTCGACCGACTAGCGGCCGAGCGTGACATGTCGCTGATCTTCTGCATGGCGACGCCGGGCGACCACTTCGCCATCGCCGAACTGCCACGCGTCATCGCGATCCGCACAAGCGACGACTACCGCTTCGCCGCCGATCCGGCCCGGCTGTGGCGCTGGTATCTCCAGAACAATCTGCTGGCCCGCTCACTCGACGTGCCGGTCTTCAAGGACTGCTTCTTCACCTCGGCCGAGGTCGGTGACGATCCCCTCGACGGCGATCCGCACGCCGAACTCGAAGCGCTCCTGTCCGCCCTCTCTGCCGGCCTGGTCGGCCTCGGCGATCGCATCGGGCGCACCGACACGACGATCGTCGACCGCCTCGTCGACGACGACGGCAACCTCGCCACCTCTGAGACACCCATCGCGCTGCGTCCGGAGTCGTTCTTCGCCGACGCCGCCGACGGGGTGGTCAGTTGGGCCGACGCGAGCGACGGCGATCATCGCTACGTGCTCGCCGTTCATCTCGACGACACCAACGACGTGCTCGCCGGCTCACTCGATCTGGGTGAGGAGGTGCTCGTCTACGACTGGCGCAGCGGCGAGGCGGCGGTCGGCGACCGGATCTCGACACTGCTCGCCCCACGCGACTGGTCGCTGCACGTGTGCTGCCCGCTCCACGGCCCGGCCGGTGACCGGTGGGCCGTCATCGGCGACCCAGACCGGTACGCGACCCGAGGCGGCTCGGGATCCGACGCGGTCCCCTCGGCGAAGCGGCTCTGGTTCGAACGCGACGCGTGAGACTCAGTCGTCGACCAGCAGCGCGTCGACCACTCCGAAGGAGGCACCGGCCTCATCGTCGACGACTGCGCCCTCCGGGCAAGAGATCAACGGGGCGACGGTTCGGTTGCGTTCGTCACGCTGGCCTTGAGCGAAGGCCACGCACTCCGGCGTGCCCGCAGTGGTGAACCGTTCGGGGTTGAGATCGCCGTAGTAGTCGGCCGAGGGCACGGCCGATCCGGCGATCACCTCGAAGTCGTCCCAGTGCCAGGTGAACGCACCCTCCGACGCCGAGAGGTTGTCGTCGAAGCCCGGACCCCGACCGCTCTTGGTCGGCGTGTAGCCGTGGAACTTCAGCAGGACCCGGACGGGGCCATCGGGCAAGACGACGCCGTCGGCGACCGCCCACTCCATCACACCGTCGGACTCCTCTTGACCGAACCAGAGGCCGTCGTCGCGAGCCTCGACCACGACGGCCCAGCGCGACCGGACGTCGACCTGGCCTTCGTGCACGACGGCCGGGTGACAGAAGATGTCGCCCGGGCACGGGGCCAGTCGGGTCGACCCGTCGTCGAGGATCACGGAGTCGGCATCACCGAAGGTGACGCCGTCGGGCACCTCGGGCCAGCCGATCTGGAAGCCGGATCCTTCGTGGGCCTGGTTGCCGACCCCGACCGCGCCGATGTCGTCGTAGTCGTAGAAGTCGTTGCACGGCAGGTCGGGGATGCAGGGCATGCCGTCGACCCAGGTCTCGTCGGCCGGGATGACGGCGACCTCCCAGAAGTTGCGCTCGCCGGCGGAGGTCATGTTGACGGTGAAGCTCACGCGCTCGACGTCGTCGAACACAAGGTTGGGCGACGAGGCGGTGAAGGAATAGCCGGTGGTGTCGGGGGCGACGCTCATCTGGTGGGCCGCGTCGAGGTTGCCCATCGGGATGCACCGGTAGGTCAGCGCATACGGCTGCGCCCGATTCCAGGGGCGGGTCTCCTCCGGTGCGGTGCAGATCGGATCGTCGAAGGTGGCGTCGGGGGCGATTCCGTGGTCGGCGGTGCCCTCCTCGTAGCCCACGATGAAGGCGTCGCGGTACTGGACCATCTGGTCGAGTTCGCACGCGACGGTGAAGTCACAGGAGAAGACGACCGCACCCTCGGCCGGGGTGGGGAGTTCAGGGCGAGGCGACGGTTCGACGTAGACGCGGGCGGTGGTCGTCGGCGGCGCGGCGGACACCGCGTCGTCGTCGCCATCGGGCACGACCTCGTCGACGATGCGTTCGACCGTCTCATCACCGACCCCGAGGCCGAAGACGACGAACGTGGCGAGCGCGCCGCCGGCCACCATAAGCCCGATCACCATCGCCAGCAGCCGCCTCGACACGTGACCATCATCGCTCACCGCGCGTGGGGATTACCACGCGGCGCTTGCCTACCTAACGTTCGTTAGGTACGGTTCCTCGCCATGGCCGTGACCGACACCGTCGACACCACCAGCGCCCGCCAGCGCATCCTCGACACGACGGCGGCGCTCGTGCTCGAGCACGGCGTCGCCGGGGTCGCGCAGCGCCAGATCGCCGAGCGGGTCGGCATCAAGGCCGCCTCGCTCTACCACCACTTCGCGTCCAAGAACGAGATCGTCGAAGCGGTCTTTCGTCGCGGCATCGACGTGATGGAACACGCCTGGGACGACGCCGCGACGGCCGCGACCGGCGCCGCACCCCGCGCCCGCCTCGCCGCCCACGTTCGCGCCCACCTCTCGGCGCTGTTCGAGAATGGCCCCTACACCGCCGCCCACGTCACCGCCTTCCGCACGGCACCGACGGAGGTCCGCGAGGCGGTCGTGCCGATGCGCGACGCCTACGAGGCCCGCTGGACCCACCTGCTCACCGAACTCGACGGGATCGAGCGGCCCGGGCTGAGCCGACTTGCGCTGCTCGGCGCGATGAACTCCTCGGTCGAGTGGTTTGACGTCGACCGGGGCAATCTCGACGAGCTCGCCGAGGTCATCACCACCCAGGTCTGGGGGAGCACGACATGAGACCGATCGAATCCCGCATCGACACCGGCTCGGCCCAGTACGCCGAGAACTGCGAGGCGTACGAGGCGATGGTGGCCACGTTGCGCGAACGCCAGCAGGTCGCCATCGGCGGCGGGCGCGGCCGTGAGCGTTCGATCGAACGTCATCTGTCGCGGGGCAAGGTGCTCGTCCGCGACCGCATCGACATGGTCACCGACCACAACTCGGCGTTCCTCGAGTTCTCCACCCTGTCGGGCTTCGGGCAATACGACGACGAGGTGCCCGGCGGCGGCATCGTCACCGGCATCGGCGTCGTGCACGGCGTGCCCTGGGTATTCATCGCCAACGACGCCACCGTCAAGGGCGGCTCGCTCGTCCCGGTCGCGATCAAGAAGCACGTGCGGGCCCAGGAGATCGCCGAGGAGAACGGTCTCGGCGTCATCTACCTCGTCGACTCCGGCGGTGCGTTCCTGCCGCTGCAGGACGAGATCTTCCCCGACAAGGATCACTTCGGCGGCAGCTTCTATCGCCAGGCCCGCCTGTCGGCGATGGGGCTCCCCCAGTTGTCGGTCGTGCTCGGTGGCTGCACCGCCGGTGGTGCCTACGTCCCCGCGCTCAGCGACGAGGTGATCATGGTCGAGGGCATCGGCCGCATCTTCCTCGGCGGTCCCCCGATCGTGAAGGCGGCGCTCGGCGAGATCATCGAGCCCGACGATCTCGGCGGCGCCGAGCTCCACACGCGCCTCTCCGGCGTGTCCGACTACATGGCCGCCACCGAGGCCGAGGCCTACGGCAAGCTCCGCGAGATCTGCGCCACCACCAACCAGCGCCGAGTCGACACACCTCGCGACTGGATGGACATCGCCGAGACCGAACCGCCGGCCTACGACGCCGAGGAGCTGTACGGCATCGTCTCGGCCGACGACCGCATCCCCTTCGACGCCACCGAGATCATCGCCCGCCTCGTCGACGGGTCGAAGTTCTCGCCGTTCAAGCCCGAGTGGGGCGAGTCGATCGTCACCGGCTTCGCCCGCATCCACGGCCACATGGTCGGCATCATCGCCAACAACGGCATCATCTTCAGCGAGTCCGCTCTGAAGGCCACCCATTTCATCGAACTCTGCGAGCAGCGTCGCATCCCGCTCGTGTTCCTGCAGAACACGTCGGGCTACATGGTCGGCCGCGACTCCGAGGTCGGCGGCATCGCCAAGAACGGCGCCAAGATGGTCGCCGCCGTCGCCAACGCCACCGTGCCGAAGTACACCGTGCTGGTCGGCGGGGCGTACGGCGCCGGGAACTACGGCATGTGCGGCCGTGGCTTCAATCCGCGGATGCTCTTCGCCTGGCCCAACAGCCGCATCGCAACGATGGCCGCCGACACTGCGGAGACGGTGCTGGTCGACATCCGCCTCGCCGGCATGAAGGGCGCCGAGACGACCGAGGAGGAGATCGCCGCTCTGCGAGCTGAGGTGCGCGGCCAGTACGAGACCCAATCCGACCCCTACTACGCCACCAGCCGCCTCTGGGACGACGGCCTGATCGACCCGGTCGACACCCGCGACGCCCTCGGCCTCTGCCTCGCCATCGCCGCCCGCCAGCCCGAACCCAAGCCGGGCCCCGGCCTGGTCTACCGGATGTGAGGTGACGGTCTGATGCGCATCCTCATCGCCAACCGGGGCGAGATCGCCCGCCGGGTCATCCGCACCGCCAAGCGGCTCGGCCACGAGACGATCGCCGTCTACGCCGATCCCGACGCCACAGCGCCGTTCGTCGCCGAGGCCGACCACGCCGTCAACATCGGCCCGGCCGCCCTCGCCGAGTCGTATCTGTCGAGCGAAAGACTCCTCGCCGCCTGCGTCGACACCCGCGCCGACGCCGTGCATCCCGGCTACGGCTTCCTCTCCGAGAACGCCGACTTCGCCCAGGCCGTGCTCGACGCCGGCCTGATCTGGATCGGCCCCAAGCCCGAGGCGATCGCCACGATGGGCTCAAAGATCGAGGCCCGCCGCCTCGCCGCCGAGGCCCGCGTCCCGATCATCCCCGGCTACTCCGACTCCCAAGATCCCGCCGATCTCGAGGCGGCCGCGGAACGCATCGGCTACCCGATCCTCGTCAAGGCCGCGGCCGGAGGCGGCGGCAAGGGCATCCGCATCGCCGAGACGCCCGCCCACTTCGCCCACGCCCTCACCGAGGCCGTCACCGAGGCCGAGCGTTCGTTCGGCGACGGGCGGGTCATCGTCGAGCGTTACGTCACCCGCCCTCGACACGTCGAGGTTCAGGTCGTCGGCGACAAGCACGGCACCGTGATCGAGCTCGGCACCCGCGAGTGCTCGGTCCAGCGGCGCTACCAGAAGCTGGTCGAAGAGGCGCCCGCGCCGAACCTGCCGGACTCGACCGAGACCGGCCTGCGCACGGCGGCGCTGCGGCTCGCCGAGTCGATCGGGTACGACTCGACCGGCACGGTCGAATTCGTCGTCGACGACGAGACCGGCGACTACTTCTTTCTCGAGATGAACACCCGACTCCAGGTCGAGCACCCGGTCACCGAGGAGATCACCGGCCTCGATCTCGTCGAGCTCCAGATCCGAGCCGCCACGTCGCTGCCGCTCGGGATCGCACCCGAGTCGGTGACGTTCTCCGGCCACGCGATCGAAGTCCGGATCAATGCCGAGGACGCCACCAACGACTTCGCACCCCAGACGGGAACGGTCGATGCCCTGCGGACGCCGAGCGGCGCCCGTTGGGACTCGGCCATCGAGAACGGCTCCACGATCACCCCGCACTACGACCCGATGATCGCCAAGCTGATCGTGCACGCTGGCACCCGGTCGGCGGCGATCAGCCGGCTCGCCGGTGCCCTGGAACATCTGTTGATCGGTGGGCTCGTCGCCAACGGCGGCTTCCATCGATGGCTGATCGACCGACCCGAGTTCCGCAAGGGCCGGATCACCACCCGCTTCCTCGACGAGACCGACCTCCCCGGCGACTACGGCACGCTCGAGGCCGCAGCGGTCGCCGCCCGGGCGAGCGTCGAGCCGGGCGAAGGCGTGTGGATGCAAGCCGACCGCCGTTTCACGCCCCATCGCCCAACGCGGACCATCCCGATGCGCGACCTCCACGGGACGGTCCACGAGGTCGTTCCGGCCGAGTCCACGGGCGCCTGGGTGAAGGACGCACAGGCGCTGCTCAACCTCCGAGGCCAGTCCCACACGTTCACCCGCCTCTCTCGCTCCGAGCACTGGGCGCCGGCCTCGGCCGGGTCGCACGGTGCCGCCAACGCAATCGTCGCCCCGTTCCCGGCCGTCGTCGCCGAGGTGCACGTCGAGCCCGGACAAGCCGTCGATGGCGCTGACCCGATCGTCGTCATCGAGGCGATGAAGATGCTCCACACCCTGACCGCCGGTGGCCCGGGTGTCGTTGCCGAGGTGCGAGTCGTACCCGGCGACCACGTCGAGACCAACCAGATCCTGATCACGTTCGAAACTCCTGAGGAGACCGACCATGGCTGAAACAGCACTGCGCAACGCCTACATGACCGACGAGCTCGAAGCGATCTACGAGCAGACCATCGACTTCGTCGCCAAGGAGGTCACCCCGCACGGCGATGCCTGGGAGGAGGCCGGCAAGGTCCCGCGCGAGGTCCTGCACCAGATGGGTGAGCTCGGCATGTTCGGGCTGCGGGTGCCCGAGGAGCACGGCGGCCTCGGACTCGGGATGCTCGCCTCTGCGACCTTCTCCGAGGCGCTCGGCGCCTCGACCTTCGCCGGGTTCGACGTCACCGTGCTCGTGCACACCGACATGGCCGGCCCCCACCTCATCAACTCGGGCAACGACGAACAGCTCGCCGAATGGGTGCCGAAGATGCTTGCCGGTGAGGCGATCTTCTCGATCGGCGTCAGCGAGCCGGACGCCGGCTCCGATGTGGCCGGCATGCGCACCACCGCAGTGAAGGACGGCGATGGCTGGCGGATCAACGGTCGCAAGATGTACATCACCAACGCGGTCTACGGCGATCTCACGATCGTCGCCGCCCGCACCGATCTCGAGAACAAGTACGGCATCACGATGTTCCTCGTGCCGAAGGGCACCGAGGGCTTCTCCGTCGCCAACAAGCTCGACAAGCACGGCTGGCGCTGCTCCGACACCGCCGAGCTGGTCCTCGACGACTGCTGGGTCCCCGACTCGGCCGTGCTCGGCACCGTGCACCGTGGCTTCTACGAGACGATGAAGAACTTCCAGAACGAGCGCATGGTGCTCGTCGGCATGGGCGTCGGTGCTGCCCAAGCGGCGATCGACCTGACCAACGCCTACACCCAGGAGCGCAAGGCGTTCGGCGGTCATCTCTACGACCTCGGCGCCATCCGGCAGCGGATGGCGATGAACCAGGCGAAGATCGACGCCGTCCGGGCCTCGATGTACCACGCGGCCTGGATGGACGACGCGGGCCAGGACAACGTGAAGGCGATGTCGGGGGTGAAGGCCTGGGGCTGCGAGGTCGTCAACCAGGTCATGTACGACTGTGTGCAGTTCCACGGCGGCATGGGCTACATGCGCGAGTCCGCCGTCGAGCGCATGTACCGCGACGCTCGCATCCTGCCGATCGGCGGTGGCGCCACCGAGGTCATGCTCGAAGAGGTCGCCAAGCGCAGCTACGCGTGAGACCCCTCTCCTGGGGCCTGTCACACCGGGGCGCGAGCCTCGGGAGGTGATCCTCCACTCACTCGGCCTCCGCCGCTACCTCGTCGCTCGAATCATCGAGCGTGGCGGCGAGGCCACCATCTAGCGATCCACCCGCTACCGCATGCTTCAGGTGGCGCGAGATCTCCGGGTGGGAGCCGCTGTGCCGCAGCACGAGTGATGCCGCCCGCGGCCCGGGCGTGACTCAGTGGGGCGGGGGCTCGAAGCTCTGGCGGAAGCTGAAGGCCTCGGCCGTGGGCCCGTGCTCGCGAAGCAGGTCGAGTCGTGCGACCGCTTCCTCGGGGGTCGGCCGGTGGCCGGCGGGCACCCACCACAGCACCGTGGTCGCCACCGACTCGACCTCGAACCATTCGGTGCGGCGGCGGAGGAACTCGACGTGTTCGGTCTTGTACGCGTAGTTCCAGAGCGACTCGATGTCCTCCCACACGGTGAGGTTCAGCAACGCACGCGGGTCGTCCCACATCTGGGTCTCGATCGCTGCGCCCGAGTCGTCGGTGTAGCGCCAGACCGCACCAGGCGACCCATCGCCGAGCGTGTTGATGCGGTCGAGATTGTCGATGAAGTCGGCGAAGCGCGGGTCGTCGTTGTCGAATTTCGCGGTGGCGATGTTGAGCTGGGCGAGCTGCCAGTCGCTCACGAGCGAGGGCCGAATTCAGGCCGTCGCTTCTCGACGAACGCAGCGATGCCCTCCTGCCCGTCGGGCGAGACCGCGCCGGCCGACATCACCCCGGAGGCGAACTCGTACGCCGCCCCCTGCGCCATGTCGATCTGTGCGTAGTAGGTCTGTTTGCCGAGCGCCTTGGACGTGGCCGAGCCGCGAGTTGCGCGGCGCATCAGCTCGTCGGTCTGCTCGATCAAGACCTCGTCGGCCACGACCCTGTTGACGAGGCCCCAGTCGGCGGCGGTGTGGGCATCGATCGGATCGCCGATGAGCGCCATCTCGAGGCCCCGCTTGCGGCCGACGGCCCGAGCGATGCCGACCATCGGCGTGTGACAGAACAGGCCACCCTTGCCGCCCGGTGCCGCGAAGGCCGCCGACTCGCCGGCGACAGCGAGATCGCACATCGACACGAGCTGGCAACCCGCTGCGGTCGCGAGCGCGTGCACGCGGGCGATCACGACCTGGGGCAGTGCCTGGACGAGCGTCATCATCTCGGTGCAGACGTCGAACAGGGCCCGCACCTCCTCTTCGGAGGACCCGAGCATGTCGCCGAAATTGTGTCCCGCCGAGAAGACCGGCCCCTCGGCGGCGACGATCACCCCGAGCGCATCGGTGGCGCCGATCTCGCGCAGCGCAGCGGTGATCTCCTGCATCGTCTCGAGCGCCAAGACGTTGCGTTTGTCGGGGTTGGCGAGGGTGAGCGTGACGACGTCGTCGTCGCGTTCGACCCGGATCCGCTCGTAGCTCATGGCCACGACGCTACCGCGGCGTCGATCAACCAGCCGAAGATCGGGTCGGTCGATCGCCCGCGCATCATCTCGGGATGCCACTGGACCCCCACGATCGGCAGCGACTCGTGTTCGGCTCCTTCGACCCGGCCCGAGTCGTCCCAGGCGGTGGCCCGGTAGTCATCGGCGAGGTGCTCGATCATCTGGTGGTGCAACGAGTTGACCGTGATCGACTCGCCGTAGAACGAGCCGAGCCGAGAGTCGGAGGCGAGGCGGACGGTGTGGATCTCGGTCGCCGGGTCGAGGTCGTAGCGGGCGTGCTCAGGCACGTGCTGCTCGAGGGTGCCGCCGCCGTGGACGTTGACGACCTGCAGACCTCGACAGATGCCGAGGGTGGGGATGCCGTGCTCCACGGCTCCGTCCATCAGCGCCAACTCCAAGGTGTCGCGCTCGGCTTCGGGCAAGAACAGATCGGTCTCCGGTGCTCGGCCGTAGCGCCCCGGGTCGACGTCGGTGCCGCCTGCGAGCAGGAGCGCGTCGCATCGCTCGATCACGTCGGCCGGATCGACGTCGATCGGCACGTGGACCGGGAACCCACCCGCCTCGATCACACCGCGGGTGTAGTCGGCGAAATAGAGGTCGATGTCGAGGCCCGCCAACGCATCGGGTGTGCCGGCCAGGTCACCGAAGCGGCGCCGCCGCCCGACCAGGCCCACCATCGGCTTCACCATGCAGCTCCTCCGGGCGAGGGGATCCCAGCGCTCATGGAGCGAACGTACGCGCTAGACATCGGGCATGCGAACGCTTCGACAGATGTGGGCCGAGGGCGAGAACGTCGTCGGTGGTTGGCTTTCGATCCCGGCGACCCTGTCGGCGGAGGTCATGGCCCGGGCCGGCTTCGACTATGTGTGCGTCGACACCCAGCACGGCACCGTCGAGTACCAGATCACGGTCGAGTTGATCCGGGCGATCGAACACGGCGGATCGATCCCGATCGTCCGGGTGCCCTGGAACGAGCCCGGCATCATCGGCAAGATGCTCGACGCCGGTGCCGAAGGCGTCATCATCCCGATGGTCAACACGCCCGAAGAGGCCGAGGCCGCAGTGAAGGCGTGTCGCTACGCCCCCGAGGGTTCCCGGTCCTTCGGCCCGACGATCGGGCGCATCCGCCGGGCCGACTATGTCGAGTGGGCCCGCGACAACGTCGCCGTCATCGCGATGATCGAGACGAAACACGCGGTCGAGAACCTGCCCGAGATCCTGCAGGTCCCGGGAATCGACGCGGTGTACGTCGGCCCCGCCGACCTGTCGCTCACGCTCGATCTGCCTCCGGGGAACAACGACGGCGATCCGGCCTTCGACGAGGCCTACGCCACGATCATCGCCGAGTGCCAGAAGGCCGGAGTCATACCGGGCTGCCACGCCACCGGCTCACTCGTCCCGAAGCGCTTCGATCAGGGCATGCGCATGGTCACGGCAATCGCCGATCAGCTCGCCCTGGCCGACGGGGCGAAGGCCTCGCTCGCCGCCGCCCGCGGCGAGACCACCGACGGCGGAGGCGGCTCGCTCTACTGAGCCGAGGTCACGAATCCGGGCGGGCCGCGGCTCGACGTTCGAGCTCGGCCAACAGATCCGGATCGTGGGCGCCGAGGGCGGGCACGACCGGCGTCGCCTCGCCGAGCCCGTCGATGTTGAACGGGGCCCGATAGGTCGTCGTGTGGCCGGTCGGGATCTCGGTGGCGACGAACCGGTCGCGCGCCCGCAGTTGTTCGTGCTCCCACAGCGCCGACGGGTCGTTGACCGAGGCGAACGCGATCCTCGCCCGGGCGAGGCGGCTGCGGACGATTGTCGCCGACGCCGACCCGAGCGACTGTCGCAGGATCGCCTCGAGTTCGTCGACGTTGGCGATGCGGGCCTCGTTGGTCGCGAAGCGCGGGTCGTCGGTCAGCTCGTAGCGACGCACGACGGTCGAGCACAGCGCCGCCCACTCCGTCTGGTTCTGCACGGCGAGGACGATCTCGGTGCCGTCCTGGAGGGCGAAGATC
>JBCBYI010000129.1:0-11991 GCA_039815945.1 Actinomycetota bacterium | reverse complement strand
GCCGTGCAGGTCGGGGTCGACATCCTCGCCAGCGGCAACGTCCACCATCATTCCGTCGCCCGCAAGCGGCTGGCCTCGGCGATGGCCGCGGTGCGGGCCCGGCGCAGCCTCGACGAGATCGACGGTTGGCTGCCGCCGGCCGGCATGCACCTGCGCTCGGGCGAGGAGCAGGCGGCGCGGTTTCGCCGCTACCCGGGCGTGGTGCAGCGGGCCTACGAGCTCGGGATCGAGTGTGCGTTCGATCTCGCGCTGGTGGCACCCAACCTGCCGCCGTACCCGTGTCCCGACGGGCTCGACGAGATGGGCTCTCTCCGCCAGCTGGTCGAGGAGGGTGGCACCCGTCGCTACGGATCGCGTGGCGCCGAACGGGTCGAGGGGGCGTGGGCCCAACTCGATCGTGAGCTCGACCTCATCGACGAGCTCGGCTTCCCCGGCTACTTCCTCGTCGTGTGGGACATCGTCGACTTCTGTCGCCGGGCCGACATCCTCTGCCAGGGCCGGGGCTCGGCGGCCAACTCCGCGGTGTGTTTCGCCCTCGGCATCACCAACGCCGATGCCGTCTCGCTCGGCCTGCTGTTCGAGCGGTTCTTGTCACCCGAGCGCGACGGTCCCCCCGACATCGACATCGACATCGAGTCCGACCGTCGCGAAGAGGTCATCCAGTACGTCTACGACCGCCACGGCCGCCACCACACCGCCCAAGTCGCCAACGTCATCACCTATCGGTCGAAATCGGCGATCCGAGACATGGCGAAGGCGCTCGGATACGCCGAAGGCCAACAGGACGCCTTCTCCAAACAGGTCGACCGCTGGCGCGACGTGCTGTCCGGCGCGGTTGAGGACGACGCCACCATTCCACTGCCGGTGGTCGAGTTGGCCGCCGAGATCGAACACTTCCCCCGTCATCTCGGCATCCATTCGGGCGGCATGGTCATGTGCGATCGCCCGGTCATCGAGGTGTGTCCGGTCGAGTGGGGGCGCATGGCGGATCGCAGCGTTCTGCAGTGGGACAAGGACGATTGCGCCGCCGCCGGCCTCGTGAAGTTCGATCTGCTCGGCCTCGGCATGTTGTCGGTGCTGCACTACGCGATCGATCTCATCGCCGAACACCACGGGGTTGAGGTCGATCTCGCCACCCTCCCCCAGGAGTCGTGCGTCTACGACATGTTGCAGAAGGCCGACTCGATCGGTGTGTTCCAGATCGAATCCCGCGCCCAGATGGCCACCCTGCCGCGGCTCAAACCCCGCACGTTCTACGACCTCGTGGTCGAGGTCGCCCTCATCCGTCCTGGGCCGATCCAGGGCGGATCGGTGCACCCCTACATCCGGCGTCGCAACGGACTCGAACCGGTCACCTACCTGCACCCGCTGCTCGAGAACGCGCTGGCCAAGACCCTCGGCGTGCCGCTCTTCCAAGAGCAGTTGATGCAGATCGCGATCGACGTCGCGAACTTCACCCCGGCCGACGCCGACATGCTGCGTCAGGCCATGGGTTCCAAGCGCAGCCGTGAACGCATGGAGGATCTCAGGACCCGCTTCTTCGACGGCATGCGCACCAACGGCATCACCGACGACATCGGTGAACAGATCTGGGCGAAGCTCGCCGCCTTCTCCAACTACGGCTTCCCCGAGAGCCACTCGGTGTCGTTCTCCTACCTCGTCTACGCCTCGTCGTGGATCAAGTACCACTACCCGGCCGCGTTCTGCGCGGCGCTGTTGAAGGCCCAGCCGATGGGGTTCTGGTCGCCCCACACGCTCGTCGGCGACGCCCGCCGCCACGGCGTCGTGGTGCGCACCCCCGATCTCAACCTGTCGGCGGCCATGGCCACCTTGGAGCCGTGCGAGGGCAGCACCGGCGACGTCGCTGTTCGACTGGGCCTCGACTATGTGCGCGGCATCGGGCTCGAGTTGGCCGAGACCATCGACGCCGGGCGGCCGTACTCCTCGGTCGAGGATCTCCGGCGTCGGGTGCCGTCGCTGTCGCTCGCCCATCTCGAGGCGTTGGCCACGGCGGGCGCGTTCGGGTGTTTTGGCATCGACCGCCGCTCGGCGTTGTGGGCGGCGGGGGCGATGTCGCAGACCTCGGTCGACCGGCTGCCGGGCATCGTCACCGGTGTCGAGGCGCCCACGCTGCCGGGCATGTCGCCCGAGGAGTTGTCGCACGCCGACCTGTGGGCCACCGGGGTCGCCCCCGACGGTCATCCCACCTCGTTCATCCGGGGCGATCTCGCCCGGATGGGGGTGGTCACCGCCACCGGCCTGGTCGACGTGGCGTCGGGTGAACGTGTCCTCGTCGGCGGGGTCGTCACCCATCGTCAGCGGCCGGCCACGGCGCAGGGCACGACCTTCCTCAACCTCGAGGACGAGACCGGCCTGGTCAACGTGGTCGTCTCCAAAGGGTGTTGGCAGCGCTACAAGCAGATCGCCAAGGGAGCGCCGGCGCTGTTGATCCGGGGGCGCCTCGAAAAGGAGGAGGGCGTAATCAACGTCGTTGCCGACAAGCTCGAACCCCTGCCGGTGGGGGCGGCGCCGGCGTCACGTGACTTCCGCTGACCGCTGACCCAGAATCGAGTCCGGGATTTCTTCGACGGATCGGGAACCGATCGATGGTCTCGTGCGTCTAGGGGACGTGGGAGCGATGACGGATCAGCACCAGCCGGGGGAGGCTCGGCTCGAACTCGTGAGCGACGGCGGCCACACGCCGGTCACGATCGACTTCGCCTCGTTCTTCGCCGATCACCAGCGATCGATTGCCTCGGCGCTCGCGCTGACCCTGCGCGACGACCTCCTCGCGTCAGATGCCACCGCCGAGGCGATGGCTCGGGCGTTTCAGCGGTGGGACGACGTCGGCCGGTACGCCAATCCGGCCGGCTGGGTCTACCGGGTCGGGCTCAACTGGGCCCGCTCTCGCCGCCGCAAATGGATGCGTGAGGTCTTCCGCTCCGAATCCCCCGACCGCGAGGCACCCCCGGCGCCCGAGGTCGACCCGACCCTCGATCGGGCGCTCGCCGCGCTGCCGGTCGAGCAGCGGGCCGTCGTCGTGTGTCGCTATCTCCTCGACTGGTCCGAATTCCAGACCGCCGAGGCGCTGCAGATCGCGCCCGGCACCGTCAAGAGCCGGTTGAGTCGAGGGCTCGACCGACTCGCCGTCACCATGGAGGCCCCCCGATGATGAACGACGACGAACTGCGATCCCGGATGTCGGGGCTCGCCGACACCACCGCGATCGACACCGTGACCCTCGAACAGGTCGAGGCCCGGAGCCGTCGCCGCACCCTGCAGCAGCGTGGCCTCACCGTGCTTGCTGCGTTCGCGCTCGTCGTGGGCGGGACGATCGGCGTCGTCGCGCTGGGCAATACCGGCGACGACCTCGACGTGGCCGCCGACGATGCCGATGCGACCGACACCGACAGCACGGAGTCGACCGATGGCGCCGAGGGCGAGGACGAGACCTCCGACGGGCCCGACGAGACAGACGCCGAGGTCACCCAAGAGCTCGACGCCGACGCCACCGCGACCACCCTCGGCCCCGATGCGGTGACCGTCGCCCGCGACGACGCCGCCTTCTTCGAGGGCGAGTACTACGGCGGGCCCAACCGGGTCGTCGCCTGGAACGGCGGCTTCCTCGCCTTCGGTGAGCGGTTCGTCCCGGCCGAGCCGGTCGAACTGACCTTCGACGGCTCCGACCCGATCTCGGACTACTTCCCTCCGGAGATCCTCGACACCTTGTCCGAGGCCGGGGTCAGCACGATCGACGAGGCCATGGCCGTTCTCGAGGAAGCCGGTCTCATGCAGCAGGCGACCGACATCGTGACCCAGAACCCCGAGGTCCTCGAGTGGTACAACTCCGTCTTCAGCGGGGGGAGGTCGGAGTCGTTCGTCGAGTTCTCCGAGGACGGCGAGACCTGGACCGAGGTCGGGGACTTCGCCTGGCCCGGCGGGTTGTCGTATGCGCCGCAGGTCGCATCGAACGGCACCCAACTGGTTGCGGTCGTCAACGACGTCCAGTGGGACGCCGAGACCGGCCGCACGACCGGCCAGGAGATCACGGTGCACATCACCGACGATCTGCGTACCTGGACCGAGGTGCAGATCCCGCTCTCGTTGCCGACGGTGGCCGACTACGTGCACCTCGAGATCTCGCCCAATCAGATCGTCGTGACCGATGACGGTTGGTACCTGACGGTCGGCACCTGGCAGTGGATCGACCTCTGGTCCGCGCTGCCCACCGATGTGCTCGACGAGATGGCGACCAATGGCTGGGACTGGCGCCCGACCGAGGCGGGCATCGAGATCCTTGAGTGGAACTGGGAGGAGTTCGAGGCGACGACCCCGACCATCCTCCCGGCCCCCGACGAGGCGGAAGCCGACCTCGCCTACGAGGAGTACTGGGAGGAGCCCGAGCCGACCGTGATCCGGGTCGTGCCGTGGAGCGAGCTGCCCTTCGGCTACGACGAATGGGACGCCGCCCAGTTCGAGAACTCGAGCATGCAGGGCTTCGTCGGTGACTTCGCTGGTGGCGTCGCGCCGGCCGACACACCGAGCGCGTCGAACGATGCCCGCGTCATCGCAGCCGACGGCGAGCTCTTCGCCCTCGTGTCGACGTACCCCGTCTTCGACGAGTCGACCGACTTCGACATCGACTACCAGGTCACGGTCACCGCCTTCCGCTCCGCCGACGGTCGCTCCTGGACGCCGGTGGCCCTGCCCGACTTCGGCGACGACGTCTGGGTTGACTCCGCGATCGGCGTCGACGGGGGGATCTTGCTCGTGGTCACCGGGGACTTCCGGGGCCAGCGCTTCTACCTCGGCACGTCGGACGGTGGCTTCGTCCCAGTCGACGGTCCCGACCTCGGCGAGACCTACATCTGGTTCAACCCTGCCACCACCACCGGAGATGGCGTCGCCACCGTCGTCGATCTGGGCCAGCAGATCTATCCGGAGTTCGTCGCCTACTCGGTGAGCTTCGAGTACGACGGCTTCGAGATCAGCTCGAGCCAGGATGGCGAGGGCCAGGCGACGTTCATCGTCGTCGACCTCGCCACCGGCGAGACCGTCTACGAGTTCGTCGGCGACGTCTACAGCGAGGTGCCGTTCGTCTACGGCGAGCAGGGGCTGGTCGTCCTCGATGACGACCGCGAGACGATCGTCGAGATCCCGTTCGAGATCGCCGAGCAGGAGATCTTCCGGGCCGAATCCGAGGCGTGGGATGCAGCGTACGCCGCCGACCCGTACGTGCCCGACTTCCGAGTCGTCGCCACCCGCGACGGTCGCACCTGGATCATCCAACCGCTCCCGGCCCCGACCGAGGAGTACGGATGGTACGGCGATGCGCTCGTGGCCGACGGGCGAGTGCTGGTCTCCGACGGCAACGGCGGCTGGGCTTCGATCGAGCTGCCCTGACCCTGGGGTTGCGCTGACCCTCGAGCGTTCGCCCGGCCGGAGGTCGTTGACCTACGGTCGGGCTCCCGCGCTCGAGGAGGCCCCCGTTGCAGACCCGAATCACCGAGATGCTCGGCATCGAGATCCCCATCGTTCAGGCCCCCATGGGGTGGATCGCCCGGAGTCCGCTCGCCTCGGCGGTCTCGAACGCGGGCGGACTCGGCATCATCGAGACCTCGTCGGGTGACCTCGAGGCCATCAAGGGCGAGATCGCTGCGATGCGAGACCTCACCGACAAGCCCTTCGGCGTGAACCTCGCCCAGATGTTCATCCGCGACCTGCCCGGGATGGTCGACTTCGTTACCCAGAACGAGATCTCCTTCGTCACGACCTCCGCCGGTGATCCGTCGACACTGGCCCCGCAGCTCAAGGATCTCGGCATCACCGTCTTCCACGTCGTGCCGACGCTGCGAGGCGCCGAGAAGGCGATCGCGGCGGGTGTCGACGGACTGGTCGTCGAGGGGGCCGAGGGCGGTGGCTTCAAGAACGCCGACGGCGCGTCGACCCTCGTGCTGGTGCCCGAGATCGCGAAGCGCTTCGACGTCCCGATCATCGCCGCCGGCGGCATCGTCGACGGGCCGTCGATGGCTGCGGCCCTGGCCATGGGCGCTGACGGCGTGCAGATGGGTACGCGCATGGTGGCGTCGGCCGAGTCACCGATCCACGACAACTGGAAGCAGTCGATCGTGAGCGGCTCCGAGGCCGACACCGTGATGGTCAATCGGCATCACCGTCCCGCGATGCGGGTGTTCGCCTCCGACAAGGCCAAGGCCCTCGACGCCGCCAACGAGCCGGCCGCACTCGACATCGACGCCATGATGGGCACCTACTTCGGTGGCGACATGGAGAGTGGGTTCGCGATGAGCGGGCAGGTGCAGGGCCGCATCGACGCCGTCCGCCCGGTTGCTGAAGTTCTGCGAGAAACCTGGGACGACTGTCAGTCGGTGCTGCGGGCGCTCGGCACCGCTGCGGCCGAGGGCTCGATCTCGAAGTAGAGGCGCCGCTGGAAGCCGCCGAGGCGGGCGATCACCATCGACGGGATCGTCTCGACCCGCTGGTTGTACTCGCGCACATTGCTGTTGAAGAGGCGACGCGAGGCCTGGATGCGATCCTCCGTGGTGACCAGTTCGCGCTGGAGTTCGAGGAACTGGCCGCTCGCGTGCAACTCCGGGTAGGCCTCGCTGACCGCCAGGAGCTGGCGGAGGCCCGTGGTGAGGTTCTGTTCCGGGCCGGTGTGGGCCTCCGGACCGCCGACGGCGGCGCTGGCGGCCGTGCGCGCCTCGGTGACGATTCGGAACGTGTCCTGCTCGTGGGTCGCGTAGCCCTGCACGGTGGCGACCAGGTTGGGGATCAGGTCGTGGCGGCGGCCGAGTTCCGTCTCGACGTTGGACCACGAGTTGTCGATCAGTTGGCGCTGCTTCACGAAGCGGTTGAACGAGATCACCGCGGCGAGCACGACGAGCGCAATGACGATGCCGACGATCAGAGCCATGCCTTCCAATCGGCGCGGAAGCGACCACACTGAGGGCGTGGCTCGGAACCGTCGACGCTCGACGCCGTGGCTCGTCACCGCGATCGGGGGCGACGCCATCGCGTATCGCGACGCGTTCGTGGCGCTGCTCGTCGCCGTCGTGGCCAGCCTCGTTGCCGGAATCACGCTCGCCACCACCACCGACACGCTCGAGGAACTGCCCGGCTTGCTCCTCCTCGTGCCCGCCGCACTCGCGGTCAAGGGCAACATCTTCGGCGCGCTCGGCAGCCGGCTCGGCACGTCGATCCACACGGGCGGATTTCGACTTTCCCCGCGGCTCGACTCCGTCGTCGGACAGAACACGGCAGCGGCGCTGATCCTGAGCCTGGCGGTCTCGGTCGAACTCGCCCTGCTCGCCAAAGGAGTGGCGATCGTGTTCAACGTCTCGCCCACGATGTCGATGGTCGACTTCATCACCGTCAGCGCGGTCGGCGGGGCGATCGCATCGGTGGTCGTGCTGGGCATCACCCTCGTCATGGCGAGCGGGTCGGTGCGGTACGGATGGGATCTCGACAACGTCGTCGCGCCGTTGGTGACCGCCACCGGCGACGTCATCACCCTCCCGGCTCTGGTGTGGGCCGCAGCCCTGACCGGACGGGGCGGAGTGAGCACCTCGATCGCCGTGATCGTGTCGATCGCGTCGATCATCGGTGTGATCTGGTCGCTGCGCGTCGACCACGCCATCCTCCGCACCGTGATGCGCGAGTCGCTGCCGATCCTCACCGTGGCCGGCATCCTCGACCTGATCGCCGGCATCACGATCGAGAAGCGGCTCGAGGACTTCGTCGAGTTCCCGGTGCTGTTGATCCTGCTGCCCGGCTTCCTCGGCACGGCCGGCGCGCTCGGCGGGGTGCTCTCGAGCCGCCTCGCCACCAAGGTCCACCTCGGTCTCGTCCGCCCCGGCGCGCTCCCGCGGGGGCAGGCGGGCGCCGACATCGTGATGATCTTCTCGCTGTGCGTCCCGATCTTCGCCTTCGCCGGCGTCGTCGCCGAGCTCGGCGGCCTGATCACCGACCAAGCGAGCCCCGGTCTCGGCCAGATGGTGGCCATCGCCGTCCTCGGCGGCGTGCTGGCCTCGCTGGCCGTGGTGATCGTCGCCTTCTACACGACGGTGGTGGCGATCCGGTTCGGGCTCGACCCCGACACGTACGGCATCCCGATGGTGACCTCGTCGCTCGACTTCGTCGGCGCGTTCACCCTGATTCTCGCCCTCGTCGCCGTGGGCGTTGCATGATTGGCACAGGAGACATCTGATGGACGACAGACCCCGAAATCTCCGGGAAATGCTCGCCGAGGCGAAGGACAGCTCGGAGCTGATGATCGACCTCGCCTACGCGGCCCTCTTCTTCGACGATCCCGACATGGCCGAAGAGGTCGGCGGGCTGGAGGAGACGCTGAGCGACCTGATCCAGGACATGCGGGGCATCTGCATCCTCGCGGTGCGCAACCCACGCGAGGCCGAGGGCATGTCCTCGGTGCTCCAGGTGATCTCCGCCATCGAGCGCATGGCCAACGACGCGGTCGACATCGCCCGCATCGTCACCCACAAGGTCGGGATCCCGGCGGAGTTGGTCGCCGATCTGTCCCAAGCCGAGGAGGTCTCCCATCGGGTGCTCGTGTCGGAAGGGTCCCACCTCGCCCATCGGCCCCTCTCCGCTCACGAGCTGCCGGTGCAGACCGGGATGCGGGTCATGGCGGTGCGGCGCGAACGGCAGTGGATCACCGACATCGGTGGCGACCTGATCGTCATGCCCGGCGATGCCCTCTTCCTGCGGGGCTCGCCCGACGGGATCACCCGTCTCCGTGAACTGGCCGCGGCCGAGAAGTGGTCGCCGCCGGTCATCACCGAGGATCCGTTCGTGACCGACCTCGACCGGGCGGTCGACGTCTTGGTCGAGATGAAGGACATCTCCGAGGTCGCAGTGGGGCTCGCCTACTCCGCGCTCGTGCTCGGCGATCTCGGCCTCGCCGCCGAGGTCCGCCACCTAGAGGATCGCCTCGACGAGATGAAGGACCGCCTCGAGCTCTGGGTGCTGCGGGCTGCCAGCGGCAAACCCGATCCGTCGCCGCTGCGGGGGCTGCTCCAGCTCGCCCAGGCCGCCGAGGACATCGGGGATCAGGCCCAGGCGATGGTGTGGTTGATCGAACAGGACGAGGACGTGCATCCGATCCTCGGCCTTGCGCTGGGCGACTCCGACGAGGTCGTCGTGCAGGTACCCGTGGGGGCAGACAGTGAGGCCGACGGCCGAACCCTCGCCGACCTGCAGCTCAACATCGAGCCCGGGTTCACGGTGCTCGCCATCCGGCGGGGCGGTGGCTACCGCTACCGCCCCAACGGACGAGTGCGACTCCTCGCCGGTGACGAGGTCATCGCCAGTGGCCCCGACGAAGGGCGCGAGTTCCTCACCCGACGGTTCGGGTGGGTGCTCGTCGACCCCGACGGCGACGGCGAGATGGAGCTCGAACCGGTAGCCCCTCCGGGCTGACTATCGTCCTCTGCATGACCGAGCCGCTCTGCGTTCTCACCGTGCACGCCCACCCCGACGACGAAGCCTCGAAGGGTGCGGGAACCATCGCCAAGTACCAGTCGGAGGGGGTGCGCACCGTCCTGGTCTGCTGCACCGGCGGCGAGGAAGGCGACATCCTCAACCCAGCGATGGAACGGCCCGAGGTCATCGACAACCTCCAACAGGTCCGGCGCGACGAACTCGACCGGGCCGCCGAGATCATCGGTTACGACCAGGTCCACATGCTCGGCTACCGCGATTCCGGCATGCCCGAGAGTGACGCCAACTTCCATCCGGAGTGTTTCGCCGTCGCCCCGTTCGACGAGGCGGTCGATCGGCTCGTCGCCATCCTGCGCGCCGAGCGGCCCCAGGTCGTCGTCACCTACCCGGAGGATCAGGGCAGCTATCAGCACCCGGATCACCTCCGGGTGTGGGACATCACCCTGCCGGCCGTCGAGCGGGCCCGTGACGCCGACTACCGCCCCGAACTCGGCGAGCCGTGGTCGGTTGCGAAGATCTACTACACGATGTGGTCGCGGGCTCGTCTGGTCGCCCGGCACCAGGCCTTCCTCGATCTCGGCCTCGAGTCGCCCTACGACGAGGGCTGGTTCGAGCGCCCCGACAAGGACGACGAGATCACCACCCGGGTTCCCATCCATGGCTTCACCCATGTCCGTCGCCAGGGCCTCCTCGCCCACGCGACCCAGATCGACCCCGAGTCGAAGTTCTGGTTCGGTCTGCCGAACGAGGTCGACGAGACGGTGCACCCCTTCGACGATTACCTCCTCGCGATCGGGCCTGACGACGCGGTGACCCCCGAGGACGATCTCTTCGCCGGCCTGCGACCGGCGGTCGTCGCATCATGACCGCCGTCCTGTCGCCCGAGTGGTTCGATGCCGCCGGCCCGGTGCTCGCCGGTCTGGCGCCCGCAGGCGACGTCTCGGCCGTCGTGCAGTACGCCGTGTCGTCCGCGCCGGACGGCAAGGTCACCTTCCACGCGGTGATCGACGGCGGTGTGGTCTCCGCGTTCGCGACCGGCAAGGGGACCGATCCCGATGTCGTCATCTCGTGTAACTACGACGCCTTCGTCGACGTCCTCGACGGCACCAAGTCGGCCGACGCCGCGTTCATGGACGCGTCGTTCAAGGTCGAGGGCGATCACAAGGTCTGGTTGATCGACCTGCGCGACGTCCGCTCCAGCGCGTTCACCGCACTCGCTGCGATCGACTGAGTCAGCCGTTCGCTCGTTGCGCGGCGCAGATCTCCCGGTACCCGATCAGGGTCACGCCGATTCGGTCGAGTCGATCGTGGAGGCCTCGGTCGGTGAGCACCGCCAGATCGTCGAATCGGCCGCCCGCAGCCGGGTCGATCGCTCGGATCTCCTCGGCGGCGAGGGCCGGCGCGAACGCGACCTCGGTGACGCCGGCTTGCAGATCGGTCAGCACCGCTTCGAGGTGGGCGCGAGTACCGCCCCGAGCCAGGCGGAAATGGTCGGGCATGAGGATGCCTTCGTCGGCGGCCAGACGCCGGAACGGGAAGCCGGCTGCAATCTCGGCGTCGCCGGACTCGAGTCGGACGGGCAGCCGGGCCTCGACTGCGACGTCGAGCAGCACGTCGAAGAACTCGGGTCGTTGCTGCAGCGCGAGGAGATGGGTGGTGAGGTGGCTCGGCTCGACCCCCCAACTGATCGCCCGCTCGACCTGGGCTCGACACTCGCGGCGAACCTCGTCGATGTCGGCGTGGTCCCACAGGTCGGCGGGGGTTCGAGGAAAGCCGCCGTCACCGTCGAGCAGGCTCGGCGCGTGGGTGAGGGGCGCCCAGCGGAAGTTCTCGAGCTCGGCGTTCAGCGTCAGGTGGATGCCGACGTCGAGGTGATCGGCATTGGCGAGATGATCGGCCGCGTGCCGGGCCCAGGGGCCCGGCATCATCAAGGTCGTGGTGGTGGCACAGCCGTCGCGAAGTGCGCTGAGGCCTGCAGCGGTCGCCGCGTGGGTTGATCCCATGAGGTCGGCGGAGAGGATCAGCAGACGATCGTTCTCGCCGTGGCCGAGCGCCTGTGCGAGTGAGCTCACGCCGCGACGTTAACCGAGGGGCACGTCGGGGCCACCGCAGATGCCCCAGAGGCCGATGTCGGCTCGAAAGGCTGCATCCTCGGCCGCTTCGAAGAGGTCGCGATAGAAGCTGTTGGGCTCGTAGATCAGCACGCCCGCGTAGCCCCGCTCGAGCAGGTCGAGGTTGACGAAGAGCTGATCGGAGCTCCGCACGACGTAGGCGAGCAGGCGGTCGAACTGGTCGCGACTCTCGACGTCGCGGATCAGGGTGATCTCGGTGCCTTCGGGCAGGACCGATTTCAGGTACGCCGACGACTCTTCGCCGTAGCACTGGTCGGGCCGGTTCTCGGCGACGGATTCGGGGGTGTCGATCCCGAGCAGGCGGACGCGTTCGCGGTTGCCGGCGATCTCGACGACGATCGTGTCGCCGTCGACCACCCGTTCGACGACGGCGTTGGGG
>JBCBYI010000128.1:0-12053 GCA_039815945.1 Actinomycetota bacterium | reverse complement strand
GGGAGCGACCAAGAGGTGACCGACTGGGACGATCTATGGGAGGTCATGTGGCCCGACGCCGACCGCAGTAGTGCGAGCCGACGAACCCAGACCCGAATTCGAGACGCCATGCATGTGTGGACCGCCGCCCGGTATTCCTACGACGCCTTCATCACGAGGGATGGATCGGGCAAACGGCCCGGCGTGCTGACCCGAGCCGACGCGATCCGAGATCGGTTCGGACTGTGGGTTGCATCCCCCGAAGCCGTGGTTGAGTTCCTAGAACGCCTCAAGGGCCGCTACGACCTGCGCCACGCGGCCTCGCCGGACTAGCCAGGATTCCGGGTCAAGGCACGCGCAGCCGAGACGACCCGACCAAGCATGTTTCCGTACTCCCGCCGGGAGTCGTCGGTTCGATCGAGCGCCACCTTCGCCTGTTCGTGACGTTCACGTTCGGGGGACTTCCGGTACCGCTCGAAGTCCTCGCCGGACTCCCTGGCAACGCTGTCCCAGATCACCAGGTCGTTCTGCATCTCGGATGCTTCCTGGTCCAGCCCTGCCCTATGAGCGAGGCTCGTGCAGTGCTCGACCTGTGTCCTCAAGCCGGGCTCCATCTTGAAGACCGTCGCCGACCACACGCCGATCACGTCCTCCGATAGATGCGTGAGCGTTCCGATCTCGTGTTGGGGGTCCATCTCCTGAACGGCTGTGCGGAGCGCGCTTGCCCTCTCGGCTAGGTCAGCAGCGGCGGCGCGCCGATCCTCCCGATCAGCAAGAGCTGTGTCCCGCTCCCGTTCACTCTCGACGACCTCACGCGCGATCTCGCGGGCATCTCGCGACGCCTGCAGGGCCAGTCGGCGCGACACGAACCAACTCAGTCCGACGCTCACCACGACCGTTCCGAATCCGAGCACCCAATCCGCCACCGTCGCCTCCGCCAGGATCATCTCGCCAAGCTAGCTCGGACAGATCGCCACTGGCTCCGGGCATCGACGGAAGGGTCGGACTCATCGCGATGACAACCCGGCGGCCTACTTCTCGGGCAGCTTGGCGTGGACTGACAGCAGCTCGCCGCACTCGCAGCGTCGAGGCCACAACTCCACCTGCGGATAGCTCCCGCTATCACGGCGTTCAAGGGTTCTGCCGCAACTTCTGCAACGCATAGTTCTCACCTCCACGGTCAGTTCAGCGGAGCCCGTGCTCCTCTCTTCCTTATCGGCATTGCGGGCCTCGAAATAGAACGCGCCAATAGCAACTCAGCGGTCTCTGGGCCATGTCGCAGCTAGCTTGCGGAACCGTGGGGTTCAACACGCAACTGCGCAAGTCGCTAAACGACGAACTGTCTGCGCAGCGTCGGTTCGTCGCCCTACGGGGTGCGGTCGAGCGGTTCTCGCCAAACGGCTTCAACGCGACTTTCGCCAACCTCCAGCAGGCCGTCAGCGTCAGTGATCCTGACAACTGGACGGCGGCGGAGATCGCCCAAGCAGCCGAACTCCTGGGTAGGTCCCGAACCCACTACATGCAGCACCGTGCCCGCTGGGACGACAACCGCAGAACCCGGAAGGCCCTCGGACTTCACGTACCAAGCAGGGAAGACTCGGACACGTTCAATGACCGTTCGTGGTTCGACGACATCTCCTACAGCCCGAAGGGCAGGCACCGCTGGGTTCGGCTGAGCGAATGGGTTCGGGCGAACGGGGTGAGTCCGACCGCCTTGGGGTCGGACATGGATGGCGAGCTTCGAGAGACCCTGAATCGAATTCCGCCCGCTCGGTTCGATCCGATGGGGTCGATGCTCGCTCACTACGGGCCGTTCCCGTCACTGTTCGAGCCCGCGAATGTGATCGCCATCCCCTATCGGGTCTACAACGACCCGATCGCCGACTCTGGCTACCCCGCGCTGTCGAGCCGCCAGCAGCTCATCGCTGACTGCTGGTACTCCCGCAGCCACGATGGCTACATCCGCGAGCGCCACCTCCGCCGGATCATCGCCGCACAAGAACACTGGGTCGTCCCGTACGTGCTCGCAGCGCTTGGCGACTACGTCATCGAGATCGTCGCGACCGTCGAAGACGAGCTGACCCCGCGTCTGCGACCGGGGTCGTGGCACGACATCGCGTATCGCCACTTCGTTGCGAGGAACCACGACTTCATCAAGCTCGCGAGCGAACGAGCCACCAGCTATTGGAACTGCTACCACTCGGCATCGCACTCACGAACCGCCGGAGACAACGCCAGACCGCTCCACCCTGCGTTCGCTGTCCTCAACCGGCTGACGGGGGCGAATGCCTATCCTCGCCTCTACCGAGTACCCCAAGCTGACCTCCCCTCGCCGCGCCCGTGAAGATTCGCCAGTACGCACACTTCGATATCGCCAGCGATCTCTACGATCCTGACGCCATCACAGCGGCGCTGTTGATCGAGCCGACGACCGTCTCCTGGAAAGAGTCGAAGTCAACTGAGCCACCGATCCCGCGGTCCCACCTCTGGCAGTACCGCGCCACGGGGGACGGCTGCGTAGATGACCTTGTGCGCGAACTGCTTGGAGTGTTTCTCCCACTGCGCTCATCGATCGAGGGGCTCACGGCCGACGGCGCATGCCGAGTCGAGATTCGATTCATGAGGAGCTTCGGTGACTCCGAGGGGGAGGAGGAGGACGAGGGACCCGACGATCTCCCCGACAATCTTGTGAGAATCCCAGGCCAGCATCAGCTCTTGGGCTTCCACCTCGATACGGGGCTGATGGCGCAGCTCGTCTCTCTAGGGTGCTCGCTCGACTTCGACGAGTACGGCTGACTCGACCCAGTTACGACGGACGCTTGAAGCTCCGTCGCAGCTCATCCGCCTCGGCCCGCAGGCGACAGCCCGGCACGTGATCGTTTACCAAACCCATCGATTGCATGAACGCGCAAGGTACACGACGGCCGCGCCGGGCGGCCGAGGCCCGACCGTGGAACAATCGCCGAGTGCCAAACGGGAAGCAGGGCGACCACCCAGTTACTGATGTGCTCGCGCACAGGCTCGAAGCCTTCGGTTCGCCTATCGACGACCTGATCGTAGAGATTGACCGCCTGGGCGGACGTACCGAGCTTCGCGATGGCGAACTCGGCGACCTGATCTGGGACCTTTGGCCGAAGTGGGGGCGCAGGAGCGGCGACGAGGCCGACTTTGTGCGGCTCGAATCGATGCTGCTCATCGTTCGCGACCGTCTCACCTCGTGAGTCTCGAAGGGGAGGTCGACCATGTTTCGACCCCCGATGTCGAGGCGGTCGCCCCGCCCGAACGCGAATCGTGAACCGCGAAATGAGCGATCACCCTGCGCTGTCGATCGGAGCGGTGGCAGGTGGCCCAGGGACGGATCAACTCTGGGGGTCGGCGGTCATGGCCCTGATGCGGAGGGTCAAGGACCAGCGGACCGGGGTCGCTTCTCCCCTCGCTGTGAGCGTCGTGTTTCACATCCCTGGCCAGCATCTCGAACCCGAGTTCACCGGTGTTCGCACGAGCACGTTCTCAAGGAAGGAACGCCGCCTGATGATCCAGGTTGCACTACCCCCAACGTCATCGCCCACACCGGACGCGTACCTGCGGGAGTCACTTCGCGCAGCCGTCGAGGCCGCTGAGGACTTCGCACAGATGGAGTCTCTGTTCGAGGGGCAGCTCGTCGAGCTTCGCCAACTAGTCGATCGCCTCTAGCCAGGCTCGCACGATCACAGCTCAGTCCGTTGTCTCGGACCAACTGTGTGGGCTGATCGCCCAGGGCTCACCTGGCCCCTGTCTGGTGGCGATGTGGCCCTTGGGGAGAGCTGCGAGGTCTGCGAGTGACGAGTTCCGCTCAATGGCATGCCAGATATGAGTCGCCACGCTGCGGCCGGGCAGATTCGGGTCGGTGACACCATCGGCAATGAGCCAATCACCGTCCTGCGTGTGGACGACCTCGCGCGCTGGCTGGGAACCATCGAGAACACTGCGCTGGACAACGGCCCCGAGTTCGCGTGGGAATTTCCCGCCCTCGAAGGGAAACGTGAGGTGCCGAAACATCTCCTCGCCAGACACGAGCGCTCACCTCCTGTTGGGTCGAGAGAGGTCGATCAACTCGGCCTCGTGAGCTGAGCCCGCAGGGCATCGACTTCCGCGCGCACGTGGCAGCCGGGCACGTGATCGTTTACCAAGCCCATCGATTGCATGAATGCGTAGCAAGTAGTCGGCCCAACGAATGACCAACCCCGCTTCTTCAGGTCCTTCGCCATCGCCACCGACTCAGGCGTCGTACTCGGCGGCACCCAACCCCCGTTTCGTGTCGCACTCGAATCCTTCTCCTGCATGAACGCGCACCGTACACGTGGCGCCTCGACGTGGTCGGACCGCTGCCTGCTGTCGAGAGCGTTGGGACCTACAGCAGTCCTGCGATCTGCCACACGACTGAGGCAAGGATCAACAGAACGACACAGAGGGCAGCGCTCCGCAGCACCACTCCGCGTGAGCGACGAGAGCCGACGCTTTGCGGCGGGAGGTGATGCTCGACCTGGGGAAACGACCGATTCACGATCTCGGTCACTGCGTCGAGGTCGGTTGATCGCAGGACCAATCGGTGTTGCGCCAGCGCAGCGGCTCCTGGTGCCAAGCCGTCTCCATCCATCTGACGGAGAACTACGTCGTGGCCCGCCGCCCGGCAGGCTTCGACAACTTTCATCGCCTCGAATCGGTCGAAGCCCAATTCAAGCTCGGTCGTTCCGCCTAGCTCCTCGCCGCCGGTACTCATAACTCCAAAAGTAGTCCACTCCCGCGCCGCGCTCATGTCGCCACGACCACGTTCCCGAACCGTTGTCCGATTGCGCCTCCACCGCACAGGGAGCCCGTTGCTCCTGCTCCAGGCGCATCGTGGCGCCGAGAGCCCGTTGGATCGACGAGAGATCACCCCGGCCTCCGCAGCTGGGCTCGCAATTCCTCGACCTCTCCTCGCACGTGGCAGCCCGGCACGTGGTCGTTTGACAGACCCATGGATTGCATGAACGCGTAACAAGTAGTCGGACCGACGAACGACCAGCCCCGCTTCTTCAGGTCCTTCGCCAGCGCCACCGACTCAGGCGTCGTGCTCGGCGGCACCCAACCGCCGTTTCGTGTCGCACTCGAACCCTCCTCCTGCATAACGACGCGAGGTACATCTCGGGGGCGACCTGGATGCGGGGCGCATCGGACTGAGGGGGCGGAGCAGAGCGCTCGGTACTGCCGGTTATGGGCGAGTGACCGTGGCGGTTCGACGACGTTTGATCGATCGTTGCGGATTTCCCACCGGAATCCATCAGACTTCCGCCACCCGCTCCATCGAGCATCCTCATCCTGGGCGAGGAGCGGCGACAGTCTGCTTCGGTGATTACCCTGCCTGAGCGTCGTCCCGCGCCGGTCTCAGCCGAAGAAGATGTTGCGGCGCAGAGCGACCCGAACGTCGACCTGCGTATCCGGATGTTCGAACTCCTCGATCAGGAGCGGTATGCACACGACGCCGCTGACGGTTTCCCCGACCGAAACGACGGCGAAGTCGTCGAAGGCCTCCGGAAAGACGCCACACCCGAAGTCAAATGGGGCGTCGCTGTCACTCGGAACGCCGAAAACGGTCGGCGTGAGGGTGTCGTAGAAGTACCGGCTGCGGCTCGCGCCCCCGGCGATCCCCCAGGTGATCACCTCCCACGGGGCCAGTGGCTCCGCAGCGGCCTCGAGCGTCAAGTCCACGTCGAACCCGACGAGGACGACGCCATCATCGGGTGACCGGTTGGCGGGGTCGGCACCGAGCACCGATGCGGTGATGTCCCTCGGCGCCCCGATCTCGATGGTCCAGAGTGACTCGGAACGGGCCGGCATCGGTGTGGCAGCTCCGTAGGCGTAAGGAGCAGCCCGTGTTCCCTCGCCGGCCCCCGACCCGATGTCGGTGGCAGCTACGACCTCGGCGACCGGTCCCGGCGAACCGGTCGGGCTGAAGATCGCTCCGTCGTCCGTCCACTGATTCAGCTCGATCCGAGTATCGGGGTGGTCGAGATCTTCGGCCGGAATGGGCACACACACGATGCCGGAGATCGTGCCCCCGACATAGACGACCCCGTCGAAACCCGCGCGCAGGTACCCACAACCCCACCGGGCTGTCTCGAGCGTGAGTTCCGAGTAGGCCCTGCCGGTTGCACCGCCGATGATCCGCCAGCGGAGGTCGAGGCCCTGCGACAGCGGCTCCGCGTTGGCGGACGCGAGCGTCATCGATGCGTCGAAACCCGCGAAGACGACGCCGTCAGGGGGCGGCACATTCCAGCCGTCGGCATCTTCCTCGAGGATCACGTCGATCACGTCGACCGGGGCGCCGACCGTCACGTTCCACACCGATCCGCCGAGTCTCGGATCGAAGATCGCATCGCCCTCCGACAGTTCTTCCTCCGTCAGGATCCTGACGGCGGCCGGTTCGTCGTATGCGAAGGGGTTCGACGCGGTCCCTTCACCGAGGGGCCGCGCGGTGGTGGTCGATGTCACGGTGGTGCTCGGAGCGGCGGTGGTTGTCGGAGCGGCGGTGGTTGTCGTCGCGGACTCGCCGATGGTCGTCGTCACCGTGCTCGTCGCGTCGGGCGCGGCGTTGGCGCCATCCCCCACCTCGTCGCCAGCTCCGCATGCCGACACCATGAGTGCGATCGCCGCGAGGATCCACCTGTTCATCGACACCGCTCCCGCATCGCCTATAGCCGCCAGCCTAGGACGGATCCTGGGGCCGGGCTGTTCGCGGCCGCCGAGCCAACCACTCGGCCAGCTTGCCTGTAGCAACGCTCTCCAGCAACGGGCGGGCATAGGCAGTCGAGCGAACGAGCTAGGAGGGTCTCACCAGCTCTCGCCGCAGTTCATCGACCCTGTCCCGGCAGTGGCAGCCGGGCACGTGATCGTCTACCAAACCCATGGATTGCATGAACGCGTAGCAAGTAGTCGGCCCGACGAACGACCAACCCCGCTTCTTCAGATCCTTCGCCAGGGCCGTCGATGTGGGCGTGGTGGCGGGAACGGTGAACTCGCCGTCGACGTCGCCTTCACGGTGGTCGGGCTCCCAGTTCCAGAAGTAGCCGGCGAGCGACCCCGCGGTCTCGGCCATCTCGACCGCCCGCTTGGCGTTGTTGATCGTCGAGCGGATCTTGCCCTGATGCCGCACGATGCCGGCGTCGTCGAGAAGGCGGGCGACATCGTCGTCGTCGTAGCCGGCCACGACCCGGAAGTCGAAGCCGTCGAACGCGGCCCGGAAGTTCTCCCGTTTGCGAAGGATCGTGATCCAGGCGAGGCCCGACTGGAATCCCTCGAGACAGATCTTCTCGAAGAGGCGCACGTCGTCGACGACGGGCCGACCCCATTCGTTGTCGTGGTAGTCGATGTAGTCGGGCGCAGTGCCCGACCACCAGCAGCGAGCGACACCGTCGTCGCCGACGATCGGCTCGACGCTCACAGCATCACGCCCATGACCAACGCTCCGAGCGCGGCCACGAGCCCGATCCCACCGGTGGCCCCTCGCACCGCCGGCGACGACGTCTGCTGGTGGACGAACGCGGCGACGCCCGAAGCGACGACCAGCAGGAGCTTCACGCCGAGGGTGACGTTGTACTCGAACGACTGACCGCTCGGCAGCGCCAAGATGTTCCAGATTCCGGTCACGACGGCCAGACCGAACGCGGGCCAGGCGACCTGACCGAAACGACGGGCCACGAGACGCGGTGCGTCGGGTCCGATCTCGCGCAGCACCGGCACGGCGGCGGCGACGACGAGCTGACCGCCGATCCAGACGCAGACGGCGAGGATGTGGAGTGAGAGGCGGAGGGTATCGAGCGTGAAGGGCAGCACCGCGACGACCCTAGGGGGTCAGACCGCCCGCTCCGCGAGGGCGAGCCCGTTGGTGCGCATGATCTGCTCGATCTCCGCCGAGTCGAAACCGTCGAGATCGTCGACGAACGCAACCGGGTCCGACAGGCCCTCGGCATGGGGCCAATCCGAGCCAAACAGCATGTGCTCGGTGCCGACCTTGGCCTTGAGATCGTGCAGGTCGTCCTCGTAGTACGGCGAGACCCACACCTGGCGGGTGAAGACCTCGATGGGATCCTCGGCGAACGCGTGGCGCTGCATCTTGTAGGTCTTCTCGAACTTCTTCAGCAGCGGCTGGACCCACTCCGAGCCGGTCTCGATCGTGCAGACCCGCAGGTTGCGGTTCTCGCTGAGCACGCCTTCGGCGATCAGCGAGGCGAGGGCGTCGCTGATCGGGGAATGGGTGAGGAGGGTCTTGAACGGGTTCTGGCGGAAGGCCTCGAACTCGGCGTTGACGCCCCAGTAGTCGGCGAGGAACGAATAGCCGGAATCGCCGCTGTGCATGGCGAGCGTGATGCCGTGGTCGTTCATCTTCTTCCAGAACGGGGCGAACGAGGGATCGCCGAGCGAACGACGGCGACCATCGCGGCCGAGCACCGACGACGGCCGCATGTTCACGACCCGCACGTCGCGCTCGATCATCCAGTCGAGTTGATCGAGCGCCCAGTCGGGATCGGCGAGGGTCACGTAGCCGGCGGTGATGATGCGATTCTGGTAGGCGAAGCCCCAGTCGTCGTCGAGCCACTTGTTGAAGCCGTCGAACGCGGTGAGTGTGGCCTCGACGTCGCCTTCGAGCGCGGACTCCATGCCGACACCGAGGGTCGGGAACATGAAGCAGGCCTCGAGCCCCTGCTGATCCATCGCCGCAATGCGGGCGTCGCGATCGCGGTACTCGTCGGGGATCGGCACGAGCTCGCCGAACGCCTCGCGTATGTCGGACTTGGCGACCTTGCCCCGGAAGTAGTCGTCGAGACAGCCCGGGCGGGCGACGGGATCGAAGGTCGGGTTCGGGATGAACCGGTTGACCGTGCCGCCGACCAGCAGCCGCTGACGGCCGTCGATCTGCGCCCACTGCATGCACCGCTTGTGCATCTTGGGGTCGACGTGGCGGATGAACGCGTCTTCGGCCTCGTAGTAGTGGTTGTCGGCGTCGAACGCTGCGTAGGGAAGCGAGCTAATACATCGATAGTAGGTGCGGTGTTCATCGAACCCCGAATCTCCTCTCGGGTCGAGTCGAAGTGCGCTGTCTCGTTGAGCGTCCGCAACGACACCCGGCCGCCTCCGACATCGAATCTGCAGATCGACGCGTACTCGAGTTGGGCATGGAACGACGACGGGATCTCCCCCAGGGTCGCCCGGATGATCTCGCGGATCGTGCCACCGTGGCAGCCGATGACGACGTGCTCGCCCGGCGGATCGGCAACCAGGTCCCCCCACACCGTCTCGATGCGTTCACGGAAGACCTCGGGCGGATCGAAGCCGATGTCGGCGTAGCGCTTCTCGCCGAGCGCTTCGAGGATGTCGAGGCCCTCGGTCGCCCACATGTCGGTGGGCACGTACACCGATGCATGACGGTCGATCTCGTCGAGCTCGTCGACGATCGCGATCGGGCGCTCGTGATCGTCGGCGAGCGGCTGCACCGTCTCGATCGCTCGGGCCTTGGGGCTCGAGACGATCGCGTCGACCGGCTCGTGCGCCAGCCAGGCACAGACCCGCTCGGCCTGCCAGCGCCCGAACTCGTCGAGCGACGGATTCGCGATCCCCGAATCGAGCCGCTCGGTCAGTGGCCGGCCATGGCGAACGACCACGAACTCAGGCATCCGGGAACTCAGGCATCAGCGGCATCCCCGGCGTTCGTGGGATACAGCGCTCGGATGGCGGCGACGGCGAGCAGCGCGCCGACGAGCTGCATCACCACGAACATCGGCGCGGACGCCGGGTCGATGCCGGCGAACGTGTCCGACAGGGTCCGGGTGACCGACACGGCCGGGTTCGCGAACGAGGTCGACGAGGTGAACCAGTAGGCGCCGCCGATGTAGGCGGCGACGGCCGACGCGGCGAGGTGGGCCCGATCGGTGCGGACCAACGAGAAGATGAGGGCGACCAGGCCGAAGGTGGCGATGACCTCACCCAGGTACTGCCCGCTGCCGTCGCGGACTTTCTCGCTGACGTTGATCGCATCGAGATCGAACATCAGGTTCGCGGCGATGACGCCCACTGCGCCGCCGAGGATCTGGGCTGCAACGTAGGGCCCGAGATCTGACCAGGGCCGCTTCTGGAGGAGGATGTCGGTGAGGGTGACGGCCGGGTTGAAGTGGGCGCCGGAGACCTCGCCGAACATGAGGATGATGGCGTAGAGCACGCCGACCGTCGCCGCCGCATTGGCCAGGAGCTGGAGGCCGACGTCGGCGGTGAGGCGTTCGGCCATGATCCCCGAGCCGATCACCCCGGCGAGCAAGAACGCGGTACCGAGGAACTCCGCGAGTAGCCGGCGGGGGAGGTCATTCACAGCGGGAGTTGTACTACAACTCGCCGATGATTCCCACGCTCTCGTGACCGCCGCTTCCGGGCTCGGGCCCGGCCGGCGTTCGCCGTCGACCGGGCCCCAGTTTCCCTGGAGGGGGATCGAGGGCCGGAGCCCTCGAGCTGGTGTCACAACGGCCCTGCATCCGTGCAACACCGAACCCAAAGCGACCCTAGTGCAAGACCGCAACGCTGTCAGGTCCGCATGTAAACAAATCGACACGAGACGGCAACGAATTGGTGGAATCGGTTCAGAAGGTGGTGATTCCCCACTCGAATTCGTACCGATGACCGAGATCGGTTCCTGCGAAGGCATCGGCCACATGTCGATATCGAGACAACGACGTGAGGAACGAGATCGTCGGGGTGATCGCCTCGAGCTCTCCGGCGTGGAGGCGGGCGAGCGTGTCGGCCGGGCGCTCCCACCACACCTCGACGAGTTCGTCGTCAGCGATGTGGGCCTCGCCACCGGGATGGCGGGCGAGGAAGAACCGGGTGTCGTAGCGACGCGGCACCTCCTCGGGCGTGGTCCAGTGGCCGACGGCGGCGAAGGTGGCGCCGTCGTGGATCTCGTCGGGGTCGAGGAAGAGGCCGACCTCTTCTCTCGTCTCGCGGATCGCGGCATGCAGATACGCCGCCGCTTCGTGCTCGGCGAGCCCGGGTGCGGTCGCCCCGGGAACGAGTGTCGGGCCGAGCCGCCAGTCGTCGTGGTCGACCGCACCACCCGGGTAGACGATCATCCCGCCGACGAACGCGCCGGGGCGGCGCCGGCCGATCAGCACGTGGAGGTCGGGCCGGTCGTCGATCACCACCAGCGAGGCGGCGGGCAGCGCCGGGACGGTCACGTGTCGAAGTACTCCCCGGCGTTCACGAGCAGGCGCTGGCCGGTGATCATCGAGCTGCGGTCGGAGAGAAAGAACATCACCGATTCGGCGACGTCGGTGTCGGCGGCCATCGCTCGGAGGGCGTTGGCGTTCGCGAGTTCGTTCTTGATGTCCTCGGGCTCGACGCCGCGCTCGCTCGCCTGCCACTGGCAGTAGAGCTGCACGTTCGGGCCCCACATCCAGCTCGGGACGACGGTGTTGACCCGGATCTTGTCCGGGCCGAGATCGTTGGCGAGATCTCTGGCGACGGCGAGCAGCGCTGCCTTCGACGGGCCGTACACGCCCTGCGGAACCGGATTGGACTTCATCGCCGACTGCGAGCCGATCAACACGACCGCTCCTCCGCCGTTGGCGATCAACGCCGGGACGGCGGCGCGCACGAGGTTGGTCGAGCCGTAGACGTTGACCTCGAGCACCTGCCGGAAGGTGTCGGCGTCCATGTCGAGCAGGGTGCCCATGACGGCGTCGTAGGCGGCGACGTTCACGATCCCGTCGAGACCGCCGAAGCGGTCGACGCCGGCCGCCACTGCGGCATCGAGAGCGTCGGTGTCCATGATGTCGGCCGCCAGGGCGAGGGTCCGCTCGCCGCTCGGGTCGAGTTCGGCGACCGCGGCCTGCAGTCGATCGAGGTTGCGGGCCGTCGCGATCACGTTGGCCCCGTCGCGCAGCGCCGCCGCAACGCAGGCGCCCCCGAGGCCGGGACCGACCCCCGAGATCAGAATGGTCTTGCCCATCCGCGTGAGTTCGCGTAACAGTTCACGGATCTCGACGCGGGCGCGCGGGTCGAGGCCCGAGGCG
>JBCBYI010000127.1:0-12198 GCA_039815945.1 Actinomycetota bacterium | reverse complement strand
GGGGCGCGGCCGGGTCGCACATGCGCACGTTCCTCGACAGCTTCTCCCTCGCCGACATCGCCGGTATGGCCCAGGGCCAACGCCCGTGGCCGGCGACGGCCGACTGATCAGCCGAGCCGGTCGAGCAGCGTCGCCAGGTCGGCCGGGAGCGGCGCCTGGAACGAGAGCGGCTCGTCGGTGACCGGATGCCGGAAGGTCAACTCGGCGGCGTGCAGGAACGGGCGACCAGGATCGAGCCCGGGGCGACCGCCGTCGTAGTCGCGGTCGCCGACGACCGGATGGCTGATCGCGCGCAGGTGCACCCGGATCTGGTGGGTGCGCCCGGTCTCGAGGCGACAACGCACGAGTGAGCAGGCGACGGGATCGTCGAAGCGTCGCTCGACGCGATAGTGGGTGACGGCCCGACGGCCGTTGTCGGTGACGGTCATGCGGGTGGGGTGCCGGGTCGATCGACCGATCGGCGCATCGATCGTGCCGGCGTCGGTCTCGAGGTGGCCCCAGGCGAGCGCCAGGTACACCCGCTCGGGTTCGTGGGCGCTCATCTGTTCGACGAGCTCGACGTACGCGTCCTCGGTGCGGGCCACCACGAGCAGCCCGGAGGTACCCCGGTCGAGGCGGTGCACGATGCCGGGTCGGTGCAGCTCCCCGACCTCAAGCAGCTCCGGATAGCGGGCCAGGAGCCCGTTCACCAGCGTGCTGTCGGACTGACCAGCGCCGGGGTGAACGACGAGTCCCGCCGGCTTGTCGATCACGAGCACGTGCTCGTCCTCGTACACGACCGTGTACGCCACATCGTCCTGCGGGGCCGGCGTGGGATCCTCGGGCGGCGGCATCTCCACCTCGATCACCGACCCGGCCTCGACCTTGCGACTCGGCGTCGTGACCCGACGACGGTCGACGGTGACCTTGCCGTCGACGATCAACTCCTTCGCGACGGCGCGGCTCAGTCCCGCGACCGCGGCGACGACGCGATCGACGCGCTCCCCGTGGAAGGCCTCGGGGAGCGTCTCGCTCAGGTGTTGGTCGTCCATCACGGCCTCGTCGGCCCGGAGCCGCTCAGAGGCGGTTGCCGAGACCGCCCACCTTGTACTCGACTCGCTCGGCCGCCCACGGAATCGCCCGCAGCCGTTCCTGCGGGATCGGCAGACCCGACGCCACACAGACGCCGTAGGTGCCGGCCTTGATCCGGTCGAGTGCGGCATCGATCTGCTCGACGGCCTGACGGGCCTGGTTCGACAACGCGAGATCGCGCTCGCGCTCGACGGCCAAGGTGTCGCCCTCGCCTGACTCCTCGTCGAACTGCACGTCGCCCGGCTCACGACCCTCGATCAGGGCGTCGGCCTCGGCGCGGTAGGTCTCTTCGGAATGGAGGTACTTCGCCCGTTCCTCGAGCAGACGGGCTTCCATCTCATCGACGAACTTCTTGCCGAACGGTGACTTCGCAGCCTTCTTGACGGCCTTCTTCGCAGGCGTCTTCTTGGTGGGAGCCTTCGTAGCTGCCGCCTTCTTGGCGGGTGCCTTCTTCGCCGCCGCCTTGGCGGGTGCCTTCTTGGCCGCCGCCTTGGCGGGTGCCTTCTTGGCCGCCGCCTTCTTCGCGGGGGCCTTCTTCGCCGCCTTCTTGGCGGGAGCCTTCTTGGCCGCCGCCTTCTTCGCGGGGGCCTTCTTCGCCGCCTTCTTGGCGGCCTTCTTGGTGGCGGACTTCTTGGCCGCCTTCTTCGCCGTCGCCATCGCGTTCGTCCTCACTTCGTCGCCGGATCACCGTCGAACCCGGCTCAAGGCGGCGCATTGTAGGCCTCGCGCGGCCAAATGCGACGAATGGTCAGGTGAACGCTCAGCGGCGGCGGTTGAACCAGGTGCGGCCGCCGTCGTCTTCGCCGCCGTCGAAGAAGGCGGCCAGGGCGTCCTCACCAAACTCCTCGGCACCGTCGCCGCTCACGGCGTCACGCAGCTGCTCGAGGAACGCCTCGCTCGACGACGCCGGCTCAGGATCGTCGAAGAGCAGTCGCTCGTCGACGGTCGGCATGGCTTCGGTGGCGGGACCGGCCTCGACCCGCAGGTCGTCGATCCAGTCGCGCTCGACCGGCGCATCGGTCTCGAGATCCGCAGCGGTGACGAGGCGCGGCGGCGCGATGGCCGTGTGGGTGCCGGTGTCGCTCCACTCACCCGTGACGGGCTCGTCGATCCGGAGGTCAGGATCGACGATCGAGAGGTCGGGATCGACGATCGGGGTCGGTGCGGTCGGCGGACCGTCGAGCACGATCGGTTCGTCGGTCAGGTCGACGACCGGGGCCGCCTCGGCGACCGGCAGCGGCGCCGGCGGCATGTCGGGCATGGGACCGGGATCGAAGGTCAGCCCGTCGACCTCGGCTGCGTCGTCGGCCCAAAGCACGGTGCCCTGGGGCTCGACCTCGAACTCGATCGGCTCGGGCTCGACGACCGGCTCCGCGAACGCGATGGGCTCGGGCTCGGCCACCGGCTCAGCGAACTCGACCGGCTCGGCGTCGAGCACCGGCTCGACGAACATCGGCTCGGCCTCGACAACCGGTTCCGCGAGCTCGATCGGCTCCGCTTCGATCACCTCGACCTCGACCGCCGGTTCGGGATCGAACACCGGTGCGGCGGGATCGACCGCTTCGATGACCACGGGCTCGTGGATGACGACGGAGTCGAGATGGTCGTCGGCCGACTCGGCATCGACCGACGACTCGGCGTCCACGAGCGGCTCGGTGTCCACGGCCGGCTCGGCGACGAGCTCGGCGGGGATCTGGACGCCGCTGGTCGCCGGCATCGCGGGCGTGCGGAACTGGTCGGGGGCCTCCACGAGATGCTGCAGGGCGGCGGCCGACGCCTGGAGCGCCGACCGGGACTGCTCGAGATGGTTCTCGAGGATGGCGATGTCGTCGGTGAGAAACGCCCGATAGCGCTTCAACTCGGCGACCTCGGCCGCGACTCGCTCGCGCTCGGTGCGGACCGTCTGCTCCACCGCGGCCTCGGCCTCGGCGAGCATTCGACGACGGTCGGTCTCGGCTTCGGCCAGCACGAGCGATGCGTGTTCGTCGGCCTGACGCCGGATCTCTACCCCGTCGGCTTCGGCCTCGGCGATGGCGGCATCGGCGGTGCGCTGCGCCAGCAACAGCATCTTGGTCAGGCTCTCGTCGCCGACCTCGAGTGGCTCGCTCGCCGCCGTGGACGCGGCGACAACTTCGCGCGGCTGCGCCTCGGCTGCCGTCACCCGGTTCTGGAGCTCGGCGATCCGGCCCTGCACGAGCGCAGCCGCCTTGGCGACGCGGTCGATGTAGGCATCGACCTCCTCGACGTCGTAGCCGCGGAACCGTTCCTTGAACTCGATGTCGTGAAAGAGCGGAGACAGGTCATCCATGGGTTCATCCTAGATTCCGCGCCGCGCGTGATGAGGGACCACGGTGTGTGGTCCGGCTGGGGCTCAGCAGATGATGCCGAGCAGGATCTGCACACCGATGATCACGATGATCGGCGACAGGTCGAGCGCGACCGAGCCGAGCCGAACCGCGGGGATCGCCCGCCGCAGCGGAGACAGCACCGGGTCGGTGATCATGAACAAGAACCCGGCGAACGTCGCCATCGTGCCGTTCGGGTCGAGGGGGAACCAGCTCAAGATGATCCGTGCGAAGATCGCGAGCAGGTAGAGATAGAGAAGAAGACAGATGATGCCCATGAGGTCTCAGTCGAGTGCGCGGCGGGTGTCGGCGGCCGACACCTCGACGTCGGTGGGTGTCAGGAGATACACCTGATCCGCGACGCGGTCCATCTTGCCGCCGAGGGCGTAGCAGAGACCACTCGCGAAATCGACCAGTCGACGCCGCAGATCCCGGTCAGCGTGTTGGAGGTTGACGATCACGGCCTGGCCCGCCTTGAAGCGGTCGCCGATCGACTGGGCGTCGTTGAAGGTCTCGGGGCTGATTGCGTGGGGGCTCGCCGGCCGGCTGTCGACGATGCGGACCGCCGGCTGCACTTCGAGGTTGGGTGCGGGCTCGGGGGTCCGAGCTGCGGCGGGAGCCGACTCCGGGCGAGTCTCGGCCGGCACGATGCGCACCGAACCGGAGGGTTCGGGGCGGGCGACGGCGGCGATGGGACGCACCGTGGCGCTCTGCGGCACGGGCGTCGGGTCGGCGACGGCCCGAACCGGGCGCGGCGCAGCCGGTGCGGCGGCCGCCGGAGCGGCGGCGGTCGCAGGCCGCTCGGGGGCGGCGTCGGTGGGCGCGTACTCGTCGAAGGCGTCGTATTCCTCGTCCGGTCCCAGCCCGAGATAGATGAGCGTCTTTTTCAGCATGGACACGTTTGCCCTCCTTGACGAAAGGGTACTCCCCGACCCCCAGTCGACGGTGTCATCCCCCTCGGCGGGTGGATGATCACCCGGTGCGTTCGCCGAACAGGTCGCGCCCGATCCGCACCATCGTGGCGCCCTCGTCGATCGCGATCTCGAGGTCGGCGCTCATCCCCATCGAGCACTCGGTGAGACCCAGGCGATCGACGAGGCCCCGCAGGAGCGAAAATCCCGGTCGGGCCGCTTCGGGTTCGGCGAGCAGCGCGACCCCCATCAGCCCGACGACCTCCAGGCCCGCATCGGCGGCGTGGCCGACGAGATCCTCGGTGGCGTCGGGGGCGCAGCCGCCCTTGTTCTCCTCGCCGGAGATGTCGACCTGGATCATCACGCGTGCGCCCGGAGCGCGCTTGGCGATCTCGTTCGCGAGCTCGGGCCGGTCGACGGTCTGCCAGACATGGACGTGGGGGGCGAGCAGCCGCACCTTGTTGCGTTGCAGTCGGCCGATGAAGTGCACGGTCGGGTCGGTGGTGATCTCGGTGAGCTTCGCCGCCGCCTCCTGGGCGTAGTTCTCGCCCACGTCGGTGAGCCCCGCCGCGACCGCCGCGTCGACCGCGCCGGGCCCGAACGTCTTGGTGACGGCCACGATGCGGACATCGGCACCGCCGGCCGCGTCGAGCCGCGCACGTACGGCGGCCGCCCGCTCGAGGACGACGGCCGGGTCGACGGGGGTCACGCCGTCACCAGCCGGGCGGCGGTGATCTGTCGGCCGACGTCGCCGCGCACCCGGTGGGAGAAGAAGCGTTCGTCGGCGGTGTCGAAGCCCAGGTCGTCGATGTACTCGACGCCGGCTCGGTGCAGCGCATGCGTGGTCGCGGTGGCCATGTCGAGGGCGAGGGTACCGGCGACCGTCTCGCCCCGGCAGGGGCCGCCGACTGCGGCCTCGACCTGGTCGAGTTCGGCGGAACCGAATTCGTAGTGGGCCGGCCGGATGCAGGGACCGATCACCGCTTGCAGCGGGCCCGATCCGGTCGATCGCACCGCGTCGACGGCACGGTCGACCACCCCGGAGACCAGACCTCGCCACCCGGCGTGGATCACGCCGACGGCGTGGTCGCTCACGACCACGATCGGCACACAGTCTGCGGTCTGGACACAGACCACCGCGCCGAGCAGGCCGGTGACCGCGGCGTCGCCGTCGGTGCCCGCGTGCGCTCCGGGCGACTCGACCATCGCCACGTCGTGGCCGTGCACCTGACGAAGCCAGGTCCACTCGCCGTCGAACACGGCGCGGCGTCGCTCGGTGAGTTGGTCGGCGGGCGCGTCGATGCGGAAGTCGCCGTCGTGGCGGTCGGTGAGACAGAGTTCGACCGCGGTACCGGGGCCGGCGGGGAGTCGCCGGAAGCGCATCGGGCTACTTGAGGAACGACGGGACGTCGAAGTCGTCGTCGCCGAGATCGAGATCGTCCTCGTCGTCGGTCGCGAACACGTCGGCGATCGGGACCTCGCCGGTCGGGTCGCCGGCGTCGAGCATCGGTTCACGGGCGGGCGCGGGCGCCGATCCGGTGCGAGCGATCGATTCGTCCCAGCGGTCGAAGCCGGCGGCGATCACGGTCACGCGCACGTCGTCGCCCATCTCGTCGTCGATGACCGCGCCGAAGATGATGTTGGCGTCCTGGTGGGCGACGCCGTGGATGATCTCGGCCGCCTCGTTGACCTCGAGCAGACCGAGGTCGGGGCCGCCGGAGATGTTGAGCAAGATGCCGCGAGCGTTCTCGATCGACGCCTCCAGAAGCGGGCTGGAGATCGCGGCCCGGGCGGCGGCGACGGCGCGACCTTCGCCACTGCCGTGACCGATGCCCATGAGCGCCGAGCCGGCGTCGACCATGACGGTGCGCACGTCGGCGAAGTCGGTGTTGATGAGGCCCGGCGTGGTGATGAGGTCGGTGATGCCCTGCACGCCCTGCAGGAGGATCTCATCGGCCATCTTGAACGCGTTGAGCATCGACGTGTCGTTGGTGGCGATCGACAGCAGCCGGTCGTTCGGGATGACGATGAGGGTGTCGACCTTCTCCTTGAGCTTTTGGATGCCCTGCTCGGCCTGGACCGAACGCCGGCGACCCTCGAAGGCGAAGGGGCGGGTGACCACACCGATCGTGAGCGCACCCTGGCTCTTGGCGACCTCGGCGATCACGGGGGCCGCACCGGTGCCGGTGCCGCCGCCCTTGCCGGCGGTGATGAAGACCATGTCCGCGCCGGCGAGCGACTCGCGGATCTCGTCGATGTGCTCCTCGGCGGCCTGACGCCCGACCTCGGGATCAGAGCCGGCGCCGAGGCCGCGGGTGAGATCGCGGCCGATGTCGAGCTTTTCGTCGGCGTCGCTCATGAGCAGCGCCTGGGCGTCGGTGTTGGCGGCGATGAACTCGACACCCTTGAGGCCGGCATCGATCATGCGGTTGACGGCGTTGACACCGCCGCCCCCGACGCCGACCACCTTGATGACGGCCAGATAGTTTTGCGGATCAGACATCACGTTGGGATCCCCCGTACGAGATCAAGTAGAGCACCGCCCGGGCACGCGACGACACGTGCCGGAGTGACGAGGACCGTACACCCGAAACCGGCCTCTTCCGGGGACTCCACCATCGCTCAACCCGTCGTGGAGTCATCGTCGAGGGCCGTGGGCTCGTCGCATTCGGGTATCCGCCGCAGGAGCGGATTGTCCCCGACCTGCACGTCGATCTCGCAGATCCCCCCGAGCTCCACTTGATCGAGCACCGACCGGACCGCCTCGTACTTCGCGGCGAGGTCGGCATCGTCGCCCATGACCGCGACGACATCGCCGATCAGGTCGAGCGACAGCATCGGTGTGCCGACGCCGCCGTACTCGATGTCGAACGTCTCGACCCACGGCTCAGGTCGGTGGGCATCGCCGCGATCAGGTCGAGTGCGGGCAGGGCGAGGGTCTGCACGTCGCCGAGGTCGCCCGTCGGACCGAGGGTGATGACCGGGAGATCGCCGACGGCGGAGGTCTCCGAGCGGGCGATGGCGACGGCCTCGTCATCGATCACGACGGCGCTGCCGTCACCGACCGGCAACAGGGCGACACCGATGCGTCGGGTCACGGCGATCTCGACGGTGCCGGGCCAGGCCCGACCGACATCGGCGGTCTCGACCCACGGCAGACCGACGATCGCGGCGTTGGCCGCATCGAGATCGAGATCGAGCATGGGAGTGCCGATGACGAGACCCGATGCCTCGGCGACCTGATCGGCTTCGGTGCCGAAGGCGCCGTCGATCTCGACGGTGTCGAGGTCGAGCAGCGCCGAACGGCTCAGGGCGTAGGCGCCGCCGAACCCGGCGGCGAGCACGACCACTGCGATCAGGATGCGGAGGCGCCGCCGGCCGGCGGCGCGACGGACGGCGATCCGCCGCTGGCGGAGCCGGGGGTCGATCGAGGTCACGACGACCAGGGCACCTCGTCGTCGGTGAAGCCGACGAGATGGGTCTCGGGCTGCAGCACCACGCCGTGGACGTACTCGACGAGCGTGCGGACCTCGATCATGACCTGGAGCACGTCGGCGGCCGTCCCACCCTCGTCGGCCTGGATGAAGTTGGCATGCTTCTCGGAGACCTGGGCGGTCCCGACCCGCAGGCCCTTGCCGCCGGCGGTGTCGATGAGGCGGCCGGCGCTTTCGCCATCGGGATTCGTGAACACCGAACCGGCGTTCTGGCCGCCCGGCTGATTGTCGCGTCGCCACTGCACGATTTCGGCCATCTCGGCTTTGCCCTTGCGTTCGTCCCCGGGCGCGAGCGAGAGGCGGTAGCCGACGACGAGTTCGTCGGTCCGCAACGCCGAATGGCGGTAGGCGAGTTGGAGATCGGCGGCGGGGACGATGCGCCGCTCCCCCGCCGCGAAGTCGACGATGTCGGCGTCGAGCAGGGAGTCCTTCATGTCGGCGCCGTGGCCGCCCGCGTTCATGCGCACGGCCCCGCCGATCGATCCGGGCACCCCGACCGCCCACTCGAAACCGGTCAGGCCGTAGCCGACGGTCGTGCGGGCGACGACGGGCAGCTTCGCGGCGGCGCCGGCGATCACGATCGTCTCGTCGACGACGTTGATCCCGGCGTAGTCGCCGGCCATGTGCACGACGAGGCCGTCGAATCCGCGATCGGCGACGAGGAGGTTGCTGCCACGACCCAAGGTCATGACGGGGACGCCGGTGCCCGCGACGGCGGCGGCGACGGCACTGAGCGTCTCGTGGTCGTCGATCACGACCATTGCGGTGGCGCGGCCTCCGACCCGGTAGGTCGTGAGCGCGCCCATCGGCACGTCGAGCGCGATCTTGTCGCCGAGTTCGTCCATCAGCCGTTCGAGGAGGGTGACCATGACCGGATTCACGCCGCTCCCCGATGCTCGAGTCGGCCGATGACCTGGTCGGGCAGGCCGGTGAGGTCGCCGGCGCCGAGGGTGAGGCAGAGGTCGCCGGGGCGCAGCCGATGGGTGAGCCACCCGGCGGCGTCGTCGAGGCGGGGCATCCAGGCGACGCTCGACCACGGGTCGGCGTCGAGCACGGCGTCGACGATGAGCTTGCCGGTGATGCCCGGCCGCGGGGTCTCGCCCGAGGAGTAGATGTCGGTGACGACCACGACGTCGGCGGCGTCGAACGCGTGAGCGAAGTCGCGCCACAGCGCCGCGGTGCGGCTGTACCGATGGGGCTGGAAGACACAGACGATGCGCTCCCACCCGCCGTCATGGGCGGCGGCGAGCGCGGCCTCGACCTCGGTCGGGAGATGTGCGTAGTCGTCGACGAACGTGATGCCGGCGATCTCGCCTCGGAACTCGAACCGGCGGGCGACGCCACCGAAGCGGGCGAGCGCCTTGGCCGCCGACGCTGCGGATCCGCCGGCGGCGATGGTTGCCACCAGTGCGGCTGCGGCGTTGCGGGCGTTGTGCAGCCCGGGGGTGGGCAGCGCGACCCGGGCGATGTCGGCTCCGTCGTGGCGCACCGTGAAGGTGATCGACGCCCGGCCCGTCTCGATGTCGACCATCCGGTACTCGGCGTGTTCGGCCGTGCCGTAGGTGATGCCGGGAACCGCACCGGCGAGTTGCATCGCGCCGGGGTCGTCGGCGCAGTAGATGCGGGTGGTGGCCGCTTCAGCGAACTCTGCGAAGGCGGCCATCAGCCGGTCGGGGTCGTTGCCGTAGGTCTCGAGGTGGTCGGGCTCGACGTTGGTGACGATCGCGATCTCCGCACCGAGGGACAGGAAGGTCCGATCGGACTCGTCGCCTTCGATGATGAACCACTCGCCGTCGGCCCACACGGCTCCCGAGCCGATCTCGTTGACGTCGCCGCCGATGATGAACGACGGGTAGAGATCCGCTTCGACCATCGCCATCGCGAGCATCGAGCTTGTGGTGGTCTTGCCGTGGGTTCCGGCGACGACGACCGAACGCCGCTCGGCCGAGATCGCCGGGAGGATGTCGCTGCGCCGCAGCACCGGGATCTCCCGCTCGCGTGCGGCTCGGACCTCGGGGTTGCGTTCGGGGATCGCGGTTGAGATGGCGACGAGGTCGACGTCGCCGAGGTTGTCGGCGTCGTGGCCGACCTGGATGGTCATGCCGTCGACCCGCAGCCGTTCGACGACCGGCCCGTCCTTGAGGTCGCTGCCGGTGACGGTGTGACCCATCCGGTGCAACACGTTGGCGATCGCGCCCATGCCGGCCCCGCCGGCGCCGACGAGGTGGATGCGGCGGGGTTCGCTGAGATCGGGGGTCATCGTGGGGGTCCCTCCGAGGAGTCGGGCTGAGGGGTAGCAGCGTCGGGGCGGGGCCGTGCGGCGTGCTGGTCGAGCAGGTCGACGACGGCGGACGCAGCGTCGGGGCGGGCGACCGAGGAGGCCGCGGCCGCCATCGCGGCGAGTCGGTCGGGGTCGCGGAGCAAGGCGTCGACTTCGTTGGCGAAACGGTCGGCGTCGAGGTCGCCGTCGGCGACGAGCACGGCGGCGCCGGCGTCGACGAGGGCCCGGGCGTTCGCGGTCTGGTGATCGCCGGGTGCGCCGGGCAGGGGCACGAGCACGCCGGGAACGCCGGCGACGGCGAGTTCGGCCACCGACGAGGCGCCGGCTCGACACACGACGAAGTCGGCCGCGGCGTACACGGTTGGCATGTCGTCCTCGTACTCGACGAGTTGGTGGAGGAAGGCGGCCTCGGGCGGCAGGTCGAGGCGATCGGCGATCTCGTCGCGGTCTCGTCGCCCCGAGACGTGACGGATGGCGACGGTGGCGTCGTTCGCCCACCGGGGGGCCGCGTCGGCCGCGGCGTGATTGATGCGGCGGGCGCCGAGCGAACCACCGAAGACGGCGAAGAAGCGATGCTCGGCCGGCACGTCGAGCGCAGCACGTGCGTGCGACCGTCGGTCGGGGTCGGGCTCGGCCAGGACCCGCACCTCGGGCCGGACGGGGTTGCCGGTCCAGGTCGCGTTGGGGAGGTCGACGCCCTCGAAGGAGACGGCGCACGCCTTCGCGAAACGGCCGGCGAGGCGATTGGCGGCGCCCGGCACCGCGTTCTGTTCGGCGACGACGATCGGGACCCGCCACAGCACCGCGCCGATCACGCACGGCACGGACGCATAGCCGCCGAGGCCGACGACGACGGCGGGTCGCAACCGGCGAACGAGACGCACACCGGTGAGGATCGCCGAGACCAGGCCGACGACCGAGCGGACGTTCTCGATGGTCAGGCGGCGCTGGATCCCCCGCCCCGGCAGCACCGTGAGCGGAAAGCCGGCCTCGGGCACGAGTCGGGTCTCGATGCCGCGAGCGGACCCGACATAGTGGACCTGGTCGCGAGGCACGCCGCGGGCGACAAGTTCGTCGGCGATCGCGAGACCGGGCACGACGTGGCCGGCGGTACCGCCACCGGCGATGATCGCATGGGCTCGGGTCACGTCAGTGCCCCTGGCGGGCGATGTTCATCAACACGCCCATCGCCCCGAGGGTGACGACCATCGACGACCCGCCGAACGACAGGAACGGCAAGGTGACACCCATGACGGGCAGGATCGCCATGACGGCACCCATGTTGAGCAGGGCCTGCACCACGACCCATGCCGTGATACCGACGGCGAGCAGCATCCCGAACCGGTCGGGAGCCCGCAGGGCGGCGGTGATGCCGGCGACACCGATCACGACGAAGCCGGCGATGACCGACACGGCGCCGAGGAGGCCGAGTTCCTCGGCGACGATCGCGAAGATGAAGTCGGTGTGGGCGAACGGGAGGAACCCCCACTTCGCGTAGCTGGCCCCCAGCCCGACGCCGCTCCAGCCGCCCTTGGTGATGGCGTGCAGCGACTGCAGCGGCTGATAGCCGACACCGGCGGGGTCGGCCCACGGGTCGAGGAAGGCGAGGAACCGATCGCGCCGCCAGGGTGTGGCGAGGACCATCAGCGCCGCGAATCCGCCGCCGCCGGCCCCGATCACGGCGAGATGACCGAGCGGGGCGCCGGCGAGGAACAACATCGCCATGACGGTCGCGCCGATGACCAGCACGGCGCCGAGGTGCGGCTGAAGCATCAGCAGTGCGACGAAGACGCCGGTGACCACGATGATGGGACGGACAGTGATCGACGTGTTCTCGATGGGTCGGCCGGGCCGGCCGAGCAGGTCGGCGACGAACAACACCACCGCGAACTTCAGCAGCTCCGAGGGCTGCATCGTGAGCGGGCCGACGCCCAGCCAGCGGGTGGCGCCGTTGGCCGACAGGCCGACGCCGGGGAGCAGCACCGCGACGAGCAAGACCCCACTGCCGATAAGCGACGGCACCGCCAGGATGCGCCAGCGGTGATAGTCGACGCGCAAGGTGATGAACATCACGACCGCGCCGACCCCGACCCACA
>JBCBYI010000126.1:0-12315 GCA_039815945.1 Actinomycetota bacterium | reverse complement strand
GCAACAACGCCTGCAGCGCCAGGGCCTCGTTGGGATTGCGCACCAGCGCGTCCTGGGTGTGGCGCTGCAGGCGTTGTTGCTGACGTTGCCGTCGCTCGGGCGGTGAGGATCAGGGGTCGTGATTTGGTACCGTTCGACCCCTCGCCCGAGTAGCTCAGTTGGTAGAGCGACGCTCTCGTAAAGCGTAGGTCAGGAGTTCAATCCTCCTCTCGGGCTCTCTGCTCTTGCTCCGGCATGCCGGAGCGCTCCCCAGGAGGTCCGTGTGGCGGACCAAGCCACCTTCGCCGAAGATGCCATGCCGTTGATGGACGGCCTCTACAGCGCGGCGATGCGCATGACCCGCAACGCCGCCGACGCCGAGGATCTCGTCCAGGAGACCTATCTCAAGGCGTTCAACGCCTATGAGCGTTTCGAGGCGGGCACGAATCTGAAGGCGTGGATGTATCGCATCCTCACCAACAGCTACATCAACGCCTACCGCAAGAAGCAGCGTCGTCCCGACGAGTCCGACATCGACGATGTCGAGGATCTCTACCTCTACCGCCGGCTCGGTGGCGCCGAGTCGGCCGCCCTCAGCCGGAGCGCCGAGGACGAGTTGATGGAGATGTTCGGCGAGGACGAGGTGAAGGTCGCGCTTGAGGATCTGCCGGAGCACTACCGGATGCCGATCCTGCTCGCCGACGTCGAGGGCTTCGCGTACAAGGAGATCGCCGAGATCCTCGATGTGCCGATCGGCACCGTGATGTCGCGGCTGCATCGTGGAAGAAAGCAGCTGCAGAAGCGGTTGTACTCGTTCGCAGAGGAGCACCGGCTCCTCCCTGATCCCGAGCCCGTGTCATGACGAATCCAGCCGGCGACGCCTCGCCGCCCGACTGCGGGCGCGACAACCCGTGCGTCTCGCAGTTCCTCGACGACTGCCCCCAGGACATGGAGTGTCAGGCGATCATCCAGGCGCTCGTCGCCAAGTGCACGATCTGCAGCGACACCTACGCCTTCGAGATGCAGGTGCGCACGGTCGTGTCGAAGCGGTGCAGCGATCAGGTGCCGGATGCGCTGAAGGCGAAGATCTTCCAGGCGATCCAGCAGGCCCGACACGAGGCCTGAGCCGTCGGTCCCGGTTCGATCGTCGGCTGTGAACGCGACGATCTCTGATCGATATGTGACATTCGAGTGACGAGTGGAACCAAACGTGGGGGTCGCTCCGTTAGTCCGATCATGCGGGTCATCGGAGAGAAGTTCACGAGCATCGAGCGCAACCTTCCGGTCATGGAGGCCGGGCGCGTGTGTCTCGAGCACGGCTGCGCCACGCACCTCAGCCGGTACAACGATCAGGAGTACTGCGCACTCCACGCACCCATGGTGGTGCCCCGGATGCGGGGCAAAGTCCTCGACGACTGAGGAGAGGGCCCGGGTGACCGTCCTCGACGACTGAGGAGAGGGCCCGGGTGGCGCCTGACTGCGGCTTGTCCGGCCGGGGCGCCTACACTCACGCTCATGTTCGCTGTCGTTTGGCATTTCTGGATCGCCCCAGTCCTCGTGGGCGCCACCATCCTCGCGATCGTCGCCTCGGTCGCCGGCTACCTCCAGCAGGTGACCTACAAGCGCTACCCGCGGGACTGACGTGAGCGGCGCCGTCGACTGGGACGTCGCCCGCACGATCGCTGCGAAGGTCGCCGGGCGGGAGCCCTACCAGGCCGCGCGCTTTCGCGACGGGCTCGAAGAGGACTTCGATCGCTACACCGCGATGGCGGAGGATCTCGTGGCCGAGTGCACCGGGTTGCGCTCGTTCGACGGCAACGCGCGCGGACGCGTCACCAACCGTCAGGGCTGGGTCGACGCGAACCTCGCGAGCTTTCAGCGGTTGCTGAAGCCGATCACCACCAAGCTCGAGGACAAGATGGACGGCAAGGAGTCCGTCCTCGGTCCCAAGATCGCCGGCGCCGAACTCGGCGCCATGCTCGGCTGGATGTCCACTCGGGTGCTCGGCCAGTACGACCTGTTGGTCATCGAGGACGAGAACCCCGACGACCAAGACATCGTCTACTACGTCGCCCCCAACGTGTTGATGCTCGAGCAGCGCTACGCGTTCCCGCCCCAGGAGTTCCGCCTGTGGCTGGCACTCCACGAGGTGACCCACCGGGCGCAGTTCACCGGCGTGCCGTGGATGCGTGAGCACTTCCTCGGTCTCGTGAATTCCACGATGGATTCCGTCGACCCCGACCCGAAGCGGTTCCTCGCCGCCGCGCAGCGCCTGCTCGAGGCTCGCAAGCGGGGCGAAGATCCGATGGATCAGGGCGGCATGATGGCGCTGTTCGCCTCCGAGGAACAGCTCGCGGTGATCAACGAGGTCGCCGGGCTGATGAGCCTGCTCGAGGGTCACGGCGACATCACGATGGATCGGGCCGGCAAGGATCTCATCCCGTCGCAGGAGCGATTCGCTCGGGTGTTGCGCAATCGCCGGCAGGGCGCGAGCGGTTTCACCAAGGTCTTCCAGAAGCTCGCCGGTCTCGAGGCGAAGATGAAGCAGTACGCCGAAGGCGAGCACTTCATCGAGTCCGTCGAGGGCCACGGCGGCGTCGACCTGCTCGACAAGGCCTGGGCCGAGCCGGCCAACGTGCCCTCGATCGGAGAGATCCGCGATCCGTCGCAGTGGATCGAGCGGGTGAACGCGTCGGCCTCCGCCGCCGCCTGATCCGATGGCGATCGCGGAGCTGCTCGATCGGTGCAGCTTCCCGGATGGGCATCTTCATCTCGGAGTGAGCGGCGGCGCGGACAGTGTCGCCATGGCCGTGTTGGCTCGCGCCGGCGGCCGGTCGTTCACGATCTGGCACGTCGATCACGGCATCCGGCCGTCGTCGGCTGACGATGCCGCCCGCGTCCGCGACCTGGCCGTTCGCTGGCAGGTGCCGTTCGAACTGCGAACGCTCCAGCTCGAGTCGGAGGCGAACGTCGAAGCCGTCGCACGGTCCGAGCGCTATGCCGCGCTCCCCGCCGACGTCTGCGTCGCTCACACGGCCGATGATCGGGCCGAGACGGTCGTGCTCAACCTCTTCCGCGGTGCCGGTCTCGCCGGCACGGCCGCTCGGATGCGACGGTTCCATCGTCCGCTCCTCGCCCTGCGCCGGGCCGACACCGTCGCCGTGTGTGCCGAAGCCGGCATCGTGCCGTGTGACGACCCGACCAACGCCGACACCGCGCTGACGCGCAACGCCGTTCGGCACCGACTCCTGCCGGAGATCGCGGCGGTGTTCTCGGCCGACCCGGTTCCCCTGCTCAACCGCCACGCGGAGCTGATCGCCGATGCCCTCGCGCTCGTCGAGGCGGCGGCCGCCGAGCTCGATCCGACCGATGTGCACGAGTTGCGCCAGGCGCCGAGGGCGGTCGCGAGCGAGGCGCTGCGGGCGTGGATCAAACGCCGGTCGGGCGACCCGTATCCGGTCGACTCGGCCACGATCGAGCGGGTCTGGCAGGTGGTCGAGGGCGAGCGCCGAGCCGCCGAAACCGTCGGGGGCCACCGGGTGGCTCGATCGAAGGGACGGCTGTCGTTCTCGGTAGCCTCGACCCATGGACAAGCCCGCACCTGACGCCGCCAAGCTCCTCGCGTACTGGGAGGAGTGGGAGAAGGGCGAGACGCCTCCCGGCAAGGTCCTCGCGAACCTCAAGACGGGTGGCATGCCGGAGCTGTTGCAGTCGTTGATCGAGGACGCCTCCTGAGCGATTCGGGTCACGACCCCTTCGCCCCGCCGCCGGGACGAGGTGGGCCGCAGGTCATCCCCCGTCCCCCGCACGCCCGCCTCGGCGGTCCGGCGCCCTGGGCGCGGATCGATCCGTCGCGCCGGCGCCCGTCGCTCGACGTCGTCGTCGATCGTCTCGCCGGGCGTCGCGAGCCGGTGACACTCGGCGCGGTGCCCGATGAGGTCCGCGACTCGGCGGTGCTGTGTGTGCTCTACGACGACGTCGACGGGCCGCACGTCGTGCTGACTCGTCGTTCCCCTCGGATGCGCCACCACGCCCACGAGATCTCGTTCCCGGGCGGCCGCCGCGACGACACCGATCCCGACCTGTGGTCGACCGCGTTGCGCGAGGCCGAGGAAGAGGTCGCCCTCGATCCGGCGTCGATCGTGCCGGTCGGTTCGCTCGATCGGTTCATCACCGTCGGCTCGCGCACCCTGATCCATCCTTACGTCGCCGTGAGCGAGACCAAGCCGAAGGTCCACGTCGCGTCGCCCGGCGAGGTCGAGGCCATCGTCCACGTCTCGCTCGCCGAGCTGTTGAGCGATGTCGTCTGGCGCGAGGAGATCTGGACCTGGCGCGGTGGCGGTCCTCGTGCCTTGAGCTTCTTCGAGGTGCCCGGCGACACCATCTGGGGTGCCACTGGGTCGATGCTGCGTCAGCTCCTCGCGATCGCCACCGGCACCGACGACACCATCCTCGGCGGTCCGGGCTGACGCCAGGTCGTAGACTGTTGTCATGCCCGAGATCCGGTTCTCCGCCGACACCCATCCCGAACTGCTCCGCCAGGTCCGTGTGTGGCTCGAGTCCACTGAGTCCGAGCGCAGCGCGTCCGACGTCGTGGAGGCCAGCGCCGACCTCACCAAGGACGCGCTTCGGATCGTCGCTGCCGCGGCGCCGGGTTCGATCGCTCAGTCCGACATCGTGAAGGGCCTGACCAACCTCGGCTACCGAGCCGCCGACGCCCAGCGTGACGCCGTGCTCGCCGGTCTCGACGGTCTCGCGTCGGTCACCGACGGTCGCCTCGTGAAGAAGGTCGGCGAGGAAGGCGCGAAGGCCGCCTACGAGATGAACACGGCGACCGCGAAGCAGCTCCTGAAGTCCATTCTCGGCGGCTAGCATCGCTCCTTTCCTCCCCGCACCCGGCGGGGGTGAACAGGGAGCCGCCGATGGCCGAAGTACAGATCGGGCGAGGCAAGAGCGCTCGCCGGGCCTATGAGCTCGACGACGTCACGATCGTGCCGAGTCGCCGTACCCGCAACGCGGACGACGTCGATCTCGGCTGGAAGATCGACGCCTATCGCTTCCGCCTGCCGTTGATCGCCGCCGGCGTCAACGCGCCGATGTCGGCCGACGATGCCCTCGCCGCCGGTGGTGCCGGCGCCTTGGCTGTGGTCAACCTCGAGCTGCTGGTCGCCGAACACGGCCCCGACGGTCTGACCGACGCCCTCACCGCCGCTCGGGGCGACAACCGCATCGCGGTGAGCGTCTCGCCCAAGAACGCCGCCGAGCTCGTGCCCCACGCCGTGAGGGCCGAAGCCGAGATGATCATCATCCGAGGCGATGTCGTGTCGGCCGATCACGTGTCGTCCGGCGGCGAGACCCTCGAGCTGAAGTCCTTCATTCGCGGTCTCGACACGCCGGTCATCGTCGGCGCCTGCCAGAGCTACGAGGCGGCGCTGCATCTGATGCGCACCGGCGCGGCCGGTGTGCTCGTCGGCCATCACGGCGACGACCTGGGCATCGCGGTGCCGCTCGCCACCGCTATCGCCGACGTGCGGGCTGCTCGGGTCCGGCATCTCGACGAGACGAGCGTCTACTGCCACATCATCGCCACCGGCCCGATCGGCGACGGCACCGATGTCGCCAAGGCGATCGCGATCGGCGCCGACGCTGTCGTCGTCGACCAGTCGCTCGTCACCGGCGAGGACCCGGCCGGCGACGCCCTGCGCGAGACGATGGCGGTCTGCGGCTACACCGACGTGAAGGCCTTCCAGAAGGCGGAGGTCGTCGTCCGATGAGCGGAGCGCCGGGTATGGACGGTGACGCCCGAGACCGCGTCCTGGTCGTCGACTTCGGCGCTCAGTACGCACAGTTGATCGCCCGCCGGGTGCGCGAGGCCAACGTCTACAGCGAGATCATCTCGCCTCGTTCGACCGCCGCGGAGATCGCGGCGAAGGAGCCCACCGGCATCATCTTCAGTGGTGGCCCCGACTCAGTGCACGCCGAGGGCGCCATCGCGATCGATCCTGAGGTGTACGACCTCGACGTGCCGATCCTCGGCATCTGTTACGGCGCGCAGCTGATTGCCCAGCAGAACGGCGGCACGGTCGGTCGCACCGACCGCGGCGAGTACGGCCGCACCGTGTTGTCGGTCGACGGCGACGGCGGCGCCCTGCTGTCGGGCACCCCGGCCGAACAGAACGTGTGGATGTCGCACTTCGACGCCATCACCGTTCCGCCGGAGGGCGTCACCCCCACGGCCTCGACCCCCGACGCACCGGTCGCCGCGTTCGAGTCGGCTGAACGCAAGCTCTACGGCGTGCAGTTCCACCCCGAGGTGATGCACACCGAGCACGGGCAGCATGTGATCGAACGCTTCCTGCGCGACGGCTGCGGCACCCCGGGCGACTGGACGATGGCGTCGATCATCGACACCTCGGTCGAGCAGATCCGGGAGCAGGTCGGCGACAAGCAGGTGATCTGCGCTCTCTCGGGCGGCGTCGACTCCGCCGTCGCTGCCGCGCTGGTCCACAAAGCCATCGGTGATCAGCTGACGTGCGTCCATGTCGACACCGGTCTGATGCGGCTCAACGAGGCCGATCAGGTGATCGAGACCTTCGAGCAGAACTTCGGCGTGCGGCTGATCTTCGTCGATGCGTCCGAGCGGTTCTTCACCGCCCTCGCCGGGGTCACCGAACCCGAGGCCAAGCGCAAGGCGATCGGCGAGCTCTTCATCCGGGTGTTCGAGGATGCCAAGGCCGAGGCGGCAGACGCGGGCGGTGAGCACGCCGAGTTCCTGGTGCAGGGCACGCTCTACCCCGACGTGATCGAGTCGGGCAGCGAACACGCCTCCACCATCAAGAGCCATCACAACGTGGGCGGCCTGCCCGACGACATGGAGTTCGAACTCGTCGAGCCGCTCCGCAGCCTGTTCAAGGACGAGGTCCGCCGGGTCGGTTCCGAGCTCGGTCTCCCCGACGACATCGTGCAGCGTCAGCCGTTTCCCGGTCCCGGCCTCGGCGTGCGCATCATCGGTGAGGTCACTCCCGACAAGGTCGAGACGCTCCAGCACGCCGACTTCATCGTGCGCGAAGAACTCGCCAAGGCCGGCCTCGAACGCGAGATCTGGCAGTCGTTCGCGGTGCTGCCCGACATCCGCAGTGTCGGCGTGATGGGCGACGAGCGCACCTATGGCTACCCGATCATCATTCGTGCGGTCACCAGCGAGGACGCGATGACCGCCGACTGGGCTCGCATCCCCTACGACGTACTCGAGGCGATGAGCAGCCGCGTCATCAACGAGGTGCCCGGCGTGAACCGGTGCGCCTACGACATCACCTCGAAGCCGCCCGGCACGATTGAATGGGAGTAGGGCGCGTGGGAGTCGGCCAGTGACCCTCGACGTCGCGGCCTACCAGCGCGCCGCCGCCCTGTTCGGCGAGACGATCGTCGAGCTGAGCGACGAGGAGTGGGAGCGCATGACCCACCCCGACGACTGGACGGTCATCACCACCGTCGCCTGGGTCGTCGTCGGCGATGCCCAGCTCGCGTCGGCTGCATCGGGTGACGCCCTGCAGTCGGTCGGTGAGTTCGACGCCGCCGTGCTCGGCGGCAATCCCGTCGCAGCCTGGCGCGGCACCGCCGTGGGCGCCATCGGTGCGCTGCGGGAGGTCGATCCGGCGTCGGTGGTCGTGCCCCACGACGACGGGCCCGTGCTCTTGGCCGACCTCCTCGCCCAGCGGGTCAGCGAGAACCTGCTGCGAGCCCACGACATCGGCCGTGCCGTCGGCCAGCCGGTCGATCTGCCGGTGGATCTGATCGACGCCTGCCTCGATTTCTGGGTCGAGCACGCCGACGCGGTGCTCGCCGGCGGCATCCTGCCCGACCAGCCGCTCGAGCCGGCTGCCGACGCGGGCGTCGTCGACCGCTTCCTCGCGCTGATGGGGCGAGCGGCGGGCTGATCGCCCGTCTGGCACACTGCGGGTCGCGATCACCGTGCGAGGGGTCTCCGCCGTTTCTCGTATCGATGACGCTGCGTTTTTCGAGCTGAGGCCGTTCACCGAACGTTCAGATTGCGAACCCGATTGGTTCATCTCGTGTCAGTCGCAAGCCAATTCCAGATCCGTAGCTTTCGGCGCATGCATACCACCAACCTGCGACGGGCACGCCTGCTCGTCATCCTGCTCACTGTCTTCGCGCTGTTCGCTGCTGCGTGTGGCGACGACGACGACGAGACCACTGAAGCCGCGGACGAGGTCACCGAAGAGGCGACCGACGACGCGGAAGACGACATGGCCGAGGAAGAGCCCGCCGAGGAAGAGCCCGCCGAAGAGCCGGCCGAGGAAGAGCCCGCCGAGGCCGCCCTCGAAGGCACCATCGCCGTCTCGGGTTCGTCCACCGTCTTCCCGATCGTCCAGAAGCAGGCCGAGGAGTTCGCCGCCGCCAACCCGGGCGTCGCTATCTCCGTCGACGGCCCTGGCTCCGGTGATGGTGCGGCGCTCTTCTGCGCCGGCGAGATCCCGATCGGCAACGCCTCGCGTCTGTACAAGGACTCCGAGATCGAAGAGTGCGACGCCAACGGCATCGAGTACATCGAGCTTCGTCGTGGTATCGACGGCATCTCGGTGATCACCTCAGCGAACAACTCCGCCGTCGAGTGCGTCTCGTTCAACCAGATCTACGCCCTCATCTCCGAAGAGGCCACCGGCTTCGACAGCTGGGCCGACGCCAACGCGCTGCTCGCCGAGATGGGCTCGACCGCTCCTGAGCTTCCCGACGCCCCGCTCGACATCTTCGGCCCGGGTGAAGAGTCCGGCACCTTCGACTCCTTCGGCGAGATCGTCATCGAGGGCGTCGAGGGCGGCAAGACCGGTCTCGACACCGAGGCCCGTGCGTTCGTCGACACCATCCGTCCCGACTACACCTCGTCCGGCAACGACAACGTGATCATCGAGGGCATCGCCTCCAGCGACACCAGCCTCGGCTGGGTTGGCTTCGCCTTCGCCAAGGAGGCCGAGGAGGCCGGTGAGGCGAAGCTCCTCGCCGTCGCCAAGGAAGACGGCGGCGACTGCGTCGTCCCGACTCCGGAGACCATCGCGTCGGCCGACTTCCCGATCGCTCGCTTCCTGTACACCTACGTGAACGCCGAAGCGGCCGCCAACGATCCGGCCGTCGCCGCCTTCGTCGACTACATGATGAGCGACGCCGGCCTCGAGTCGGTCACCGCTGTGGGCTACATCGACCTCGCCGAGGCCGACCAGGCCCTCGCTCAGCAGGTCTGGGCCGACCGCATCACCGGTCGTAGCTTCGGCTGATCCCCGGATCGGTCGACCGACCGATCGTCCTGATTCCCCCTCCACGTGGCGGGGTGTGCGCGGCTCGGCCGTGCGCACCCCGCCACCGGGCGTTTTCGGGCCCGTCCATCTCCCCCTCCGATTGCGTTCATCATTCGTTCATCTTTCTGGCGTTAGCGGTTCACGTACGACCCCCCGGAGGGTCAACTGTTGTCCGTAGCGTCCCCCCGTCGCTATGTCTTCGTCGCTTCCTTCCTCTCAGCAGCGCCTCGTCACCATGCTCGTCGTCGCCATCGTGGTGGCCGTCGCCGGCGTGGTCATCGACTCCTTCCGTGAGGAGGAGGAGACCGTTGCGGCGACCACGACCGCCCCGGTCGAAGAAGAGGTCGCCACCCCGGTCGAGGAGATGGTCTCCGAGCTCGTCATGACCGGCCTCTCGACCACCCATCCGTTGGCCGAGGTGCAGGCAGCTCGCTTCCAAGAGTTGGCGCCGGGTGTCGCCATCACCGTCGAACTTGCCACGAGCGAGGAGAGCGCAGCCCGCTTCTGCGCTGGTGAGGTCGTCGCGGCCAACACCTTCCGCCTGATGACCGAGGACGAGATCGCAGTGTGCGCCGACGCCGGGATCGAGTTCATCGAGCTCCGCCGTGCGGTCGACGCCGTCGTCGCGGTGACCTCGCCGGGTAACGATGCGGTCGAGTGCATCTCGTTCAATGATCTCTACGCCCTCATGTCGAGCGAAGCCCAGGGATTCGCTGCCTGGTCCGACGCCAACGCTCTCACCGCCGAGTGGGGCGGCACCGAGTTCGCCGATGGCCTCGCCCTCGACGTGACCGGCCCCTCGCCCGATTCGGCGACCATGGACTCCTTCATCGGCATCGTGCTCGATGCCGTTGCCGCTGGTGAGTCCGGTCTCGACCCGGCGTCTCGGGACTTCGTGACCACGGTTCGAGACGACTACGCCGTCGCTGACGATGCGACCGCAGTGGCGTCGGCGGTCGCCGGCTCCACGTCGGCGCTCGGGTTCATGGACTTCCTCTCCGCCGACGAGGCCGCTGATGCCGAGCAGGTCCAACTGATCCGGGTCAGCGTCGACGACGGTGGAACCTGCCTCTCGCCGAACGAGGAGACCGTGGCGGCTGCGGCCTTCCCGGTCTCTCGCTTCGTGTACACCTACGTCAGCGTCGCCGCTGTCGAGGGAGACGAAGCCGTCGAGGCCTTCTTCGATTACGCCCTGTCCGACGAGGGCCTGGCCGTCGTCGACGAAGTCCGCTACCTCGACCTGGTCGAGGCCGATGCCAGCCGGGCGAGTCTCGTGTGGCGAGCCAAGCTGCCCGGCCAGGGCCAGTGGGAGGAGTGACCATGGCCGACACGACCATCGACCTGACCACGTCCGGCACCGATCCGCAGGTGGTGGGTCGGCCCTTCGCGCTCTGGCGCCGAGGCGTCACCGGAGTGCTCGAGGCCGTCCTGTTCTCGTTGATCTGTCTCGTCGTGGCGGTCATCGAGTACTTCACGGGTGGGCCGATCACCGACTTCAGTCTTTCGAACTGGTGGATCGGTGCGATCATCTACGCCGCGCTCGAGGGCTACAGCTGGCCCAGCGGTCAGAGCTTCGCCATGCGCCTCACCGGCAGCTCGGTCCAGCTCGCCGACGGCTCCTACGCCGACGCCCCCCGTATGGCGGCCCGACAGGTGATGCGTTTCGGTGTCGTCTACGCCTGGGGCTTGTGGCTCCTGGCGTTCAACGTCCAGTGGATCGTCATCGCGGCCCTCGCTGTCGCCGCAGCGATCGTGCTCGCCGACCGTCTCGGCTTGGGCGAGAAGGCACCGTGGGACGTGCTTTTGGGCACGACCGTGGTTGAGGGTGGCGTCGGTGGCGTCACCGCCGAGCTGACCCCGGTCCACTCGGTCGAGGACCTCCAGCTCCACCCGACACGCGACGCACAGAACGAGCGAGCCCGCCGAGCGATGCTCGCCGCCGGCTTCTCCTCGGTCGTCGTCAGTGTCTTGATCGTCCTCAACATCTTCACCGAGGCGTGGACCTTCATCTCCGACTCCGAGTTCAGCTGGGGACTCTTGCTCGACGCGGGCTGGTTCCCGCGCCGCGGCCAGTTCGATCTCTCGACCCTCTTCGTCGGCACCATGTGGGTCACAGCCATCGCCATGGTGGTGGCCGCACCGATCGGCATCGGCGTGGCGTTCTACCTGTCCGAGTACGCCAGCGAGCGGGTGCAGCGAGTGGTGAAGCCGCTCATCGAAACGCTGGCCTCGATCCCGTCGGTGGTGCTCGGCCTGTTCGCGATCAGCTTCATCTTCCCGAACGTGCTGCAGCCGATCTTCGACGACATCGGTATCTTCTCGCTGCTCGCAGCCGGCCTCGGCGTCGGCATTCTCACCATTCCGATCGTCGCGTCGATCTCCGAGGACGCCATGCGCGCGGTCCCCATGGAGTTGCGCGAAGCGAGCTTCGGACTCGGAGCTCGGAAGGCGACAACAGCGCTGCGGGTCGTGTTCCCGGCCGCGATCTCCGGCATCTCCGCCGCCTTGATCGTCGGTGTCTCCCGGGCGATCGGTGAGACGATGGTCGTCTTCATCGCCGCCGGTGGCACCGGTGGTCAGATCTTCGAGACCGACCCGACCGAGCCGGGCCAGACGATCACCGCGGCGATGGCGTCGGTTGCGGCCGGCACCGACTCCGTCGCCGGTTCGGGCCTCGCCTTCCAGAGCCTCTACTTCCTCGGTGCGCTGCTCTTCTTGTTCACGTTGTTGCTCAACGTCGGCTCCGACTTCATCGTCCGCCGCTTCCGTCAGGTGTACTGATCATGCGTGGAGAATCCTTCGACCCCACAGCCCTGCGCAGGCAGCCCGGCGCCGACCGAGCGGGCCAGAGCTTCTACGGCCTGATCCTCTTGGCGGTCATCGTCGCCTTCGCACTCGTCGGCGCCGTGATCTGGGACGTCCTTCAGGGCTCCTACGACATCATGAGCGAGCGGGCGTGGAGCTTCCTCACCTCCCCGTTCTCGTTCGATCCCGAGGTCGCCGGCGTGTCCCAGGGCATCCGCGG
>JBCBYI010000125.1:0-12343 GCA_039815945.1 Actinomycetota bacterium | reverse complement strand
CCGGCCCTCGCGTGCGGCATAGCTGGCGAGCAACCGACGATCCCGTCCCCGTGGCCGGTGCGCCTCGGCCCAGTCGACCACCGAATGGCGCGCCCCGATGGCACCGGCCGCCGCGACACCGGCTGCGACGGGCGCCTCGGCTCCCCAGCGCACGATGGTGCGCATCACCCGATCGACGTCGAGGTCGGTGCGCTCGAGCAGCAGTGCGATGTCGCGCACGTTGCCGAAGCGGGGCTCGACATCGCCGAGCGCGACATGCAGCGCAGCGTGGATGAGATGGAGTTCGGGTTCGAGGGTGGGCACCGCGACGCCGCCGATGTCGACGGTGGCGGTCGAGGCGGCGAGTTCGTCGAGGTCGATCAGGTGCCCGTAGGGGCCGGGGGTGAGCGTGCGGTGCAGGTCGAGTTCGGTGCCGGCCCGCCAGCGGATGGTGATCGACTTGGCGAAGCGTCGTTCCCAGTCGGGCGACACGGCGGGCTGGGCTCGGCGCCCACCGAGCGGTTCGAGCGCCGCGGCCGCCGCCTCGAGGCGGTCGGCGGGAACGAGCAGGTCGGTGTCGCCGAAGACCCGGAGCCCGGGATCGGGCAGCAGGTGGGCGATCGCCGCGCCCTTCACCAGCCGGGCGGGGATGCCGGCATCGGCCAACGCCTCGACCGCCTCCAACATCGTGTCCTCGAGCAGCAGCGCCTGCGCCATCGCCTGTTCGTGGGCGTCGGCCACCACGTCGGGCCGGTCGACATCGACATCGCCCGCCCGCATGGCCGCCAGCAACACGCCGGTGAGTCGATGCTCCACGATCATGGGCAGGTGTCGGTCGACGTCGACGGGCTCGATCGTGTCGATCACGCCGTCGGGCAGATCCCAACCGGCGAGGAACTCGAGCAGACCGGTCACGAGGCGATCACGACCTCATCGGCGACCAACCGGGCGACGGCGGCCTGGACGTCGACGGTGACCTGGTCGAGTAGCGCGCCGTGGGCCTCGGCCAGCTCGGCGGCGAGCGCGCCGACGGTGGTCGGTTCGGCGAGTGCCAGCCACATCGACACCCCGGTGTCGCCCAACACGACGAGATGGTCGTTGCCCCGCCGCCGGATCAGCACCCGATCGCCGCTGCGCCGCCACAGCACCGGACCCCGACGGATCGGCTGATCGAGCGGCACGGTCATGCGGCGATTCTGGCACGCGGCGGATCGCCGCAGGTCAGACGTCGAGCCTCGTGAGGTCGTCGAGCGTCTCGCGTCGCACCACGAGCCGGGCGTCGCCGTCGCGGACGAAGACGACCGGCGGCCGGAGCACCTTGTTGTAGTTGGATCCCATCGAATGGCCGTAGGCGCCGGTGACCGGCGTGGCCAAGATGTCGCCGACCGCGATGTCGTCGGGCACGAGGCCGTCGCGGACGAGGATGTCGCCGGATTCACAGTGCTTGCCGACGAGGCGGATCGACCGCTCCCGGTCGGCGTCGACCGCGCGGGGCAGGAAGGTCTCGTAGCCAGAGCCATAGAGCACCGGCCGCGGATTGTCGCTCATGCCGCCGTCGACGGAGACGTAGGTGCGTACGCCTTCGATGTCCTTGATCGTGCCCACGGTGTAGAGGGTGACCGCAGCCGCGGCGGCGATCGCTCGACCCGGCTCGGCGAGGATCGTGGATCGGACTCCAGCGGCGGCGCAGGCGTCGCGGACGACCGTGCCCCACTGCCCGATCGTCGGCGCGGTCTCGTCGTCGACGTAGGGCACGCCGAGGCCGCCACCGACCGACATCTCCTCGAAGTCGTGGGCGACGGCGATCTCACCGATCACGCCGGCGGCCTTGCCGAGCGAACCGACGGCGAAAACCTGGCTGCCGATGTGGGCGTGGATGCCGAGGACCTGGACCGCCGGCGACAGCTGGGCTCGTTCGATCGCCCGCTCGGCCGCGCCGTTCGAGACGGTGAAGCCGAACTTGGAGTCGTCCTGGCCGGTGGAGATGTAGTCGTGGGTTTCGGCCTTGATGCCGGGGGTGAGCCGCAGGAGCACCTTCGGCGCGACGCCGGTCTCGGCGTGGAGCATGTCGAGTCGGTCGAGTTCGTCGAAGCTGTCGACGACGATGCGGCCGATGCCTGCGTCGATCGCCATCCGCAGCTCGGCGATCGACTTGTTGTTGCCATGCAGCACGAGGCGGCTGGCGGGCACGCCCGCGTTGAGCGCGACATGGAGCTCACCGCCGGTGGCGACGTCGAGATGCATGCCCTCCTCGTGGGCGAGGCGGGCCATCGCACCGCACAGGAACGCCTTGGTGGCGTAGGCGACACCGTCGCCGAAGGCCTCGACCGATTCGCGACAGCGATCGCGCAGGTGCTGCTCGTCGTAGACGAACACGGGCGTGCCGAATTCGGCGGCGAGTTCGAGCGTGTTGCAGCCGCCGATGTGGAGCACACCGTCGACGACCTCGGCCGAATCAGGCAGCAAGCGGGTGGGCAGCGGACGCATGGCTACATCGATTCCGGAGCGGAGACGCCGAGCAACTGCAGGGCGATCTGCAGGCCGACCTGGCTGGCCGCGACGAGCGCCAACCGGGCTTGGGTCAGTTCCGCGGAGACGCCATCGCCCATGACATAGCAGTCGTGGTAGAAGCCGTGCAGCGCCGCCGCCTGCTCCCGCGCCCACGACGTGATGCGGTGGGGCGCGTTATCGCTACACGCCACCCGAACGATGTCGGGGAGCTCGTGCAATGACCGGAGGATCTCGGTCTCGCGCTCGTGAACCAGCAGGGAGGCATCGACCTCATCGAACGGCAGCCGGGTCACGCCGGCCTCGGCCGCCTTGGCAACGATCGAACAGATCCGGGCGTGGGCGTACTGGACATAGAAGACCGGATTGTCCATCCCCTGCTTGGCGACCTCGGCGAAGTCGAACGTCTGACGACTGTCGACCGACTGCATCAGGTAGGTGAAGCGGGCCGCGTCGGGGCCGACCTCGGCGATGACGTCGTCGAGGGCGATGAAATCGCCAGCCCGGCCTGCCATCTTCACCGGCTCGCCGTCCTTGACGAAGTCGACCATCTGGGTGATCGCGATCTCGAGCTCCTCGGGGTCGTGGCCCAGCAGCTGCATGGCCGCCTTCATGCGGGCTACATAGCCGTGATGGTCGGCGCCCCAGACATTGAACAGCTCGTCGGAGCGTTCGAACTTGTCGCGGTGGTAGGCGACATCGGGGGTGAGATAGGTGAGGTCGCCGTCGCTCTTGACGAGCACCCGATCCTTGTCGTCGCCGAAGTCGGTCGAGCGCAGCCACACCGCGCCTTCCTCCTCGAACACGGCATCACGGGCGCGAAGATCGTCGATCGCTGCCTCGATCGCGCCAGACGGCACGAGCGAACGCTCGCTGAACCACACCTCGTGATGGATGTCGAGCGCCTCGAGGGTGGCCCGGTGCGAGTCGAGGCCCCGCTGCAGTCCCCATTCGAGCGGGTCGGCGTCGGCGGGCATCTCCTCGGCCCACTCGTGGATGTACTCGCCGTGATAGCCGTCCTCGGGGATCGGCGCGCCGGCCTTGGCCGCGGCGAGCGAGGCGGCGTAGTTGGTCATCTGGACGCCGCGATCGTTGATGTAGGTCTCGCGGGTGACCCGGAAACCACACCGCTCCTTGAGCCGGGCGATCGAGTCGCCGTAGCAGGCGCCCCGGCCATGGCCGGCATGCAGCGGCTTGTTGGGGTTGGCCGAGACGAACTCGATGTTGAGGTGGGCACCCTCGCCGAGATCGGGGGTGGCGTAGCCGTCGACCCCCTGGCCGAGCACGTCGGCCATGACCTCGTACAGCCAGGTGTCGGCGAGCCGGAAGTTGACGAAGCCGGGGCCGGCGATCTCGACCGCAGTGACATGGGCCGGCGGGTTCGCGGTGAGGAAGTCGACCAGCGCCTGGCCGAGTTCGCGGGGGTTCTTCCCGGCCTTCTTGGCGGTGGCGAGGGCCACGTTGGACGACCAGTCGCCGTGCTCGCGGTTGGCCGGACGCTCGAGTGCGATGTCGTCGGGAAGCGGGTCGATACCGGCTTCGGTGAGGGCGGCCCGGAGGCCGTTGCGGAGGTGATCCCGGACGTCCATGAACGCCCGATGCTACCGGCGGACCCCCGTTGTCAGAGTGACGATTGCGGGTAGGGTGGCGCTCCGCCCCTTTCGGGGGATGCCCTCGTAGCTCAGCGGATAGAGCATCGGCCTCCGGAGCCGTGTGCGCAGGTTCGAGTCCTGCCGAGGGCGCTCAGCAATCCATGTGCGCACGCGCCGCAGCGTCGCCCGGGCCCTGCCGCTCGGCGAGCCGGTCCGCCACCGCCGCCCGATGGTCTGCATCAACGTTGCCGCCGTACTTGAACTTGGCGCGCACCTCGGCGACCTCGATGGTGACGCCCCGGATCGTGCGCAGCCGAGCGCCGTGCTCGATCGGGTCGACATAGTCCGCATCGGGTTCGAGGTCGCCGACCTGGGCGGTCAGCGTCGCCGCGATCTCGGCCGGCTCGTCGGCGACCGTGACCGTGCCGGTCAACTGCACCGCGGCGTAGTAGGTGGTCGGGATCCCGAAGCGGGGATCCTCGTCGTCGATCTGCTTCCACTCGCCCGGGATGTAGGCCCAGTCACCGGCGATGCTGAGCACGACCGTCGGGTTCTCGTCGAACGCTGCGAAAATCGGGTTCTTGGCTGCGAGGTGCAGGCGAACAGTGTCGCCGTCGAGCAGGAACTGCGTCGGCACGATCACCGGAATCTCCCGGTCGCAGCCCGCGGCCACGAGATGCCCGAACCCCTGGGCCTCGACGAACGCCCGCCAGCGGGGGCCGTCGTCGGAGGCGTCGTCGTGTCGGTGGATCAGCACGCGGGAACCCTAGGGGTCGGCGCTGCTGGTCGCAGGCGAGTACCGGCGTGCCACACTCGGGCCATGGACGTCGACAAGGTCGCCGAGGCGATCCGGGAGGCCGAAGCCGCCACGGTCGCGCCCCGGTTTCGCAAGCTCGTCGACGGCGACGTCGAACTCAAGGGACCCGACGACCCGGTGACCATCGCGGATCGCGAGTGTGAGGCGATGCTGAGCGCCGCGCTCCGCACGATCGAGGACCTGCCCGTCGTGGGCGAGGAGGCGAGCGCTGCCGACCCGAGCCTCCTCGCCGCCGCCCGCGACGACGCCTGGATCGTCGACCCCCTCGACGGCACGAAGAACTTCGCGAACGGCTGGGGCGGCTATGCGGTGATGGTCGCCCAGGTCCGGCGCGGTCAGACCACCCACGCCTGGGTCTGGGTTCCCCAGCGCGAGCAGATGGCCATCGCCGAGCTCGGCGCCGGCACGACGATCGCGGGCGACCCGGTCACGGCCGGTGCGGTCGACGCCGACCCGACGCTGTGGACCGCCGTCGTCAAAAAACGCTACGTCCCGGCCGAGGACCGTCCCGTCGTCGATCGTTTCGCCGACGGCATCGGCGATCCCGTCGAGGGGATCGGCTGTGCCGGGATCGAGTACGTCGATCTCGTGCTCGGTCGCTACGACCTGTTGACCTACTGGCGAACGCTCCCGTGGGATCACGCGCCCGGGAGCCTGCTCGCGACCGAGGCTGGACTCGACGCAGTGCGCCCCGACGGGCGTCCGTACCGGCCCGGCGACGACACGCTCGGCTTGCTCGTCGGTCGCCATGCGGCCGCAGCAGCCACCCGCATCGATCCGGCGTGACCGACGCCACCGGGGTCGTGGCAGCCAGCTGACAGACGGCACCGCCGATGGCTGCAACGGTGACGTTCGACGGCGCAGCGGTGAGCGAAACCCCGACGTCGCACCTCCAGGGAAGAACGCCCGGCCCGCCGCCTCCCAACCCCGGTGGCGGGTCGGGGTCCCCTCCAGTCGGGCTGAAATCTGCCGATGGATGTCGCATGGAGGGAACGGTTCCGCATCGCCGCATCGACCTGGCATGGCCCGATGACACGCGCGCGGCCTGGCAGCCGCGCAAGCCGGAATTCAGCGCCGCAGTCAACGCCCTCTCGCTCGGGATGCCCTACGGCGAGCCATACGTGATGAAGTCGATCCGCAACGCCCTGCCGGCCATCGAGGCCTCCGGCGACGACGAACTCGCCGCCCAGGTGCGCGCCTACCTCGAACAAGAACGCGAGCACGCCGCTCAGCATCGACGCTTCAACGAGATCCTGCGGGCCCAGCATCCGGCGCTGCGTCACGTCGAGCGATGGCTCAAGCGCTCCTATTCGTTCCTGTCGCGCCGCGCCGGCCACCGCTTCGGCGTCGCCTACGCCGCCGGCTTCGAGGCCACCGCCTTCGCCGCCGCCCGCTGGATGGACGCCCGCCGACGGTCGCTGTTCACCGGCGCCGACACCGAACCCTCGACGCTCATCTTGTGGCACCTCGCCGAGGAGGTCGAGCACAAGAACGTGGCTCACGACGTGTGGGCCGCGGTCGACGGCAATCGATTCCGCTACGTCGCCGCGATGGCGGTGTGCTTCGCGATGCTCGTCTGGTTCATCTTCTGCGGCACCGTCGTGCAGCTCGCCGCCTGGCGACGTCTCTTCTCCCCCGTCGCGTGGTTCCGACTGTGGACCTGGGGGATCGGTTTCGCGTTCGAGGTCATGCCGACGATGGCGATCACGGTCTTGCCGTCGCACCATCCGAGCCGCCAGGCCGACCCGTCGTGGATGCCGATGTGGCTGGCCGCCTACGACCCGGTGACCAACACGATCCCGCCGTGGGACGCGCCCCTCGACGCCTACCTGCGGCCACCGAGCGACCTCGCCGCCTGACCGCAGCGACCGGATCGGGCGAGTGCACCACCGCGCCGAGCCGATCTACCGTGGGGCATGGCGACGACCCGTGTCCGACTTCCCGACATCAGCCCGACGGCGTGGGAGCACCCCGCCGACCGGGCGGCGCTCAACGCGCTGCGTCGGATCCCCGGTTTCGACGTCGTGTTGCGCAAGCTCGTCGGCCTCTTCGGCGAGAAGTCGATCCGGCTGACGTTCAAGGCCAACGCCGTGCGCGTCACCGAGACCCAGTACCCGTGGATCCATGAACGGCTGCTCGCCGTCTGTGACACGTTCGACGTCGCCGAACCGCCCCAGCTCTACGTCAGCCAGACCCCGCTCGTGAACGCCGGTGCGGTCGGCTTCGACGATCCGTTCATCGTGTTGAACTCCTCGACGATCGAGATCCTCGACCGCGACGAACTCGAGGCCGTGATCGGCCACGAGATGGGCCACATCCTCAGCGGCCATGCCGTCTACCGGACGATGTTGTTCATCCTCATGCGGTTCGCCTTCACCCGATACCCGCTCGCCGGGGTGGCGGTTCGTCCCGTGATGTACGGCCTGCTCGAATGGAGCCGCAAGGCCGAACTCTCGTGTGACCGGGCCGGCGTGCTCGCCACGCAACAACCCCGCGTGATGATGAGCGCCCTGATGAAGATCGCCGGCGGTACCCGCGGCGAGGAACTCGACCTCGACGCCTTCATCGCCCAGTCCGACGAGTACCGAGACGGAGGCGACACCCTCGACGGCATCTATAAGGTGCTCGCCGCCCTCGGTTCGACCCACCCGTTCTCCGTCGTCCGGGTCGCCGAACTCCGCAACTGGATCGACAGTGGCGACTACGAGCGCATCGTCACCGGCGACTACCGCACGACGGCGCACGACGACGAGACGCGGTACTCCGACGACCTCGGCGAGGCCGCCGCGGGCTACGCCTCCGCCGCCCGCGACCTCGTCGACGACGTCGGCCAGCGCATCGGCAACGTCACGAGCCGGGTCGCCTCGGCCTGGCAGCGCCCCGAATGACCCGCGTCCTGCTCGTCGGCCCGGGCGCGATCGGACTCACCGTCGCCGGCGCCGTCCTCCAACGCCCGGAGATGGCGCTCGCGGTCGCCGCTCGCACCCCGTTCGACGAGATCGTGGTCGAACTCGAGGAGGAACGCATCGAGTGCGAGGTGCCGGTGCTGACCGATCCGTTCGCCATCACCGGGCCGTTCCACCTGGTGCTGCTCGGCACCAAGGCCCACCAGACCGCCGATGTCTCGAAATGGCTCGCCGCCGCCTGCGGGCCCGACACCGACGTCGTCGTGCTGCAGAACGGCATCACCCACCGCGAACGGGTCGAACCCCTCATCGGCCCGGCGTCGCTCGTGCCCGCGGTCGTCAACATCCCCGCCGACCGGGAGGCACCCGGCCACGTGCGCGTCGGGTTCCGGCGGCATCTGATCGTCCCCGACGATGATGCCGGCCGGCGTACCGCCAGTCGCTTCGCCGACACCTTCCTCGACGTCGACACCACCGACGACTGGCACACGGCGGCATGGCGCAAGCTGATCATGAACGCCGTGGTCGGCACGATCACGGTGCTCGCGCGCACCGCGAACTCGGTGCTGGCCGATCGCGATGTTCGCGCCCTGGCCATCGACATCGCCGCCGAGGTCCAGCAGGTCGCGATCGCCGACGGGGCCCGGATCGAGGCTCGTGACTACGGGCCGGTCGTCGACCTCGTCGCCGATGCGGGCGGCGATCACGTGTCGTCGATGACCACCGATCGGCTCAAGGGCGCACCGACCGAGTGGCGTATCCGCAACCTCGACGTGATCGACCGCGCGGACGAAAACGGGATCGAAGTGCCTCTGTTCAGGCACCTCACCACGTTGGTGAGGGTGGGAGAACCAACCGGTCGGCTCTGACGTCGGCCCTCCCGACGAAAGGAACACCCGTGCAGACTCACCTCTTCCTCGGTTCGATCGGCGTCCTCGCCGAGACCTCCGACATCCAGCGCCGTGCCTACAACACCGCCCTCGCCGAAGCGGGCGTGCCGTGGACCTGGACCCCGGACACCTACCGGGCGCTGCTCACCACCAGCGGCGGCCAGGATCGGCTGCGCATGCTGGCCGACGCCACCAACACCGCCCTCGACGACGCCACGATCATGGAGATCCATCGCCGCAAGACCGAGATCGCCTGCGCCGAAGTCGTCGCAACGCCGGTCGGCCTTCGGCCCGGCATCGCCGACGTGATCGCCCACGCCCTCGACACCGGCGTGCGGCTGGGCCTCGTCACCTCGACCTACCTGCCCAACATCGACGCCATCGCCGAGGCCGCCGGCGACGCACTCCCCCTCGACCGGTTCGATGTCGTGGTGTCGCGTGGCGACGTGGCTCGAGGCAAGCCCGCCCCCGACGCCTACCTCCATGCCCTCGCCACGACCGGAGCCAACCCGGCGACCACCGTTGCGATCGAGGACACCGCCGCGTCGGCGCTCGCCGCGCAGGGCGCCGGGATCCGCACCGTCGTCGTACCCGGCCGCTACACCAACGCCCAGGTGATCGTCGGGGCTGACGCCGTCGTGCCCGTCCTGTCGGTCGAGGCCGTCTTCGGCGCCGTTCCGGCCGGCGTCTGAGCCACGGGCTACGCCGCCGCGTCGGCGGCGGCTAGGTTCGGCCTCATGGCCGTCACCGACACCGCTCCCCCCGCGAAGAAGGAACGCTGGACCTATCAGTGGAAGGAACTCCACGACGAGGTCATCACCAGCGGTCTCTGCACCGGCTGCGCCGGGTGCGTGATCAGTTGCCCGCACGACGTGATCGGGTACGAGCACGAACCCGGCGCGTACACGCCGTTCCATCTCGAGGAGGAGCTCGGCGCGTCCGACTGCATTCACGGTCAGAAGGGCTGCACGTCGTGCACGCGTGCCTGCCCCCGGTTCCGCATGTGGGAACCGGAGGCCGACATGCACCTCCACGGCCGTGAGCGCGAGGAGGGCGAGATGTCGGGCATCTACTCCGACATCCTCCTCACCCGGGCCAGCGACGACTTCGTCTACGAGACGGGCCAGGACGGCGGCCTCGTCTCGGCGATGTTGATCTGGCTGCTCGAGAACGACGTCATCGACGGCGCGCTGACCTCGGGCGTCGAGACGCTCGAAAACGGCGAGCCGGGATGGAAGGCGTTCCCGATGGTCGCCACCAACCGCGACGAAGTCCTGCGGGGCGCCGGCAGCCGCTACACCTACTCGGCCAACACGATGGCGTTCGACGAGGCCAAGGAGAAGGGCCTCGAACGCCTCGCCCTCGTCGGCATGAGCTGCCAGACCTCGGTCGCTCCGGTCATGTGGCACCGCAAGATCGGCAAGGTGTCGAAGCCGTTCAAACTCAACATCGGCCTGCTGTGCTCCAAGTCGTTCGACGATGCCCTCTTCGACGAGCTCTTCGAGGTCAAGTACGGCCTCAAGCGCGAGAACATCGCCAAGATGAACATCAAGGGCGTGTTCCAGATCTGGACCAAGGACGGCGGCTACCACGAGATCAATCTCAAGGAGTGCCACGCCTGGACCCGCGAGGGCTGCACGCACTGCCCCGACTTCGCAGCCGAGCACGCCGACATCTCCACCGGCGGCATCGGCAACGAGACCGACTGGACCCTCACCATCGTGCGTACCGAGCTTGGCCGAGCCGTGATCGACGCCATGGTCAAGGATGGCGCCATCGAGACCCGCCCCGGCGACGACGATCCCGGCGCCATTGCGTTGATGCATCGCCTCGCCGAGAACAGCCGCAAGCGCTGGCCCGACTGGGCTCAGCCCGCCGCGAAGGTGGGAATTTCCGCCAAGCCCGGCGGTTGAGTCCGGTCACGATCTCCCCTCAACAGAAAGAAGCGCGTCGTGTCGACTGACATCGAGTTCTGGATCGACCCCATTTGACCCTGGTGCTGGGTGACGGCCCGTTGGGTCGTCGATGAGGTCAAGGACAAGCGTGATCTGAACATCACGTGGCAGCCGATCAGCCTGCTGCTCAAGAATCAGCCGCCGGAGGACTCCGACTACCACGCCCCGCTCTTGAAGACGTACAAGATGTTGCGGGTGCTCGAGTCGGTCCGGGCGGCCGAGGGCAACGATGGCATGTTCAAGCTGTACTGGCAGCTCGGGGCTCGGATCCATCACGACCAGGACTACGAGTTCGAGATCACCGAAGCCCTCGAGGCGGCCGGTCTGCCGCTCTCGCACGCCGAGGCGTTCGAGTCCGAGGAGTTCGACGCCGGGATCCGTGAGCGCCACGACGCCGGCCTCGCCCTGACCGGTGAGGACGTCGGCACGCCGATCATCGCCATGACCGACCCGCGCGGTGTGAAGCAGGGCATCTTCGGCCCCGTCATCACCAAGGTCCCCGAGGGCGACGACGCCCTCACCCTGTGGGACGGCATGACGATGATGATGTCGATCGACGGGTTCTGGGAGCTCAAGCGCACCCGCACTCGCGGCCCGGAGTTCCCGGCCCGTCCCGAGTGACCGACCCGTCACCGCCGGCCAGCGCCGGCGGGAACCTGCCTCCCTTCGAGGAGGAGTCGATCTATCACCTGCTCAAGCCCGAGGTGCTCGAGCACGGCGCTGGTCGCGCCATTCTGCGTTTCACCCCGGAGCCGATCTGGACGATCGGCGCCGGGGTGGTGCAGGGCGGCATCGTCACCGCCATGCTCGACATGGCGATGGCGTTCGCAGCCGACGGCTTGTCGACGGCCACGATCACCGTCGACATCCTGCGGCCTGCGACCGGGCGGCTCACTGCCACCGGCGAGGTCACCAAGATGGGGCGGCGGCTCCTGTTCGCCACGGGTGAACTCCGAGACGACGACGGCCGCCTGATCGCCCGCGGCAACCAGACGGCGATTCCGCCCGGCTGAGTCGGCCCCGCGAGCCGACCTGCGACCGTCGACGAGCCTCAGAGCACGTCGTCGAGCACGGCGCAGGCGCGGGCGATGTCGTCGTCGGTGTTGTAGTGCACCGCGGAGATGCGCACGACGCCGTCGTCGACATCGAGTCCAAGGGAATGGACGAGCCGCTGCGCGTAGAAGTTGCCGTGACCGCACGACACCTGGGCCGCGATCAGGGCGTCGTAGATCGACCTCGACGTCGTGCCCGGAACGTGGAACGCGATCGTCGGTGCCCGCACGGCGTGGGCGGCGGTCTGGGCGCCGACGAGACGGACCCGATCGTGCCCGATGAGCAGCTCGACGAGTGGTGCGGTGACCGCTTCTTCGTGGGCGGCGAACGCGTCGAAGAGGGTGGCGATGCGATCACGCCGGGTTGCGCCGGCGATGCCGTGATGGTCGACGAGTGTGTCGTAGTAGTCGACGATGCCCGCCACCGATCCGATGGCGGCGTGGTCGGGGCCGGCCGGCGTCAGCCAGCCTCCGGGGGTCGCGTCCTTGAAGTAGTGCCCCTGATTGGTCATCTGCTCGAGCACCGATCGGCGGGTGTACATCAGCCCGACGTGGGGGCCATAGGTCTTGTACGTCGAGTAGAGGTAGACGTCGCAGTCGAGCGCCTGCACGTTGGGCAGTCCGTGAGGGGCGTACGACACCCC
>JBCBYI010000124.1:0-12379 GCA_039815945.1 Actinomycetota bacterium | reverse complement strand
GTAATAGGAGCCTCCGGCGGCTCGCACGGTCTCGAGTTCGGTATCGGGAAAGCCGATCACGCCATCGAAGCCCATGCCAGCGGAGAGAATCGCCAACTCGGCTCCCCAGATGTCCGCAGCGATGATCCGGTCGTCGAGGAAGGCCGGGGGCGACTCGTCCGCATCACCAGAACCTGCCGCGCCGGGGCCGATGGGAACCGCCGGACGTGAGTCCTCGGATGCGGCCGTCTCGTCCTCGCCCCCCGCCTCGTCAGCGTCACCGGCGTCGTCCTCCTCCGACGGTTCCTCGCTCGCGTCGACGTCAGGTTGCTCGCTTCCGTCGGCCGCCCCGCCATCGACGGCGTCGACCGCCGCGTCGCCGGTCGCGTCGTCGCCACAGGCGGCCGCGATCAGCGCTGCGCCGACGAGAAGCGCAAGGAGCCGCCGGGTGGCGACCTTGCGTCGATGTCGATCCCGAATCTGTCGCTCCACCATGGCGCCCTCGCCCCTTGCGTCGATGCACCCGCCGGTTGCCGGATGCCGAGCACAGTGAGACTTCGCGTCTCACTGTGCGGATGCGAGACTAGCAGAGGTTGAGGCATAGTGTGACTCACCGTCTCACTGTTTTCGGAAGGGACGTCAGCGGCAACATGAACGACCCACCAGCCACGGGGAAGGGTTCGCGCTCCCCCCATGCTCGTTCGGCGCGACGCGAACGAATCCTCGACGCCTTCATCGACATTGCGCTCGACGAGTCGAGACTGCCCGTAGCCGATGAGATGGCCGAGCGCGCCGGCGTCTCACGGGCGACGGTGTTCCGCTACTTCGAGAGCTTGCCGGAACTTCGCATGGCGGTCAGGCGGCGGACGCTCACCCGGTTCCCGCAACTCTTCGCGCTGCCATCGGCGGGCCCCGCCCTCGATCACCGCATCGACGGGTTCGTCGATGCGCGAACGGCGCTCTACGAGCAACTCCACCCGCTGCTGGGACTCGAACGCCTTCAGGACAGCCGGCAGCCCGACATCGCCCATCTTGTCGCCACCCGACATCGCTTCTTCGAGCGACAGACACGCGAGTATTTCGAACCCCATCTCGATGAGCTCGATTCGTCTCGCCGCGAGGACCTGCTCACCGCCGTCTCGATTCTCACCTCGTTTGAGTCGTGGGATCAGCTCCGACGGACCCTCGAGGCCTCAGCCGAGGAGACCAACCTCCGGTGGCGGCGAATCGTGAAGCTGCTCTTCGCCGATGCGTGAGGCGGTCATTCGTACTTGGTGCCCATCTCTTTGAGCATCTGGAGGTACTGGCTGCCGTTGTCGGGAGCGAGGTCGCCGGGCGTGAAGGTCACCCCGAGGATCGTGCCGGTGAAGCGGGCGACCCCCTTGCGCTCGTAGAGATCCCAGTTGACCGGCGAGCGACGGTCGATGCCGATGTCGATGCCTTCGAAGGGCGCCATCGCCATCAGGCGAGGCACCTGGCCGGCCTCGCCGACCTGCTCGCCGTCGACCAGCACCCGTGGTTCCCACGTGACGTCGCCGACATCGGCCACGTCGAGGGTGATCGTGTGGCGCCCGGCGGCGACGGGGCCGCAGTCGACCACGGTCATCTCGCCGTAGCCGTTGTGGGCGTGAATCAACCGACCGTCGTCGATGGCGAGCGAGTACCCGCCGCCCTGGTCGCCGTGGGCGACAAGCACCCCGTCGTCACCTTCGGCCAGCTCGACGTCGACATCGACGGTGAAGCTGCGGCTCGAGATCAGCTGGAGCGAACGCCACCGCTCGACCGTGGGCATCCCCGGCCGGAAGGTGACCGGCGCGGCCAGCTCCGCGTTCCACGGCGGCTGCGCCATCATCTTCACGTGGTTGCCCTCGTCGAGCGGGAAGACCTGGTTGGCCCATGCGGCGTCCTCCCAGGCGTCCTGGAGCTCCTTCAGCTTCTCGGGGTGCTCGGCCGCGAGGTCGTTGGTCTCGGTCGGATCGTCGTGGAGGTTGTGCAGCTCCCACTGCTCCTCGGCGAACGATCGTCGAGGCTGGCGACACGTCACCGCCGACCAGCCGTCGCGGTAGTAGCCGCGATGCCCGATCTGCTCGTAGTACTGCTCGGGGTGGGTGGTCGGGGCCGCCTCGTCGGCGAGCGTCGGCACCATCGACGAACCGGCCGCGGCCGGTACCGGCCGCTCGCCCTTCATCATCGGTACGTCGACCCCGCACAGCTCGGCGAGCGTGGGCATGAGGTCGGTGATGTGCTGGTACTGGGTGCGCACCTCGCCGGCGGTCGAGAGTCCCGCGGGCCAGTGCACGATGAACGGCACCTGATGGCCGCCCTGGTGGGTGTTGATCTTGTAGAGCCGGAACGGCGTGCTCGACACCATCGCCCACCCCATCGGGTAGTGCGGCAGGTTGGTGGGGCCGCCCATGGCGTCGAGGTTCGGCAGGTCGAGGTCGACCGAGTCGAGGCTGTTCTGGCGGGTCTGGCTCACGAGGGTGCGGAAGTACGCCGACGTGCCGAGCTGCTGGCCCTCACGGGAGCCGCCGTTGTCGGAGGTGAACACGATGATCGTGTTGTCCCACTCGCCCATCGCCTCGAGGTGGGCCCGGAGCCGCCCGAGATTCTGGTCGATGTTGTCGACCATGCCGGCGAAGATCTCCATGTAGCGGGCGAAGATCCGCTGCTCGTCGTCGGTGAGGTCGTCCCACGCCTCGACCGCGTGACCCTTCTCGGTGTTGCGAGGTGGGAGCTGTGTGTGGGCCGGGATGATGCCCATCTCGAGTTGGCGTTCGTAGCGCTGCCGACGGATCTCGTCCCAGCCGGCGTCGTACATGCCGCGGTACTTTTCGATGTCGTCGGCCTTCGCCTGCAACGGCGCGTGCACGGCGCCATGCGAGAAGTACATGAAGAACGGCTTCGTGGGATGCGACGCCCGGACCTCGTCGATCATGTGGATCGCCTGATCGGTGAGGTCGTCGGTGAAGTAGTAGTCGTCGGGGTACTGGTCGACGGGAATGTGGTAGTTGTCTTCGTAGAGGCGATGGGGCTGGTGGAAGTTCGTGAAGCCGTCGAGGATCCCGTAGTACCGCTCGAAGCCCTTCTGCAGGGGCCAACTGTGGCGGGGGCCGGCGTCGGAGAGGTGGGCGTCCTTGCACAGGTGCCACTTGCCGACCATGAGCGACGCCCAGCCGTTGTCGCGGAACAGATCGGCCATCGTCACCGCGTCGTCACGGAGTTCGTGGGTGTAGCCGGGGAAGCCGGGGTCGCTGTGGGCGACGTGCCCCATGCCGGCCATGTGGTGGTTGAGCCCGGTGAGCATCGAGGCGCGAGTCGGCGAGCACATCGGGTTGACGTGGAAGTTGGTGTAGCGCACACCCTCGGCGGCGAGCGCGTCGAGGTTTGGCGTGTCGATCTCGGAGCCGTAGCAGGCGAGGTCGGCGAAGCCGAGGTCGTCGGCCAGCATCACGATGACGTTGGGTGCCCCGTCGGGGGCGGTCGGGAATGTGGGCCACGAGGGTTCCGAGGTCGAGAAGATCCGGCCGACCTCGCCGTCGAAGCCGTCGTAGGCCTGGGGTGTGTCGCTCACGAGCGACGAGTCTTCACCCTCGGGAGACCTGCGCCAAAACGCAGAACGGACGCGACGACGGCGCCGCCTCGTAGGGCAGCGCCGTCGTCGTCCGAATCCCCCAATTCGGACACCGGTGCGGGACGTGCACACCATCGGGTGTTCATCCCTGTGACCCCTCAGGTTATTACGGACCGTGACCGCCGCGCTACCTCGGGCAGCACAATTTCGTCGAGATGGCGCGACACGTGTCCCACGTCTTCGCAGGCGTTACGGGCGGAAGAACGCCGGGCTGGTCGCGCCGGAGGGGATGACCTCGAGCGGCACCTTGACCTCGTCGATCGTGGGTCCGTGTTCGGCCCCGAGCGGAGCGAGCGCGTCGAGATCGAACGAGTACACCTCGGCGGCGTTCTCGCTGAGCACCTTGCGCAGCTCGGCCTCGTCCCAGTCGTGGAACGCCCGCTGCAGCGAGGCGGTGCTGTACGGGTAGGTGCCCTCGTGGTGCGGATAGTCCGAGCCCCACATGATCTTGTGGGTGCCGAGCTTCTTCATCGCCTCGGCCTCGCCCGGCGAGGGGAACGACGCGCCGATCCAGACGTTGCGGTCGAAGTACTCGCTGGGCGTGAGCGGCAAGACGATGTCGGCGGAGAAGCCGAGTTCACCGACCCGGCCGTGCTTCATCTGGGCGTGATAGCCGTCCATGCGACGGAGCTCCTCGACGGCCCAGCCGACACCTTGTTCGGTCATGACGTAGCGAAGGTTCGGGAAACGTTCGAACACGCCGCTCATCGTGAGATGGGAGAGGTTCCGGTGCGCGAAGAACGGCACCTCCATCAAGAAGATGACACCCGACGCCGGGTCCTTGCCGTAGTCAGGGGTGCCGTTGCCGCCGTGCTGGGTGACAACGAGGTCGAGATCCTGCACGGCCGCCCAGAGCCGATCCCACTCGGGCGACCAGAGGCCAGGCAGGTCGACGTCGGGCGCAACGTGGGGCATCAGGAAGCTCGTGAACCCCTCGTTGGCCGCCCAGGTGAGGGTCGTGATCGCGTCGTCGAGATCTTCGAGGAAGATCTGCGGCAGACCCCGGCGCTGGTCGGGATACTCGGCGCACCAATCGGCCAACCAACGGTTGTGGCATTGGAGGCCGGCCTTGCGACGGCGGAAGTCCTCGGCGTCCTTGGGCGATCGCGCCAGCAACGCACCGGTCGGATAGAAGGGCGGCACCGTGTTGGGGAAGGTGATCTCGGCGACGACACCGTCGGCGTACTGCTCGCTGAGGCGGCGCTCGTTGTCCCAGTTGCGGCTGCGACCGTCGTCTTGCAGGTCGCGGTAGGGGTTCTTGTAGGCGCCACGCCAGTCGTCGTACGCCTCGCGCCATTCGGCGGGGAGGTACTCCTCGTAGGCGGCCATGTTGCCGCCGGCGTGGGAGTCGGCGGAGATGATGGTGTAGCGGTCGCTCATAGGCTGCTCCGGTTCCGTTCTCAGACAGGTCGATCTTTGTCTAATAACATTAGACATTGATCTATGCGGCTTCAAGTCGTAGCCTCAGCGCCATGGCGAGGAAGCGGGGGCTCGATCACGACGACGTACTGGCCGCAGCGTTCGCGATCCTCGATCGCGACGGGGTCGACGGGGTGAGCCTCACCGCGGTCGCCGAGCGGCTCGGCGTGCAGCCGCCGTCGCTCTACAGCCACGTCGCCGGCCTCGGCGGCCTCCTCGACGATCTCGCGATCGCGGCCACCGCCGACTTCGGCGACACGCTCCGCGACTCCGCCGTCGGGGTCGCGGGCGACGACGCCGTCCGGGCGTTCGCCGCGGCGTATCGCCGGTGGGCCCTCACCCACCCCGGCTGCTACGAGCTGACCCTGCGCCGAGTCGAGCGGGCCGACAAACGCACGGCCGGCCTCGGCGCAGTCCAGACGATGGATTCGATCCTCGCCCACTACGGCCTCGAGACCCGCGAAGCGCGCCGGGTCGGCCGAGCCCTTCGCGCCTCTCTGCACGGCTTCGTCAGCCTCCAGGCGGCCGACGCGCTCGGACGAGGCGACCACCAGGCGAGCTTCGATGCCATGCTCACCCTGTTCCTCGATGGCCTCCAGCGCCGATCGATCGTGACCTCCTGATACACCGCTTCCACCCGCTTCTGCTTCTCCTTGCGCTCGGACTGCTCGCCGCCTCGTGTGGCGGCCCTTCCGGCGAGACCACGTCCGAACCGACCACCGCGACGGCGGCACCGGTGATCCGGGCGAGCTCGTCGCATCGCCCGACGGCCGCGATGAACACGACCCGCGTCAACGACCTCGAACGCTCGACGTCGACGTGGTCCGGATCCCGCTCGAGTCGACGATCGCCGACTGACCGCGCCCTGACCGCGCCCTGATCGGCGACGATCAGTCGCGGAGTCGGCGGCGCTGGGCCTTCAGGGTCTGGCCCGCACCCCAGTCGTTCGCCTCCAACGACCGCATGATCCCCGCGAGATTGCGGTCGCGGATCCGCTCGAGCTCGCGGATCGAGCGGCCGCCCGACTGGGCGTCGGACTGATCGGCGATCGTCTCCACCAGATCCTCGGTCAGTTCGGGCACGTCCATCAGCTTGGTCCACGGCCATTCGAGGCACGGGCCGAACTGGCGGATGAAGTGAGCCATGCCGCCCTCGCCACCAGCGATCCGGTAGGTCTCGAACAACCCCATCTGCGCCCACCGAAGACCGAAGCCGTACCGGATGACCTCGTCGATCTCCTCGGTCGTGGCGACCCCGTCGTTCACCAGCCACAGCGCCTCACGCCACACGGCCTCGAGGAGCCGGTCGCCGATGAAGGCATCGATCTCGACCCGGACGTGAACCGGCTTCATCGAGATACGTTCGTAGGTGGCCATCGCCGTGTCGATCGCGACCGGCGACGTCTGCGCCCCGCCGACGACCTCGACGACCGGCACCAGATAGACGGGGTTGTAGGGATGACCGACGACCATGCGCTCCGGGCCGGTGATGGTCGGCTGCAGGTCCGACGGCTTGATGCCCGAGGTCGACGAGGCGATCACGGTGTCGAACGGGCAGGCGGCGGCGATCTGCTCGAGGATCGGGACCTTGAGCGCCGGGTTCTCCGGCGCGCTCTCCTGGACGTGCATCGCCCCTGCGACCGCCTCCTCGATCGAGTCGACGATGCTGATCGACCCCTCGTGGGGTTCGGGCAGACCGAGATCGCTCCACGCTCGACGGGCGTTGGCGAGGACCTCGTCGACGATGCGGGGCGCGTCGGGGTTCGGGTCGCTGATCTTGACGTCGATGCCGTGCAGCGCGAAACGAGCGGCCCACGCCGACCCGATCACCCCGGCGCCGACGATGGCGGCGTGCGGTTCCACGACGAGACTCAGCCGATCTTCTTGAGGTCGAGGAGGTCGCGGACCTCGTCGGGCCCCATGACGTTGATGCTCATGCCCTCGAGGATCACGGTGGCGCGCTCGACGAGCTGGGCGTTGGTGGCCTTCACCCCCTTGGCCAGGTACAGGTTGTCCTCGAGACCGACGCGGACGTTGGCGCCGACGAGCGCCGCCGCCGCCACATACTCGAGCTGACGCCGGCCGATCGAGAAGGCCGACTTGTGCCAGTGCGAGGGCACGTTGTTCACCATCGCCATCAGGGTGTTCATGTCGTCGGGCGCACCCCACGGCACCCCCATGCACAACTGGGCGTTCATCGTCTTGCCCTCGTACAGGCCCCGCTCCTCCTGGTTCTTGGCGTACCAGAGGTGGCCGGTGTCGAAGCACTCGAGCTCGGGCTGCACGGGCAGGTCCTGGAACTGGCGGGCGATCTCGTCGAGCTGCGAGGTCGAGTTGGTCATGATGTAGTCGCCCTCGCCAAAGTTCATCGTGCCCATGTCGATGGTGGCGATCTCGGGCAGGCACTCACGGATGTGGCGCATGCGCTCGGTGGCGCCGGCCATGTCGGTGCCCTCCTCGCTCAGCGGCAGCGGGTGCTCGACGCCGCCGAGGGTGAGGTCGGCGCCGGTGCCGCCGGTGAGGTTGAGCACGACATCGGTGTCGGCCGATCGGATGCGATCGGTGAGCTCCTTGTAGAGATCGGGATCGCGGCTCTGCGCGCCGGTGTCGAGATCGCGGACGTGGCAGTGCACGACCGCGGCACCGGCCTTGGCCGCCTCGATCGCGGAGTCCGCGATCTGCTCGGGCGTGACCGGCACGTGCGGCGACTTGTCGACGGTGTCGCCGCCGCCGGTGACGGCACAGGTGATGAAGACGCTGGGCATGGTGGATGCTCCCCCTGATGGTTGGCAGCGGTGGTGGTTGATGTGTTCGCCGCTAGACGAGCCCGAGCTCGCGGGCGGTCCGGTGACGGGTCAGCACGCGGGTGCGCGAGTAGATCTCGTCGTGGTCGATGTAGGTCCCGTGCAACTCTCGCACGCCGCCGGTCTCGTCGATGGCGGTGCGGCCGTGCAGGGTGCGACGGTTGTCGAACAGCACGAGATCGCCGGGCCGGAACGCATAGCGCATCTGGAACTCGTCGGAGCCGGCGACCTGGCTGAAGCGGCGCAGGGCGGCATAGGCCCGCGGCTGATCCTCGATCGCCATGTCGGGGAAGCCACGCACGGGATGGAAGGCCCGGATGGTGAGCGGCATGCCCGGCGCGCCGTGGTCGATCAGTGGGCCCGACCACCGGTGGTCGTGCTGGGGCGAGCGGTTGAAGAACACCCAGTTGAGGCTGCAGAGCGCCTCGTAGTCGTCGGGGTGGTCGGCTTCGAGACGACGGATGACGGCGTGGCCATCGGCCATCGTGCTCAACCCGCCGGTGGTCGAGTTGACCAGGCAGTGCAGCATCTGGAAGCCGGGCGGCGTCTCGCGAGTGGGCAGATCGGTGTGGGGCGGGAGCGGCAGCGGCGTGTTGGCGGTGGAGGTCGGCGTGATGTCGACGCTCACCGGCCAGGTCACACCGAAGTTGGTGTCGCGCAGCGCGCCGATGCGTTCGCCGAGGGCCACCAACGACGCCTTCTCCGGCGCCAGGTTCTCGAGCCGGGAGAGCCCGTAGCGCACGGCGTCGTGGAGAAAGGCCAGCAGGACATCGTCGTCATGGAGCACGGCCGAGCCGTCGTGGGTGGGCGGAGCCGCCAACTCGGCGGTGGCCCACTCCTCGATCGGCGGCAGGAACGCCTCAGGCCGATGGCGCTGTTCGGCGACGTGGCGAAGCCAGCCGCTGTGGTGCGCTGAGGTCGAGCCGTCGGACCACTCGGCGACGAGGTCACCGTTCGCCGCCAGCGAGATCGCCCGGAGCACGTCATCGGTGGGAAAGTCGGCCGGATCGAACTTCGACTCGCGGCTGCGCTCCTCGACCGTGACGTCGCCCATCCGGTTCTCGAAGAGCCACAGCGCGTAGGCGTCGAGTTCCATGCCGTCGGCCCACCGGATCCGGGCGACAGCATCGACCAACTCGACCGACGTCGGCGGCTCCTCGCCGTAGACGTAGAAGTCGGGTGTCCTACCGATTGCTGTCCCACTCAGTGGGACGTCCTGCTCCATGGTATGGTCAGCGTATGGTCACCCCTGCGGTCGAGTCAACGACATCGTCGATCGAGCGGGCCTTCCACCTGCTCCAGCTCGTCGCCGCGGCGGACGAACCCCTCGGCGTGCGCGAGCTCGGGCGCCGCAGCGGACTCCCCCGCTCGACCGTGTCGCGGCTGACCACCCAACTCGTCGAACTCGGGATGCTGACCCGCAGCGGCGTCGGCGGGGTCACGAGCGGACCAGCGCTGGCGACCCTCGTGCCCGGCGGCGAAGCCCCACCGGCCGCGCTCGAGGATCGGCTCCGCCCGCTGCTCGTCGAGTGCGCGCAGCGCTTCGGAGAGAGCGCCGCCCTCACCGTCGACACACCCGACGGTGCGCTCTACCTCACCCACGTCCCCGGCCCGTCGGCGATCCAGGCCCCCGACCCGACCGGCGAACGCCTGGCCTTCCATCTCGTCGCGCCCGGGCTCGCCGTGATGACCGACTGGGACGACGACCGCCTTCGCACGTACACCACGGCACCACTCCCCGCCGCGACGCCGCTCACCGTCACCGAGCCGGCCGCCCTGCGGGCACTCGTACGAGCCGGCGCCGCGCAGGGGTTCGTGTGGGCCGATCAGGCCTTCGATCTCGAAGTCAACGGCGTGGCCGTGATCGTCCCCGGCGCCGAGCCGACCGCGTCGATCAGCCTGTACGGCCCGGCCTACCGGCTCAACCCGACCGATCGATCGGGGCTGGGCGAGGCGCTGCGCGACCTGGTCTCGGAATGGGCCCCGGGCCTGCTGGGCGTCTGATCGGCCACGCCGATCAGGTCGTGACCGTGCCCGGGAACTCCCCGGCCTCGGCGCCTGCGGCCCGCCAACGCTGCAAGAAGCCGTCGTAGTCGAGCAGGCTGCCCACGTAGGTGAGGTTGCGGGCCGCCTTGGGACCCCGATTGCCCTCGGAGTTGTAGTAGCTCGGCGTGCAGTTGCCGGAGTAGTCGGGCATGCCGCCGAGGGCGGTGTAGAGCTCCATGAGCCAGCCCTCTTCGGCGTCGGCGGTGGCCTCGATGGTCGTGATGCCGGCACCCTCGCAGTGGTTGATAACCCAGGCGACATGGCGCGCGGAGTTCTGGAGGAAGTGCACGAAGTTCGTGCCGAAGCCGGCCTGCACGATGCCGAGCATCAACATGTTCGGGAACTCCGCGGAGAGGATGCCGTGCAGCGAGTGGGCGCCATCGTGCCACCGCTCGCTCAGGCGGACGCCGTCGCGGCCGGCCGGGTCGAACCCGAGTCGCCGGTGCTGGTCGGTGGTGACTTCGAATCCCGAGGCGAACACGAGCAGGTCGAGTTCGTACTCCTCGCCGTCGACGACGGCACCGGCCGGGGTGATGCGCTCGATGCCCTGCCCATCGGTGTCGACCAGGTGGACGTGCGGGAGGTTGAAGGTCGGTAAGTACTCGTCGTGGAAGGTGATGCGCTTGCAGTGCTTGCCGTACCACGGCTTGAGCTTGGCGGCGGTCTCGGGATCGTCGATCACCGCGTCGACGCGGGCCCGGATCTCCTCCATGATCTCGAAGTCGACGACGTCGAGTTCCTCTCGGTGCTCGGGCGACGAGGCGTCCTGGGTGTTGATCCAGTTGACCTTGGTCCAGCCGTCCTCCACCAGATCGAGCTCGGGCTGCTCGCCGGTGACGCAGCGGGTGAAGTTCTCGACCCGCTCGGCATGCCAGCCCGGCTGCAGGCTCTGGAACCACTCGACGTCGGTGGGGCCGTTGTCACGAACGCCGATCGCGGCCGGTGTGCGCTGGAAGACGTAGAGCTCGTCGGCGTACGCGGCGAGCTGGGGCACGGCCTGCACGGCGGTGGCGCCGGTTCCCACGATGCCGACCTTCTTGCCGCGGAGGCCGTCCATCGGCTCGGTCGCCGACCCACCGGTGTAGCCGTAGTCCCATCGGCTGGTGTGGAAGGCGTGGCCCTCGAAGGTGTCGATGCCGGGGATGCCCGGCAGCTTGGCCTTGTGGAGGATGCCGCCCGCGGTCACGAAGTACTTGCAGCGGATCTCGTCGCCGCGGCTGGTCGTGACGAGCCAGTGACCCTCGTCGTCGTGCCAGACCGCATCGGCGATCTCGGTTTGGAACAGGGCGTGGTCGTACAGCTCGAACTGGCGCCCGATGAGCTGGCAGTACTCGAAGATCTCCGTCGCGCTCGAGTACCGCCGAGTCGGCATGAAGCCGGTCTCTTCGAGCAGCGGCAGATACGTGTAGGACTCGACGTCGCACTGGCAGCCCGGATAGCGGTTCCAGTACCAGGTGCCACCGAAGTCGCCGCCCTTTTCGATCATGCGGAAGTCGTGCACGCCGAGCCGCTTGAGCTCGACCGCGGTCATCATGCCCGCGAACCCACCACCGACGATGACGGCGGTCGTCTCCTCGACGATCGGGTCGCGGGTGAAGCCCGGCTCGACGTACGGGTCGGTGTCGAAGTCGGCGAACCGGCCGGCGAGCTCGCTGTACTGCTCGTTGCCGTCGACCCGGAGGCGCTTGGTCCGCTCGGCGGCGTAGCGGGCTCGGGCGGCGTCGAGGGCGGAGAGATCAGCGTCGGCCATGTCCTGATGATCCGTCAGATTCCGGTCGGTCGCCAATCGCCTCAGAGCAGATCGGCGAGGTGGAGCTGGTCGACGGCTCGCACGAAGCGGGTGTTCATGTTGTCGAGGAGTGTGTATTGGCGCTCGTCGGACAGATCCATGCCGCGACTGGCCACGATCGGGTAGACGAGGCAGAACAGCGCAGCGTCGCGATAGCGATCCCACAGCGCGGTGGTCTCGGCCTCGGGCACACCGCCGGCGATGAGTCCGTCGAGCCAGCGGTTGAACAGCGCGGTCTCGTGGGTGGCGGCGACCTCGGGCGCGAGCGACTGGGTCACGAAGTAGGCGAGGTCGTAGCTGGCCGTCCCCCGCCCGGTGAGCTGGAAGTCGAGCAACACCACGTTGCCGTCGTCGTCGAACAAGATGTTGTCGGCCCGGTAGTCACCGTGGGCGATCGTGTTCGGTGCGCCGGCCAGCCGCTGGAGGGCGCCGGGCATCCAGTCGGACCAGCCGGGCCCGACCGCAGCGATCACGGGGTCGACGGTCATCTCGGCGTTGACCTTCTCCCAGCCCTCGGCGAAGACCATCGGCAGAACCGCCGGGTACACCGGGTCGCTGAGGCAGACGACGTCGCCCCGCTCGACCGGGCCATCGGCCTGACCCCAGAAGGTGGCGTGCCAGGCGGCGAGTTCGTCGACCGCTCGCTTGGCGTCGTCGATACCCATGCCATCGTTCTGGTCGACCATCCGCATCGAGCCCATGTCCTCCA
>JBCBYI010000123.1:0-12381 GCA_039815945.1 Actinomycetota bacterium | reverse complement strand
GTGTCTGCAGCTCGGCGACCTCGGCCTCGGCGTTCTCCAGGGCTCGTTCGAGCTTCTGAACCCGCTTGCGGAGCTCGTTGGTGTTCTGGCGGACCTTGGCCGATTCCTGGCGGGCGGCCTTGCGCTCGTGGCCGGGAGTGCTCGACGGGGTGCGACCGTTGCGTCCGGGGGTGGCCGGTGTGGCGCCGGTGGCGAGGCCGGTACCGGTGCCCGCGACCTTGCTCGGGTCGGCGGGGGTGAGGACCTCTTCGGGGACGCCGTCGTACCAGGTAGCGTGGCCGTCGCGGACGTCGATGATGGCGTCGCTGACGTTGCGGATCAGGTGGCGATCGTGGGTGACGAGCAGCACCGTGCCGGGGTACGCGGTGAGGGCGTCCTCGAGCACGTCGCAGCTCGGTAGGTCGAGATGGTTGGTCGGCTCGTCGAGCACGAGCAGGTTGACCGGCTCGATCATCGTGCGGGCGAGCGCGAGGCGGGTGCGTTCGCCGCCCGAGAGGTCGCGGACCATGCGATCGGCGGCATCGCCGGGGAAGCCGAAGCTGCCGAGGATCGTGCGCAGGTTGCGCTTGCCGGGGTCGATCCCGCCGGAGAATGCGGCGATGACGGTCTTGTCGAGATCGAGCTCGTCGGCCTGGTGCTGATGGAAGGTGGCGATCTCGACGTTGTTGCCCAGCTCGGCTCGGCCCTGGCTGGCTTCGAGCTCGCCGAGGATCAGCTTGAGCAGGGTGGTCTTGCCGGCGCCGTTGGGGCCCACGAGGGCGACGGTCTGGCCGCGTTCGACGGCGAGCGACACGCCGCTGACGACCGGGATGTCGTCGTAGCCGACGGTGGCGTCGTTGAACTCGGCGATGACCCGCGACGAGCGGGGTGGCTCGGGGAAGGCGAACCGGGCGACGAGCTCCTTGCGCTCGGGCACCTTGATCTGTTCGAGCTTCTCGATCGTCTTGATGCGGCTCTGGACCTGGCGGGCCTTGGTGGCCTTGTACCGGAAGCGGTCGATGAACTGCTCGACCTTGGCGATCTCGCGGGCTTGGCGGGCCGCGGCGGCTTCGATGCGCTGGAGGCGTTCTTCGCGTTGAACCACGAACTCGGCGAAGCCGCCGACGTATTCGAGGGCGGTGCCTTCGGCGAGCTCGACGACCCGGTCGGCGACGGCGTCGATGAAGTCGCGGTCGTGGGAGACGAAGAGGAGGGCGCCGGGCCAGGCGGCGAGTTGTTGTTCGAGCCAGGCGACGGAGTCGACGTCGAGGTGGTTGGTCGGCTCGTCGAGGATGAGCACGTCGGGCTTGGCGAGCAGCAGGCGGGCGAGCGCGACCCGCATGCGCCAACCACCGGAGAGCTCTCGTACCGGCCGGTCGGCGTCGGTGTCCTTGAAGCCGAGGCCGGCGAGAACCTTGCGGGCGTCGGCTTCGAGGGCGTACCCGCCCATCGACTCGAACTGGCCCTGGACCTCGCCGTAGCGGCCGAGCAGCTTGTCGTATGCGTCGGCGTCGCTGGCGGCCTCGGGGTCGGAGATCGCCGCTTCGAGCCGGTGCAGTTCGTCGGCGAGATCGGCCATCTCGCCGGCGCCGGCGAGGACCTCTTCGAGCACCGAACCGGTCGCGGTGTCGACGAGATCCTGGGGCAGGTAGCCGAGGGTCATGTCCTTGGGCTTGGTGATCGAACCCTTGTCGGGGTCGGCGTCGCCGACGAGGATCTCGATGAGCGAGGTCTTGCCGGTGCCGTTGCCGCCGACGAGCGCGATGCGTCGCCCGGCGGACAGCTGCAGGGTGACGTCGGCGAACAGGTCGCGGGGTCCGTAGGAGCGGGCGAGGCCCGACGCGGTCAACATGACCGGCTCAGGCTACGAGGCGGCACTCGGCGTGCCGCGGGCGCTCAGGCCGCCCGGGCCGGATTCTCGGATTCGGATCGGTGACCTCGCCCCGAGGTTGCCGGTTGTCGCTCGTGGACGGGTCTGGGTTCGAGCAACCAGGTGCCGTCGCGGCGGCGGAGTTCGAGGCCCCGATCGTGCACGTCGTGGTGATGTCGGGTGCACAACAAGACGAGGTTGTCGATGTCGGTGGGGCCGCCGTTTTGCCACCAGACGACGTGGTGGGCCTCGCAGCGGGACGGGTCGGCGCCGCACACGACGCAGCCCTCGTCTCGATCGATCAGGGCGGCCCACTGCGCCGGGGAGGCATCTCGCCGGGTGCGGCCGAGCCACAGCGGTGATCCGTCGTCGGCCGTAATGAGAACATCGAGCCCGGCGCTGCGCAGCACCCGGTCGACGATCGCACGGGGGAGCGGCCCACCGCCGACGAGTTCGCCGTCGACGTCGTTGAGGTGATCGCCGAGCGAGATGCGCACGTGCGGACGGAACCGAGGATGCGCATCGCCCGAGCGCTCGACCGACTCGACCCCGGCGCCTCGCCGGATCAGCGTGGCGAGTGCATCGAGGGTGCGCTGTGTGCTGGTGCGATCGGTGTCGGCGCCCCGCCCACCGTCCGCGGCCCGGAAGAGGCGGTCAGCCTCGGCCTCGATCAGGCCGGTGAGCTCCATGCCTTCGAGCGTGTCGGACGTGGCGTAGAGGCTCCACGATCCGTCGTCGTCGGACACGCCGAACACGGCTCGGCGGTTGCGCCGCTGGCGAGCGTGGCGACGCTCGGCCGCCTCACGCCGCTCGTTCTCGGCGCCCCACTTCCGGGCTCGCTGCGCGTGGAGATCGGCGGGCGGGATGATCGGGCTGCGGTTGAGCTCGGCATCGGCCTTCGCCGGGTCGGCGGCCTTCTCGGCCGCCGCGACGTTGGCGACCGCATGCGCTTCGGTGATCTGCCCGGTGCGCAGCCGCTCGGCGGTCTTCGGCATCTGGGTGAGGGCCTCCGCCGTGCGGGCGGCCTGCTTGGCGGTCTTCTCGCTGACCTTGCCCTTCGTGCGAAGTACGGCGGCCGACGGCAAGCCGCCGTCTCGAAGACCGTCGATCGCTCCCATCGCATCGAGGCGACGAGCGGCGAGGAAGGACTCGAGCGTGGCGACCTCGTCGAGCAGGATCTCGAGTCGAGCACGCGTGAGGAGGGAGCAATCCACCGCTTCCACCCGCTCGAACATGCCCGCCAACATGGCTCCACTGTACACGAACGTATGTTCGCTTCGCAAGAATGGAGAGGGCGAATCCCTTCTGTTTTCAACGATTCTCGACGCTGCGATCAGGCGTAGAAGTCGTCCATGGCCCGCTCTGTGGCGAGCATGGTCGGGTGGTGGGGAGTGAGCCCTTCGAGGCGGCCGAGCCAGGTGACCGACGCGTAGCCGGCCATCACGGCGCCGCCGTCCTCGCTCTCGGGGATCTGGATGGCGTCGCCCCACTCCATCTCGACGTGGAAGGTGTCGTGGGCGCCGGGCTTGGGTTCGAGCTTGGCCTTGGCGAGCCCGCGGGGTGGGGCCTCGCCGACATCGGTGCGCTTCCAGCCCTCCATGTCCTTGGCGAGACGGTTCGGCACGTTGATGTTGAGCACGAGCGGCTCGTCGGGCATGTCCTGCACGAGCGCACCGACGGCGATGGCGGCGACCTCGGCGGCGCCGTCCCACTTCTGGGTGCCGAGCGCCTCCTCCCAGCCCTGGCCCTCGACGCCGAAGGCATCGACCGACTGCGAGACCGCCACGCCGCTGATGCCGCCGTTGCGGGCGGTGAGGCAGGCGCCGACGGTGCCCGAGTGGTACACGGCGCGACCGACGTTGGCCCCGGGGTTGATGCCGGAGACGACGAGGTCGATGTCGCCGAAGACGCCGAGGCGACCGAACATCGCGCACAGCGCCGGCGGGGCGCTGATCGACCAGGCCTCGTTGATGCCGTCGACCTGCTCGACCCGCACGTCGGGCTTCATGTTGTGCAACGTGCCGAGCGCGGCGCCGTACCCGGAGTACTCGGTGTTCGGCGCGGCGATCACCACCTCGCCGAAGGGCTTCATCGCCCGGGCCAGCACGTGCAGGCCGATCGAGTCGATGCCGTCGTCGTTCGTCACCAGGATTCGCACCCTGGCGACCCTAGGCGCGGGGTCGCGACAACGAGCACTCGTTCACGGTGTGTTCACCGGTCGATGGTCACGTCGCCGGCTCAGGCGGTCGTGAGCAACACGATGGCGGCGCCGTGGCAGCAGAAGCCGAGGATCGTGAGGGCGTGCCAGACCTCGTGGTAGCCGATCCAGCCGGGCCACAGGTTGCCGATGCGCTTGAACAGCATCATCCCGCCGATCGAGTAGGCACCACCGCCGGTGACGACGAGGGCCAGGATCGGCCAGCCGGCCACGGCGAGCCACGGGATGAGTGCTGCGCCCGACCAGCCCAGGAGGGCGAAGAGCCAGTTACCGGTCGAGTCCGTGGTCTGGAGGTGCTTCAGCTTGTGCCGAAACCCGATGACGGCGACGAGCCAGACGAGCGGGATCACCGCGCAGGAGACGGCCGCGGGGGCGACGAGTGACCAGAACGCGGTCTGGGTGCCGGCGATGGCGACGAGGATCGTGCCGTGGTCGACGCGACGGGCGGCCAGGCGGGCCTCGTGGCTCTCGCGATGGCAGTGGTAGACCGCGCTGGCGGTGAGCATCGCGACGATCGAGAGGGTGAAGACGCCGACCGCGGCACGAGCGGCGAACCCCTCGGCCAACAGCATCGTGGCGATGCCGGCGGAAGCGGTCGGGATGACGGCCCCCTGATGCAGACGCCCCCGCAGACGTGGCACCGGAAGACCGTCGATCCCGACTCGTCCCGAACCGCTGGCCGCCCGCAGCAACTCAGAGGAAACCCCTACCCCGAGTTCTGAAGTGATGATGGCCATTGGTCGGTCCTTTCCTTTCTCCTCCTTCGGCGGCGGGGAGGCCGCCCCCGATGGCGTTGGGCCGATCGACCCACCAGATCGAGACGTTCCTCCTCTGGGCGGACCCGTGCCCGCACATCTCACAGAACTCTCACCAACCCGTGCGAAAGTAAGAGCGTGCCTCGGATCCTCATCGCCGAAGACGACCGCCGTGTCCGCGAGTCCCTCGAACGGGCCCTGACCCTCGAGGGGTATGAGGTGGTCACCGCCGGCGACGGCGCCACGGCACTCGAGCTCCACGCCGCACAGCCGGCGGATCTGTTGCTGCTCGACGTCTCGATGCCCAACGCCGACGGGCTGAGCGTCTGTCGCCGGATCCGCGAGCGAGGCGACGACACCCCGGTGTTGATGCTCACCGCTCGCCACGAGGTGCAGGATCGGGTTGCCGGTCTCGACGCGGGCGCCGATGACTATGTCGTCAAGCCCTTCGCCCTCGACGAACTCCTCGCCCGGCTGCGGGCCCGCCTTCGCAGCTCCGTCGCCGAGGACGACGGCGAGACCCTGCTCCTCGACGATCTGCGCATCGACCTCGCCGGTCGGCGGGCGATCCGCGATGGCCAGGTGCTCGACCTCTCCCGTACCGAGTTCGATCTGCTCGAGGTGCTCGTCCGCAACGCCGGTGTGGTGCTGAGTCGCGACCAGCTCTACGACTCGGTGTGGGACGGCGCGCTCGAGACCGACTCCAAGACCCTCGACGTGTACGTCGGCTATGTCCGCAAGAAGCTCGAGGCCGACGGTCGGATGCGGCTGATCCACACCGTCCGCGGCATGGGATACGTCGCCCGAGCCGGCGCTGCGTGAACGTGAGCCTGCGTCTTCGCATCACGCTGGTCGTGGTCGTGATCGTCGCGGTCGTCGTGACCGTGGTCGGCCAGCGGGTGTACGCGGCGGCAGAGGCCGAGCTCGTGGAGGAGGTCGACATCGAGCTGCTCGGACGGGCCGAGGGCATCCAGCAGCTGGCTCGCGGCCCACAGTTCGACCGCACCTTCTCGGGGACGATCCTGCGCAATCTGCCGCCGACGATCGAGCGGAACGGCTTCGGCCCCGACACCGGCTTCGGGCCTCGCACCCTGCTCGACGAGTCGACCCAGCGGGCGAACTTCTCCCGGGTCGTCGACGCGCTCGGTGACGTGATCATCGACCTCGGCCCGGAATTCGACGTCGACCTGGCCGCTGCCGACTTCCCCGGGGTCGCTGGCGCCCCGGTCCTTTCGGACGGCGCGATCGAGGGGCAGCGGGCCCGAATCGTCACGATCGCCGCCAGCGACGTGTACGTGCAGCTCGCCCGTCCACTCGGGGAGATCGATCAGTCGCTCGATGACCTCGCCGGTCGCATCGTGTTCATCTCCCTCACCGCCGTGCTCGTCGCCGCGGCAGCGAGCTGGTTCCTCTCGGGGAGCACCGTCGCCCCCATCCGTCGCCTCACCGACGCCGCCGAACGGGTCGCGGAGACGGGCGATCTCGACCAGCCCGTCGACGGCTCGGGCGGCGCCGAGGTCGGGCGCCTCGCCGGCAGTTTCAACTCGATGCTCGCTGCCCTCTCGGCCTCGCGGCATCAACAGCACCAGCTCGTGATGGACGCCAGCCACGAACTCCGGACGCCGTTGGCCAGCTTGCAGACGAATGTCGACGTGCTGCGGTCGGGGCGCGAGATCCCTGACGACATGCAGCGGGCGATCGTCGACGACCTCCACGCCGAGATCGGCGAACTCGGTGATCTGGTCGCCGAACTCGTCGACCTCGCCACCGACGTCCGATCCGACGAGGATCCGGTTCCGGTCGAGCTCGCCGATCTCGCTGCGCCGGTCGTCGAGCGTCAGGCCCGACGGAGCGACCGGGCGATCGAGTTGCGGGTCGATCGTCGAGCGGTCGTCGAGGCTCGACCCCAGGCGGTGTCTCGGGCGATTCGCAACCTGGTGGAGAACGCCGCCAAGTTCTCCCCGCCCGGTTCGCCGATCACGGTCGTGGCCGACGGCGGCGCGATCGCGGTTCTCGACGCGGGGCCCGGCATCCCCGTCGCCGATCGCACCAAGGTGTTCGACCGCTTCCATCGGGTCGAGGCGACCCGAACGATGCCGGGATCGGGCCTCGGCCTGGCGATCGTGAAACAGGTCGCCGAGGCCCACGGCGGATCGGTGTCGGTCGGAGAATCGCCGAGTGGTGGCGCGGCGGTCGCGTTCACCATCCCGACCGTCGACGACTGACCTCGGCGATCAGCGGTCGTTCATGAACCGGAACGACGATCGGACCTCGGCGACCTTGGCCGGGTCGATCGTGGCGCGCATCGTGTGGACTTCGCCGGCCGGCGCCGCGGCGAGCGGCTCGCCGAGAGGGTCGAAGATCCGGGAGTCGCCGGTGTGCTCGAGTCCGTCGCCGGCGACTCCGACGCGGTTGACGCCACAGACGTAGGCCTGGTTCTCGATCGCCCGGGCCTTCAGCAGCGTCATCCAGTGCTCGCGGCGCACGCCGGGCCAGTTGGCGGGGACGAGGTAGAGGTCGGTGTCGTGGGCGGCGTCCCAGAACAGATCGCTGAAGCGCAGGTCGTAACAGATGAAGGGCGTGATGCGGACCCCGTCGACCACGATCGGTTCGACCGGTGCGCCGCCGTCGTAGTGATCGGTCTCGCCGGCGTAGGAGAACGGCTTCGTCTTCGAATACCGGTGATCCTCGCCGTCAGGGCCCGCGAGGAGGAACCGATTGGTCGGGCGGTCGTGGCCGGCGGTGTGTTCGGGGAAGGACCCGGCGATCCAGCACCCGGTCTCGGTGGCGAGCTCGTGCATCGCCGTGGCGGTCGGGCCGTCAGGTGTTTCGGCGACCATGTCGGTGTTCATCGAGAAGCCGCACGACCACATCTCGGTCAGCGAGATGAGCTGAGCTCCATCGGCCGCCGCATCGAGCACGAGCGGACGCACGGCGGCGATCGTCTCGGTCGGCGTCTCCCAGACGATGTCGTGTTGGATGGCCGCGAGTTCGAGGCTCACGAGAGACCCTCTTGCAGCCGGGTGACGGCCTCGTCGATGACCTCGTCCTTCTTGCAGAACGCGAACCGGATGATCGAGGCGCCGGCGTCCTGATCGTCGTAGAAGACGGCCGACGGTACGGCGACCACGCCGGCCCGCTCGGGGAGGGCGAGGCAGAACTCGATGCCGTCGGTTTCGCCGATCGAGGTGATGTCACAGCTCGCGAAGTACGTGCCCTGGGTGGGGAGCACGTCGAGCCCGGCCGCAGCGAGCCCGGCCGAGAGGCGGTCGCGCTTCGCCCGCATCTCCGCGGTGTAGCCGTCGTAGAAGTCGTCGCCCAACCGCAGGCCCACGGCGACGGCGTGCTGGAACGGCCCGCCGCCGGCGAAGGTCAGGTACTGCTTGGCGGTACGGACCGCGGCGACGAGCTCCGCCGGGCCACACGCCCAGCCGATCTTCCACCCGGTGAACGAGAAGATCTTGCCGGCCGACGAGACGGTGAGCGTGCGCTCGGCCATCCCGGGGAACGTCGCGAGCGGCAGGTGCTCACCGTCGAAGACGAGGTGCTCGTAGACCTCGTCGGTGACCGCGATGACATCGTGCTCACAGCACAGTTCGGCGATCAGTGCGAGTTCGGTGTGGGTGAAGACCTTGCCCGTGGGGTTGTGCGGCGTGTTGAGCAGGAAGACCTTCGTGTTGGCGGTGAACGCGGCGCGGAGTTCGTCGGGGTCGAAGGACCAGTCGGGCGCTCGGAGGGTGACGACTCGGCGGGTGGCGCCGCTCAGCGCGATGCCGGCGGCATAGGAGTCGTAGTACGGCTCGAAGGTGACGACCTCGTCACCGGGGCCGGTGAGGGCGAGCATGGCGGCGGCCAGGGCCTCGGTGGCACCGGCGGTGATGAGGATGTCGCCGTTCGGGTCGAACGCCTGACCACGGAACCGGGCGCGGTGTTCGCTGACCGCCTCGCGCAGTGACGTGATGCCGGGCAACGGCGGGTACTGGTTGTGGCCGTCTCGGATCGCCCGCTGGGCCGCCTCGGCGACCTCGGCCGGACCATCGGTGTCGGGGAACCCCTGCCCGAGGTTGACCGAGTCGGTCTCGGCGGCGAGCGCCGACATCTGGGTGAAGATCGTCGTGCCGAAGCCCTGGAGACGCTCGGTCAGGAACGGGTTGGTGGTCACGGCGCGATCCTACGGCGGCCGCCATCACACAATCCTCACATCCTCCTCATCGGCTCACCCGGCCGACCTCACGATCGTCTTACCCGGGGGGCGGAGTATCTGCATCCGAGAGGTACTCCCAGCAATCCACCCCACCCTCCAGGAGAGAAGCACCCACCATGACCACCACCCCGATCAAGAAGTCCGTCGCCGTCACCGCTATCGCCGCATCGACGCTCGGCGGTGTCGCCGCCGGCGCCGCGTTCTTCACCCCCGGGATCGCCGGTGCGCAAGACGATGCGGTCGAGACCGAGCCGACCGCGCCCGAGGCCGGCTCCCGCCTCAGCGCCGCCTTGCAGGGTCTCGTCGACGACGGGACCCTGACCGAGGCCCAGCGCGACGCGGTCGTCGAGACCCTGCAGGACGCCCGCCCCGACCGTGGCGAGTTCCGTGAGCAGCTCGGCGAGCGCTTCGGCGAGCGCGGCCCCCGTGGTGCGGGTGAGCTGGCCGAGATCCTCGGGATCGACGGCAGCGAGATCCGCGAGGCGCTCCAGAGCGGCTCGTCGATCGCCGACCTCGCCGAGGCGCAGGGCATCGACACCGACGAGATCGTCGATGCGATCGTCGCCGGCACCGAGGCCCGCCTCGACGCTGCGGTCGAGGCCGGCCGCATCGACGAGGCCCAGGCCGCCGAGATGCTCGCCCAGGCCGAGGAGAAGGCCGAGGATCTGGTCAACGGCGAACTCGAGTTCGAGGGCCGTCGGGCCCCGGCCGAGGCTTCGGCGGCTTCCGTGGCGGTGACGCCGGGACCGACACCGACACCTCGGCCTGATCCCGCAGGCACACCCATCCATCTCCCCTCCGATCACCGCTGACCCCCCGCCCGCCAGCCATCCCGGCAGCGGTGATCGAGCAACCGCCGGCCCTCCGGGGCCGGCGGTTCCGCGTCCTGACTCAGGGTCCGAAACGGTCGTCCATCTGAGAACGGATTCCCCGGGCAGCGGTGAGATCGCCGAGCCGGAGATATGCGCCACGATCATGATCGTCAGCACGGCCAGGAGGCGCAGCAGCCTCGCTCGCACGATGTTCTTCGTCGTGACTTCGTCGTCCGCCATCTGCGCCACCTCCGCATGCCGTCTCGGTGGCAGCAAGACAGGGCGGCGTCAGCGACGCAGGTCAGATGCTGACACCACGGCTCCAGGCCTCGTGCAGATCGGCGTAGACGCCGCCAGCCGAGAGCAGCTCGGCATGGGTGCCAGAACCGACGATGCGGCCCTGATCGAACACGAGAACGAGATCGGCTCGCTCGGCGGTCGACAGGCGATGGGCGACCGTCACCGTCGTGCGGCCTCGCTTGAGCCGATCCAGCGCTTCGGTCATCGCCAGCTCGGTGGCCGGGTCGAGCGACGAGGTCGCCTCGTCGAGGATGAGCACGCCGGGGTCGGCGAGCGCGGCTCGCATCACGGCGACGAGTTGCCGCTCGCCGACCGAGAGGCCGTCGCCGCCAGGCCCGATCTCGGTGTCGAGTCCGGCCGGGAGACCCTCGACCCACCTCGTGAGTCCGAGATCGGCGACGACCGTCGCGAGGTCGGCATCGGTGGCGTGTTCTCGGCCCATCCGCACGTTGTCGCGCACCGTCGTCGCGAAGAGGAAGCCGTCCTGGGGCACCATGCGCACCGACCGTCGACGGTCGGTATCGCTCAGCTGCCGGATGTCGACGCCACCCAACGCAACGGTGCCGTCGGACGGGTCGGCGAGTCGGCACAGCAGCCTGGCCATGGTGGTCTTTCCAGAGCCGGTGGCACCGACGATGGCGACCGATGTGCCCGCCGGAATCGACAGCGTGACGTCGTGCAGCACCGGGTGCTCGCCGTAGGCGAACGACACGCCGTCGACCTCGATCTCGAGCGGACCGGTTCGGATCGGCAGCGGATCGTCGGGCGCGGGGATCGCCTGGGGTCGGTTGGCGAGTTCGACCGTTCGCTCCCAGCCGGCAAGGGCGAGGCTGGTCTGGTCGATCACCTCGGTGAGCTCGGCGATCGGGGTCAGCAGGATCTGGATCAGGAACAACAGCGCCACGGTGGTGCCGAGCGACGGACCGTCGACGCCGAGCCAGATGGCGGTGAGCACCACCGCGGCGAGCGCCACCGTGCCGAACACGTCGGAGACGGTGAAGAGCACGGCGGTGACCCGGTTGGCGTAGAGCTGGGTGTCGTAGAGCTGGTCGACGTCGGCGTCGAGCTGTGCCTTGGTGGTGTCGCGGCGACCGAACGCCCGAACGGTGTCGCCGCCAGCGATCGCTTCGTTGCTGTCGCTCAGCAGATCGGCGGTGTGGTTGCGCAGGATCAGGACCCGTCGCTGTTGCTCGCGTTGCATGCGGACCAGCACCGGGATCATCAGCGCCAGCGCGACGATCGCGACGGTGGCGAGCTGCCACGAGTAGAGGAACATTGTGATTGCGGCGATCAGGCCGATGCTGGTGTTGACCAGCCACGCATAGGCGCCCCAGTCGACAAAGCGGGTGAGCGCCTGGATGTCGCCGGTGGTGCGGCTGACGAGGTCGCCCTGGCGCTCGACCGAGTGCTCTTCGAGCGAGAGGTCGACGGCGCGGCGCAGCACGGTGGCTCGCAGCCGAGCGATGGCCTGCTCAGCGGTGCGGATCAACACCCACTGGCTGACGATCGAGAGCACCACGACGCCGACCACGGTGATGGTGGTGGTGACGATGAGGAAGGTGAGTCGCTCGGCGTCGAAGCCGCCTTCGGTGAGGAGGTCTTCGTCGAGCAGACGCTGAAACAGCACGGGGATGGCGACCCGGCCAAGGCCGAGCAGCACGCCGGCACCGAGCATGAGACGGATGACCGGCCGGAACTCGGGGCTGAGTTCGAGGCCTCGCCGGATGATGGCGATGGGGGAGACGTCGGCGCGTTCGGTCGTGCTCACGGGACCTCCACCTCCGCGATCGCTTTGGCCGACTCGTAGGCCTCGACGAGCTGCCGGTAGGGCGGCAGGTCGAGAAGTTCGTCATGGGCGCCGATGGCGCTGACGCGACCGTCTTCGATCAGCGCAACTCGATCGGCGGCGGCCATGGCGGCCACGCGATGGGTGACCATGACGACCGTGGTGGGCAGCTCGGCCAAGGTGGCGAGAATGCGTTCCTCGCGGGCCGGGTCGACGGCTGACGTCGCGTCGTCGAGCAGGATCAGCCCGGGCTCACCGGCGAGCGCACGAGCGAGCGCGACCCGCTGGCGCTGGCCACCCGAGAGCGACACGCCTCGCTCACCGACGACCGTGTCGAAGCCGTTCTCGAGGATGTCGGCGAGGTCGTCGGCGCCCGCCCGTTCGAGGGCGAGCCGGCGCTCGTCCGGGCTCAGGTCTCGGTGATAGCCGACGTTGTCGAGCACGGTGCCGGTGAAGA
>JBCBYI010000122.1:0-12399 GCA_039815945.1 Actinomycetota bacterium | reverse complement strand
CGCTGATCTCGTCCCAGCCCTCGGTCGCGTCGAGCAGCTCACGGTTCCAGTCGTCGCCGAAGCGACGGGCGGCCGCATGACCCTCGGCATCGGCGTGTCGAGCCCGGCGATCGTGTCGAAGGTCCGCGGCATCGAGTACGGCAAGCCGTACTCGTTCATGAAGACCTATCTCGAGGCGATGGAGGGGTCGCTCTACACGAGCGTCGCGCCGGCGGATCCGGTGCCGGTGGTGCTCGCCGCCCTCGGCCCGAAGATGCTCGAACTCGCCGCCGAGAAGACCGCCGGGGCTCACCCGTACAACACCACACCAGAACACACCGCGATGGCCCGTGAGGTGATGGGCCCCGACGCCGGGCTCTACGTCGAGCAGAAGGTGCTGCTCACCACCGATGCCGAGCAGGCCCGCGCCACCGGCGCTTCGGTGTTGAAGTTCTACAGCCGAGCCCCCGGCTACGTGAACGCCTGGAAGCGCATGGGCTTCACCGACGACGACATCTCGACCCAGAGCGAGCGTCTGGTCGACGCTCTCGTCGCCTGGGGCACCGCCGAGCAGATCGAGGCCCGGCTCCAGGAGCACGCCGACGCGGGCGCGACCCACATCTGCATCCACCCGCTCGATCCCGTCACCGGCCAGGGCGTCCCCGACGCCGCCGCCCTGGAGGCCTTCGCACCGAGCTGAGATCGCGACACCCTCAGGTCGCCTCTTCGCGAGACGATGGAGCAACAGATGACGAAACGTTCCCTCTTCGCCGACCTGAAGGCCGACCTGTTGCGATGGCAGGATCAGAGCCGCATCCTCGACCCGAGCGAGTTCTCGCTGAAGGCTGCCCTCGGCACGCTCGTCCGGTACCGAGCGGCCCGCATGATGGTGCCGTTGCGCGTCGGGCAGGCCGCCAAGCGACGTGGACTCAAGGGCTTCCCGTCGTACTTCCAGAAGCGCATCATGAAGCGGCACGGCTGCGAGATCCTCGTCGGGAGCGACACGATCGGCCCGGGGCTCTACATCCCGCATCCGGTGGGAGTGGTTCTGAGCCCACTCGCGCTCGGTCGCAACTGCTCGGTGATCCATGCCGTGACGGTCGGGATGGGCCCCGACGGGCGGTTCCCGACGATCGGCGACGACGTGTTCATCGGGGCGGGTGCTCGCATCATCGGCGACATCACGCTGGGCGACGGGTGCAAAGTTGGCGCGAACGCCGTCGTCGTGAAGGATGTTGCTCCGGGTACGTCGGTCGGCGGCGTACCGGCCCGCGAGCTCGGGTCCTAGTCGGCGGCTCCTCCGAGCCGCGAGGAGCACGATGACCGAACGCATCACCGTCGATCTGGTCGACGGCATCGCCGATGTCCGCCTGAACCGCGGCGACAAGATGAACGCCATGGACGGCGCCATGTTCAAGGCGCTCGTCGAGACCGCCGACGACCTCGCCAAGACCGAGGGTCTGCGCGCCGTCGTGCTGTCGGGCAACGGCCCGGCGTGGTGCGCCGGCCTCGACTTCTCCGGCTTCCAGTCGATGGCGGACGGCGGCGAGAGCTCCACCTCCGGCATCGGCGACATCGAGAACGACCGCATCACCCACAACGCCCAGCAGGCCGTGTGGGGCTGGCGGGAGCTTCCCGTGCCGGTGATCGCCGCCGTGCATGGCGTCGCGTTCGGTGCCGGGATCCAGTTGGCCGCGGGCTGCGACGTCCGCTTCGTCACGCCCGACGTGCGCATGTCGATCCTCGAGATCCGGTGGGGCATCAGTCCCGACATGACCATCACCCACCTGCTGCCGAGCCTGATCGGCGCCGACGTGGCCAAGGAGCTGATCTGGACCGGCCGCGAGGTCAACGGCGAGGAAGCCGTTCGCATCGGTCTCGCCACCCGCGTCAGCGAGGATCCGCTCGCCGACGCCATGGAACTCGCGCAGACGATCGCCGAGAAGAGCCCGCACGCGATTCGTGCCGGCAAGCGTCTGGTCGAGCACGCCTACGCCGAGGACTTCGCCGCCGGCTTCGCGCTCGAGCGCGAGGAGATCTTCAACCTGATCGGTACGCCGAACCAGGTCGAGTCCGTCACCGCCTTCTTCGAGAAGCGCACCCCCGAGTACACCGAGGTCGAGGTCGGGGAGTGAAGGTCCTCGTCACCGGGGCGACCGGCTTCCTCGGGAGCCACACCGTCCGGGCGCTTCGGCGTGACGGACACGATGTCACGGTGATGGTGCGAACCCCGGCGAAGGCCGAGACGCTCTTCGAGCGCATGGGCATCGACGGCTGCGAGATCGTCACGGGCGACATCACCGACCGCTCGTCGGTCGATGCCGCGGTCGCGGGCTGCGACGCCGTCGTGCACACCGCCGCCGTCGTCGCCATCGAGGCGACCCGCGAAGCCGAGATGCACGACACCAACCTCGCGGGCGCCGAGAACGTGCTCGGGGCCGCGGTCGCGGCCGGCTGCGATCCGATCGTGCACGTCTCCACCGTGGCCGCCCTGTTCCCGTTCCAGACCGATCCGGTCACCGCTGACCATCCCGTCGTCGGCGCCGACAACGGCTACGGCCAGACCAAGGCCGCGTGTGAGCGGTACGCCCGCTCGCTCCAGGACGCCGGCCAGCCGGTCGTGACGATCTACCCGTCGGGCATCGTCGGTCCCGAAGACTGGAACGAGTCGATCAACCTCAATGCGGTGAAGCTCTGGATCGAGAAAGGGTTCCCGGTCGCCAAGGGCTACAGCGGCAGCTGGGTCGACGTGCGCGACGTGGCCGACGTGATCGCGGCATCGATTCGGCCCGGGCAGGGGAGCGCCCGCCTGCTGTGCATGGGCGCGTACCTCACCGCCCACGAGCAGGTCGAGACCATGAGCGAGGCCATCGGCGCCGACTTCACGAGCATGCCGTTGCCCAAGCCCGTGTGGTGGCTGTGGTCGCGGCTCGGCGACCTCGCGGCTCGGGTCAACCTCGATCTGGTCCTGACCTCCGACGCCTACGACTACATCTTCGATTCCAAGCCGGGCGACGACTCCGGCACCGTCGCCCGGACAGGTGTCGAGTTCCGGCCGATCGTCGACACCTGGCGCGACACGTTCACCTGGATGCTCGACCAGGAGATGGTCCCCGCGAAACGCCTCGGCCGGCTCGCCGACTGAGGGCCGGATCGGCTGTCACTCGGTCGGCGTACGGTCGTCGCCATGGCCGAACCGACCCTGCGCGACACCCTCGACTCGCTGCACACCGCCTGGGCCCACGACGGTGCGGCCGCGGACGCAGTGCGAGCCCTGAAATACGGCCGATCGACCGTCGTGGTTTCGGTGCTGGCCGACGAACTGGCGATGCACGCGCCGGCCGTCGATCTCGTGACCTGGTGCCCGGCATCGAGGTCGCGCCGCCGTGAACGAGGGTTCGATCAGTCCGAGCTGCTCGCCCGAGCGGTGGCGCACCGCATCGAGGCGCCGGCCCGGCCGACGCTCGTCCGGGTCGATCGCTCACCACAGACGACCCGGGGTCGGGCCGGCCGCCTGAGTGGGCCCAGGCTGCGGCTTCGGCGGCGGCCGGGCGCCGGCTCGCGGGTGTTGCTGATCGACGACGTCGCCACCACCGGTGCCACACTCTGTGTGGCCGCACGGCTGCTCCGAGAGGGCGGCGCGGCGGCGGTGCATGGCCTGGTCGTCACGCGCGCTCGGCGGCGGTCGCCGGGCGCTCGGTGAACGGAGGGTGTACGGTCGGTCGTACAACCGATCTACGGAGGTTTTTCATGGACGTCTCCATCAGCGCCCGGCACGTGAATGTCACGCCGCGACTGGAGGAGGTGATCTACGAGAAAATCGGCACGTTGGATCGCTTCCTCGACGGCCTCCAACACGCCGAAGTGCACTTCGACGAGGCCCGCAACCCGCGGATCGAGGACAAGGAGTTCCTCGAGGTCGTGGTCGAAGGCCACGGCCATCATCTCCGAGCCAAGGTCCACGCCCGCGACCCCTACTCGGCGGTCGATCAGGCGACGCTGAAGTTGGAGCGTCAGATCCGCAAGCTCCGCACCAAGTTGCAGCGGCGTCACCACGGCGACGGGCAGACGATCCGTCACCTCGATGCCGACGCGATCATGGACGACCTGGCGGCCGGCGACACCGGCGCACTGGCGACCGTCGTCGACGAGGAACTGGTCGACGACGAGGCGTTGCCCCAGATCGTGAAGTCGAAGCGCTTCTACCTTGCACCGATGACCCCCGACGAGGCGGTGCTGAAGATGGATCTCCTCGGCCACGGTTTCTTCTTCTTCATCAACAAAGACACCAACAGATCCGCCGTCATCTACAAGCGCGACGACGGCGACATCGGCCTCATCGACGAAGCGGGCTGACGGCGTCAAGGTCGACACCGCCCCGCCGACAGGAGGGGTATGGCGGCCGACGACGACATCAGAGTGGTGGTCTGTGACGACCACGCCCTGTTTCGCCGCGGGCTGGTGATGGCCCTCGAGGACGCACCGGGCATCGAAGTCGTCGGTGAGGCCGCCGACGGTCACGAAGCGGTCTCGGTGGCCGCTGGGCTCGGCCCCGACGTGGTGTTGATGGACGTCTCGATGCCGGTGATGAGCGGCATCGAGGCCACCCACCGGCTTCGCGAGCGCATCCCGACGGTGCGGGTGCTGATGCTGAGCGTCGACGGCGACGAGGACACGGTCTTCGAATCGATCCGGGCCGGCGCCTCGGGCTACATCGTGAAGGAGACGCCGTCGGACGAGATCGTGGAGTCGGTCCGGGCGCTCGCCGCGGGCCACGCCTTCGTCTCGCCGTCGCTCGCGACCGACCTGATCGCCGAGTTCGCCTCGATCGCCGAACGATGGACCGATGCGGGTCCCGTCCGGCCCGCGACCCTCTCGCCGCGTGAGCAGCGAGTCCTCGAACTGCTCGCCGACGGAGCCGACAACGCCCGCATCGCCGCAGCGCTCGGCATGACCGAACACGGCGTTCGCAACCATGTCCGCAACGTCTTGGCGAAGCTCCACCTCCACACCCGCACCGAGGCCGTCCTCTATGCCGTTCGCGAAGGCATCGTGCCCTCGTGAGCTCGACTGCGACGCTGCGTGAGACACCCGGCCCCCTGCCGAGCGTCGGCGCGGCCCCTCGGTAGACTGGATCGTCCAATGAGCATTTTCTCCCGTGTTCTGCGCAGCGGTGAGGGCCGCAAGCTGAAGGCCCTCCAAGCGCTCGTACCCGACATCAACGCCCTCGAGCCCGACATGCAGGCGCTGTCCGACGACGCGCTGCGGGCCAAGTCCGGCGAGTTCCGTCAACGCCTCGACAACGGCGAGGAGCCCGACGACCTCCTGATCGAGTCGTTCGCGGTCACCCGCGAGGCCGCCATGCGCGTGCTCGGCCAGCGTCACTACGACGTCCAGCTCGTCGGCGGCGCAGCGCTGCACCTCGGCTGGGTCGCCGAGATGAAGACCGGCGAGGGCAAGACCCTCACCTCGACTTTGCCGATCTACCTCAACGGGGTCACCGGCAAGGGCGTGCACGTCGTCACCGTCAACGACTACCTGGCGTCTCGCGACGCCGAGTGGATGGGCCAGGTCCATCGCTGGATGGGCCTCGAGGTCGGCCTCGTGCTTCCCGGCAACCGCGACTCGGCGTACAAGAAGGCGCAGTACGGCGCCGACATCACCTACGGCACCAACAACGAGTTCGGCTTCGACTATCTCCGCGACAACATGGCCATGTCGCGCGAGAAGCAGGTCCAGCGCGGTCACAACTACTGCATCGTCGACGAGATCGACTCGATCCTCATCGACGAGGCCCGTACCCCCCTGATCATCTCCGGCAAGGTCGCCGACGCCGCCCAGCTCTACGTGAAGTTCTCCTCGATCGCCCGCGGCCTGCGCCGCGACGTGCACTACGAGGTCGACGAGGAGAAGCGCACCGTCGCCCCGCTCGAAGAGGGCGTGCACGCCGTCGAACGAGCGCTCGGCATCGACAACCTCTACGACCAGGTGTCGAACAACCTGGTCCATCAGCTCCAGGCCGCCCTGCGGGCCAAGGAGCTCTACAAGAAGGACAAGGACTACCTCGTCGACGGCAGCGGCGCCGTGAAGATCATCGACGAGTTCACCGGCCGCACGATGGAGGGCCGGCGCTGGTCCGACGGCCTGCACCAGGCGGTCGAGGCCAAGGAAGGCGTGGCGATCAAGGAGGAGAACCAGACCCTCGCCACGATCACGCTGCAGAACTACTACCGCCTCTACGACCGGCTCGCCGGCATGACCGGTACCGCCGAGACCGAGGCCTCGGAGTTCGTCTCGACGTACGGCCTGCACGTGGTGCCGATCCCCACCCACAAGCCGATCGCCCGGATGGACGAGGGCGACCTGATCTACAAGACCGAGGACGCCAAGTTCCAGGCCTGCATCGACGACATCGTCGAGCGCAATGCGAGCGGGCAGCCGGTGCTGGTCGGCACGGTGTCGGTCGAGAAGTCCGAGAAGCTCTCCCGGATGATGGAGAAGCAAGGCGTCACCCACGAGGTGCTCAACGCCAAGCAGCACCATCGAGAGGCCGACATCGTCACCCAGGCCGGCCGCCTGGGTGCGGTCACCGTCGCGACCAACATGGCCGGCCGTGGCGTCGACATCCTGCTCGGTGGCAACCCCGAGGGCCTCGCCGATCGCGACACGCGTGCGGAGGGTCTCGACCCCGACACCGACGAGGGGCGATCTCGCTACGAGGAACTCGTCGCCAAGCACAAGGCCACCACTGACGCCGAGCGCGAGCGGGTGCTCGAACTCGGCGGCCTCTACGTGCTCGGCACCGAACGCCACGAGAGCCGCCGCATCGACAATCAGCTGCGTGGTCGCTCCGGCCGCCAGGGCGATCCGGGCGAGAGCCGCTTCTACCTGTCGCTCGAGGACGAACTGATGCGCCTGTTCGCCACCGGCGCCATGGACTGGGTGATGGGCCGAGCCCTGCCCGACGATGTGCCGCTCGAGGCGAAGATGGTCACCCGTGCGATCGAGCGGGCCCAGAACACCGTCGAGGGCCGCAACGCCGAGACCCGCAAGAACGTCCTCAAGTATGACGAGGTGATGAACGAGCAGCGCAAGGTGATCTACCAGCGCCGCGGTCAGATCCTCGACGGTGCCGACCTGCGCGACGAGGCGCTGGAGTATCTCGACGACGCCGTCGGTGCGGCGGTCGCCACGTACTGTGTGAGCGACATCCGTGAGGAGTGGGATCTCGAAGCCCTGCTCACCGAAGCGAAGACGCTGTGGCCGTCGCAGATCGAGCTCGACCAGCTCGCGGCCGCAGACAGCACCCAGGAACTCCACGACACCTTCTACGACGAGGCACTGGCGCTCTACGAGACCCGCGAGGGCGAGCTCGGCGAGGCGGTCCTTCGCCAGGTCGAGCGCCAGGTCATGTTGCGCATCATCGATCAGCGCTGGCGCCAGCATCTCCGCGAGATGGATCTGCTCCGCGAGGGCATCCACCTGCGGGCGATGGGGCAGAAGGATCCCGCCACCGAGTGGCAGCGTGAGGGCTTCGAGATGTTCGGCATGATGATGACCGGCATCGCCAACGACTTCGTGAAGTACGTCATGCACGTCCAGGTCTCGACCAAGCCGGCCGAACAGCCCGACGAGCCCAAGATCGAGGGCATGACCGAGACCAAGAGTGAGGCGAGCGCCGGGACGCCCGCCGCCGAGATCGCCGACGCCAACGCGCCGAAGGTCGTGGAGGCGAATCAGCAGCGGAGCAAGGCGCCCCTGGTCAAGACCGATCTCGAGAAGGTCGGAAGAAACGACCCCTGCCCCTGCGGAACCGGTAAGAAGTACAAGAACTGCTGGGGCAAGCCCGGCTGTCTCGCCGACACCTGAACCCGTAGGTACATGCAGGATTTCACCGACCAGATCGCCGCGATCACCGCGCGCCTCGACGAGGCCTCGGGATATCTGCGTATCGACGAGCTCCGGATGCGGCAGCCCCAGCTGGAGGCCGAGGCGTCGCGCCCCGACCTCTGGGATGATCAGGACAAGGCCCGCAAGGTCACGTCCGAACTCTCCGCCGTCAACGAAGACCTCGAGCTCTACGACCGCCTGGCCGGTGAGGTCGAGGATCTCCAGACGCTGCACATGATGGCTCGCGAAGAGAACGACGAATCGCTCGAACCCGAGATCGCCGAAGGGGCCGCGAGCCTCGAAGGCGTGCTCGACGAGCTCGAGATGCGCTCGCTGTTCACCGGCGAGTTCGACGAAGGCGACGCCGTGTGTCAGGTCAAGTCCGGCGAGGGCGGCACCGACGCCCAGGACTGGGCCGAGATGCTGATGCGGATGTACAACCGCTGGGCCGACAGGCGCGGCTTCGTCGTCGAGATCACCGCCGTGTCGGAAGGCACCGAGGCCGGTCTCAGCAATGTCGAGTTCATCCTCAAGGGCCGGTACGCGTACGGGCTCATGCGGTCCGAACACGGCGTGCATCGGCTCGTGCGGATCTCGCCGTTCAACAACGAGGGCAAGCGCCAGACCGCCTTCAGCGCCGTGCAGGTCGCCCCCTTCTTCGAAGAGGTCTCCGAGGAGATCGAGATCGACGAGAAGGATCTCCGCATCGACACCTACCGCTCGTCGGGCGCCGGTGGTCAGCACGTCAACGTGACCGACTCGGCGGTGCGCATCACCCACCTGCCGACCGGCCTCGTCACCGCCTGTCAGAACGAGCGCAGCCAGCACCAGAACAAGGATCGCGCCATGCAGATGATGGCGGCCAAGCTCCTCGATCTCGAACGCAAGAAGCGGGAGGACGAGATCGCCGGCATCACGGGCGAGCAGCAGAACGTGGGCTTCGGTTCCCAGATCCGCAGCTATGTGATGCAGCCATACCAGATGGTCAAGGATCTCCGCTCCGAGCACGAGACGGCCCAAGTCGACACCGTGCTGGGCGGCGACATCGAACCCTTCATGGAGGCCTGGCTGCGGTGGACCCGTGCCCAGGCCGCCGACGCGTAGGAGCCGAACGTGAGCGACACCGAACTCGAAATCGTCAGCGTCCTCGAGGATGCACGTATCACCGCGATGTGCGAGCAGCGCGCCGAGACCCTCGAACGGTTGTTGAGCGACGATCTCGTCTACACGCATTCGTCGGGGTCGGTCGACACCAAGGCGTCGTTCCTCGACAGCGTCCGCAACGGCCCGGTGCAGTACCGCACGGTCGAGCGCAGTGAGGACGTCGTGCGGCTGGTCGGCGACACCGCCCTGTTCAGCGGACGCGCTGCCATCCATCTCGAGTTCGACGGTCATCCGGTCGATCTCGATCTGCGGTATCTCGCCGTCTGGGTGCAACACGACGGCGCCTGGCGATTCGAGGCGTGGCACTCCACGCCGGTCACCCACTGACGGCGTCGGTGCCACAGATTCCCGTGGCGCCACTGGTAGCGTCTCGCCGTCAGGCGGGCCGTTCGTCCACAGGATCCACATGATCAAACTCGAGAACGTCACCAAGGTGTACAAGGGCGATCACGTCGCGCTGCGCGACGCCACGCTCGACATCGGCAAGGGTGAGTTCGTGTTCCTCGTCGGCGCGTCCGGTTCGGGCAAGTCGACCTTCATCCGCCTGCTCAACCGTGAAGAGGTGCCCGAGCACGGCGCGATCTATGTCGCGGGCAAAGACATCGGCACGCTCGGCAGCTGGAAGGTGCCGTACCTGCGTCGCAACATCGGGTACATCTTCCAGGACTTCAAGCTGCTGCCCAACAAGACCGTCGCCGAGAACGTCGCGTTCGCCCTCGAGGTGATCGGCAAGCCCCGCCACGTCATCAAGAAGCAGGTCCCCGCCATCCTCGAGCTGGTCGGCCTGTCGCAGAAGGTGTCGAGCTTCCCGTCGGAGTTGTCCGGTGGCGAGCAGCAGCGGGTCTCGATCGCCCGGGCCTTCGTCAACCGGCCGCTGATCCTGCTCGCCGACGAGCCCACCGGCAACCTCGACCCGCAGACCTCGGTCGGCATCATGCGCCTGCTCGACCGTATCAACCGCACCGGCACCACCGTCGTCATGGCCACCCACGACCGCGGCATCGTCGACACGATGCGGCGTCGTGTGATCGAACTCGACCGGGGCGTGATCGTTCGCGATCAGGCCCGCGGCGTCTACGAGTAGGGAGCGGACCATGGCGATCTCTCCCGTCTACGCGCTGCGCGAAACCGGCCAGAACCTCTACCGCAACTTCTTGTTGTCGATGGCGACCGTCATCACGATCGGTGTGTCGCTGTGGCTGTTCGGTGGCTTCTTCCTGTTCAACTACGCGGTCGACAACGCGACCCAACGCTGGGAGGGCGGCATCGAGTTCGTCGTCTGGATGAACCCGGAGGCGACCGCCGAACAGAACGCCAACATCCTCGACGCGATCACGACCAGCCCCGAGATCCAGGACTACACGTTCGTCGATCAGGACGCGGCCTTCGAGGAGTTCAAGGACATCTTCGCCGACACGCCCGAGCTGGTGGAGGTCGTCACGCCCGAGGTGATGCCGCCGTCGTACCGGGTCGTACCGGTCGACCCCGACGCCGATGTCGTCGAGGAGCTCGCCGGTCAGTTCGAGGGCCGGCCCGGGGTCAAGACCGTCGTCTCGGCCAACGACACGATCCGCGACATCCAGGATCTCGCCGACGAGGTCGGCACGGTCTTCCTCGTCGGCTCGCTGATCTTGCTCGCCGCCGCCACGCTGCTCATCTTGACCAACATCGTGAGCGCGATCCGCAACCGTGGTCGCGAGATCGAGATCATGAAGGTCGTGGGTGCGACCAACTGGTTCATCCGCATCCCGTTCATGCTCGAAGGCATCATGCAGGCCCTGATCGGGGCCGTGCTCGCCTGGGGCGGGCTCTATGTGATCGACCAGCGGGTGATCGGGCGCTTCAGCCAGCCCGACAGCCTCGAGCTGATGGCCGGCTTCCGGGTCGAGAGCGACGAGTTCATCTTCACCGGCGGCCTCGTACTCGGCATCGCCGTCATCGTCTCGGTGATCGGTTCGGCGATCGCCGTCACCCGCTACCTCGACGCCTGAGCGGTCGATGCGCATCTCGATGACCCTCCCGACGATGGCGGGTGGGCTGGATCGGGGTCGGCTGCGCTCGTGGTGCGAGGCGATCGACGCCGGTCCGTTCCACGCGCTGGCGGTCGGCGAGCGCATCGCGTTCGACAATCTCGAGATGCACACGACGTTGACGTTCGCCGCCGGCGTGACCGAACGGGTTCGGCTCGCCTCGACCCTGACCATCTTGCCGATGTACCCGACTGCGTGGGCAGCCAAGTCGCTGGCGACGCTCGACGTGGTGAGCGACGGGCGGCTCGATCTGGTCGTGGGGGTCGGTGGCCGTCAGCACGACTACGACCGGGCCGAACGTTCCTTCGCCGGGCGCCATCAGCGACTCGACGATCAGGTCGCCGAGCTGCGCCGGATCTGGGCGGGCGGCGAGGTCGACGGACACCCCATCGGTCCTGCGCCCGTGCAGGCAGGTGGCCCGCCGATCTTCGCGAGTGCGATGGGGCCGAAGTCCGTGGCTCGCGCAGCCCGCTGGGCCGACGGCAACATGGGCTTCTCCCTCGCTCCCAACACCGACGATCATGCGGCCTCGATCCGCACCATGGCCGACGCCTGGGCCGCTGCCGGTCGCACCGAGCGGCCCTACGTCTCCACCAGCTTCTGGTACTCGCTCGGCGACGACGCTGCGATCGAACTCGGCGCCTACGCCCGCCGCTATCTGGGGATCTTCGGCGACGACGCTGCGGCGATGATGGCATCGATGTGCACGGCCGCCGGCGCCGAGGCGACCGTCGACGCGATCGAACGCTGTCGAGCCGCAGGGATGGACGAGCTCTACCTCGTGCCCACCTCGGCCGACCCTGATCACCTTTCGGAGCTGATCGACCTCATCGCGTAGGGTCCGCTCATGCGTGAACCCACCGTGATCCACACCGGCGTCGACTTCGGCGAAGGGCCTCGCTGGCACGACGGGCGTCTCTGGTTCGCCGACTTCTTCCGCCAGGGGATCTTCTCGCTCGGGGCCGACGGTGAGCGCCTCGAGTTGGCGACCGACGGCCGGCCGTCGGGCCTCGGTTGGCTGCCCGACGGCACCTTGCTGTTCGTGGCCATGGAGCAGATGAGCGTGATGGCCCGGACCCCCGCCGGCGATGTCCGGCGCCACGCCGACCTCTCCGCCATCGCCACCCACTTCTGCAACGACATGGTCGTGTCGGCCGACGGCCACGCCTACGTCGGGAACTTCGGCTTCGATCTCGATGCCCAGGCGTCGTTCGAGGCGGCCCATCTGGCCCACATCACCCCCGACGGCGACGTCCGCCGAGTCGATCACCCGCTGGCGTTTCCGAACGGATCGGTGATCACCCCGGACGGGTCGACCCTGATCGTCGGCGAGACC
>JBCBYI010000121.1:0-12418 GCA_039815945.1 Actinomycetota bacterium | reverse complement strand
CAGCAAACCTCGAGACACTGAGCTTGGCGTCGGTGCGGATCATCTCGAGGTCCTCGATGGGGGGAGAAACTCCGCCCCCTTCTTCCAGACCCGCAACTGCACATGAGCCTCGCCAAGTGCTGCTTTCAGCTCTTCGTTCTCGGCCTCGAGCTCCAGCTCACGGCTGCTGCGACGTTTCTGGCCCTGCGCCAGGCCTTCGCGGCCCGACTCCAAGAAGACCCGCTTCCAGTTGTGCACCGTCTGCTCCGACACGCCGGCCTTGCGGCCCGCCGCGGCCGCGGTGGCCTCGCCGCGCAGCACCGACAACACGACCTGGATCTTCTTCTCAGGACTCGACTTCGACGCTCTCGGCATCGCTATCTCCTTGCATCAGGCCCAACCTAGACCTGAGCAAGAAACGATGACCCGGGACAGACCTACTCAAACGAGAACAAGCCCGCATCGCCGAAGAAACCAAAGCAGCCGAAGCAGCGCTCGTGTCATCTCAGCTCGACGCCAACCAGATCGAAGCCACCATCCACCAAGCCGTCGCCCTAGCCACAAACTGCCACACCACCTACCAAGCTGCCCCAGAGCACCTCCGACGCCAGCTCAACCAGTCCTTCTTCAAGTGGATCGAAGTCACCGAAGACGGCGTCACCGCCTGGGAATACACCCCGGCAGTCGCACTCCTCATGGCCGTGCACGGCGCCACCAGCCCCATCATCGACGGCGCATCCCGAGCAACCCCTGAGACCTCACATGAAGCTCAGCAGCGACCTCACCACCGCACCAACAGGGCCAACAACAGGAAAGACCCGGACTGGCTAGCCCGGGTCTTTCCTGATCTGTGTTCGAAACAAGCTCGAATGGCGGAAGGTATGGGATTCGAACCCATGGTGACCCGGAGGCCACAACGGCTTTCGAGGCCGCCCCATTCGTCCGCTCTGGCAACCTTCCGGCGACGAGGCTAGCGGTCGCGCAGGAAGGGACCCACCCCTAACGGGTGGCAGCCATCCATTCGACGATGTGGGCGGCGAGCTCGGGGCCGACGTCCTCTTGGATGAAGTGGCCGGCGTCGGGGTAGTCCCGGTGGGGCTGACCGGCGGCGCCGGCGATCTGTTCGCGGGTCGCGGCGATCGACGCCGGGTCGCCGAAGATCGGGTCCTTGAGGCCGAAGTCGCCGAGCACGGGGCGCGGGAACGCGTCGAGGGCGGCGCGAGCCGCCTCGTTGGTAGGGGCGTCGCTGATGGTGTTGGCAAGCGACGGGAAGGTCCGCATCGCACCCATGTAGATGCGGCTCGGGAACGGGGCGTCGTAGCCGGCGATCTCGGCCTCGGCGATGTCCCGGTTGATCGACGAACGCATTACGACCGACGGCATGAAGTCCTTGCCGACGAGTGCGTACCGAATCCACTCCTGGAACACCGCCATGCCGTCGGCCCCACCGCCACCGCCGGTCACGAACGGGAAGTCGACGTCCTGCGGCTCGAGCGAGTCGGGGACCTGGAACGGCTGGAACCCCTCGGGGAGCACCTGCAGGTTGCCGTTGGCGACGACGACTCGGGCGAAACGGTCGGGGTCGTTGCCGACGCAGCGGAGGCCGATCAGCGAGCCCCAGTCCTGCACGACCGGCGTGATGTCGCGGAGATCGAGGGCGTCGAGGAACTGTTCGTTCCAGCGCACGTGATGAAGGTAGCGGTAGTCGGCGAGCTGCACCGGCTTGTCGGACTTGCCGCAGCCGATGTGGTCGTTGGCGATCACGCGGAAGCCGGCGTCGGCCAGCACCGGGATCATCCTGCGGTAGAGGTAGCTCCAGTCGGGCTGGCCGTGCATCAGCCAGATGACCTCGCCGTCGGGGTCGCCCTCGTCGACATAGTGCATGCGCATCCCGTCGACCTCGGCGAAGTTCGGCTCGAACGGGTAGTCGACGAGGTCGGCGAAGCACTCGTCGGGGGTGCGGACGAAGGGGCGGCCGCTGTCGGTCCAGTGGATATCGGCCTCGTCGGCGGAGACGTCGGGTGAGAGGTCGGGGGTGGCGCTCATGGCCCGACCGTAGATCCCCCGGGCGGGGCGGCGGAAAACGCCGAGGGCTGGTCGGTGCTCAGCGCGTCGTCGCTCGGAAGTCGTCGAGCAGTGCGGCGCACTCGTCGGCCCGGACGTTGTGGGTGGTCGCGAACTCGTGCCCGAGCCGAGGGTCGGAGCCGACGTGGTACAGCGAACCGGTGGCACCACCTGCCATGTCGGGGATCCCGAAGATCAAGCGGGCCACGCCGGCATCGAGAATCGCACCGGCGCACATGACGCTCGGCTCGATCGTCACCGCGATCGTCGCGCCGTCGAGTCGACGGGAACCGACCTTCGCGGTGGCATCGCTGATCGCGAGGAGTTCGGCGCATGCGGTCGGGTCACCGAGCTGCTCGCGTTCGTCGTGGCGGCTGGCGATCACCTCATCGTCGAGCACGATCACCGCGCCGACGGGCACGTCGCCGTTCGCCATCGCCGTCTTCGCCTCGGAGATGGCGAGGCCCATGAGTTCGTCGTCGGTCACGAACCGGAGACTAGCGAGGCCCGTGGGTCATCCCGGGGGTCGGCCCTCCCGTCAGGCGACGGCCATGATTCGGTCGTCGCTCACGAGCTTCGACCGCACCCACAGCTGGGCGAGGGCGATGTCGAGCACGACCGCCGCGATGGCGAGCGCCCCGATCGTTCCGGCCCGAGTGAGGTCGACCACGGCGATCACGACCGGCGTGGCGAGCACCCAGCCGAGGTCGGCGACCGACGTCTGCAGGAGCGCGAACGGCAGCTTCGACTCGGGCAGCCGGGCCTGGCGCACGAGATCGGCGGCGAACAGCAAAAGGCCGACACCGACCAGGCGGGTGAGGACCACGTGATCGATACCGGCCGAGTCGGAGACCCAGTCGGCGGCGACGACGGCGATTGCGCCCGTGACGGTCGAGAAGATGGCGTTGGCCCGCAGGATTAGGCGGGCCCGATGGACGGTGGTGTCATGCATGACTCCACCGTGGTGGCCGCAGGGTCGCTGCGGCGATGACGTCGCGGGTAATCGGCTCGGTTACCCGGGTCGTCGTACGCTCGGGCCATGTCCACGACCACCGCCGTCACGACCTTCGGCGACGAACTGCGCCGATGGCGAGAGGCCCGCCGCTTCTCCCAGCTCGCCCTCGCCGCTGACGCCGACGTCTCGCAACGCCACCTGTCGTTCCTCGAGACCGGCCGCAGCCGGCCGAGCCGCGAGATGGTGCTGCACCTCGGCCGGGCGCTCGATCTGCCCCTGCGGGACCAGAACAACCTGCTCGTCACGGCCGGCTTCTCCGCGGAGTACGCCGAACGTTCGCTCGACGATCCCGATCTCGACGACGTCCGATCGATCCTCGAGACGGTCGTCAACGCCCACGGCCACATCCCCGCCTATGTCGTCGACCGAGGGTGGGATCTCCTCCTCGCCAACCCCGCCGCGTTGCGCCTCGCCGCCCTCTCGGGCATCGAGCTCGATCCCGAGGTCGCCACCAACGTGATGCGCACCTGCTTCCACCCCGACGGTCTGCGCCGGGTGATCGTCGGCTGGGAATCGCTCGCCACCGTGCTGATGCACCGACTCGAACGCGAAGCGATCGAACGACCCTTCGACGAACGTCTCGCCACGCTCGTGGCCGAAGCCCGCACCTACCCAGGCGTCGTCGAGCTCCCCGACCGGCCGTCGCTGCCGAGTGGCAACGACCTCCTCGTCCCGATGGTGGTGCGGAGCGAGCTCGGCGAGCTGCGCCTCATCTCGATGATCGGCACCATCGGCGCCGCCTTCGATGTCACCCTCGAGGAACTTCGCCTCGAAACCCTCCTTCCGGCCGATCGCCGGACCGAACAGATCCTGACCCAACTCAACGAGAGCAACGTCGACTCATGACCGCCACTGTGCCTCCGCTTCCCGAGAACGCCCCCGACGTGCTCACCACCTACATGCGCATGTGGAACGAACGCGATCCTGACCAGATCCGCAGCCACCTCGACGCCGCGGTGAGCGAGGACTGTGTGTGGATCGACCCGCAGCACCAGCACACGGGGCGTGACGCCCTCGAGGCCAACGTGCGGGGCTTCCGCTCGACCTTCCCCGACGCTGACCTCGGTGTCGGCAGCGACGTCGACGGCCACAACGACCGCTACCGCTACGAGTGGGTGATCGTCAGCGAGGGCGCGCTGCTGCTGCGCGGCTTCGACGTCGTCACCCTGAACGCCGACGGTCTCATCGAACGGGTCGACGGCTTCTTCGGCACCCTCACCCGGGTCGGGCCGGAGTAGGCCGCAGCCGGGCCACGACCCACAGTCCGCCGGCCACGGCGAGCAGCGCGCCCAGCCGCATCCATCCGGCTCCGTCGGTGGTGACGAGCTGGTTGATCAGTAGCACGCTCGACGCCGCCGCACCGATCGGGGCCGCCCAGGTCGGAGCTCGGAAGGCGGCATCGGCCGCCGGGTGGCGACGGGTCGCGATCGCCGCGAGGTTGACCGCGACGAGCACGGCGAGGAGCAGCGTCACCGCGGCCTCGGCCAGCTCGGACACCGCGCCGGTGCTCGCCATGCCGGCGGCGATCAACGCCATCGCGATCGAGGCGATCAACGGGGTCCGGCGCCGGGGGAGCAGCCGGCCGAACGTGGCCGGCACATGGCCGTCGACCGCCATGCCGTAGAGCAGCCGAGACGACGCCACCAGCGCGAACAGGCAGGTGTTGGTGACCGCCACCAGCGCGACGAGCGCGTAGCCACGGGTCGGGATGCCGAGCGGCCCGGTCGCCGCGACCTCGAGGAGCGGACCGTCGGAGGCGGCCAGCACAGCCGGGTCGACCGTGGTCGTCGCCACGACGACGACGGCGAGGTACAACGCCGAGGCGGTGGCGACCGCGGCGAACAGCGCCGGTGGGAACGACCGCCGGGGATCGTGGACCTCTTCGCTCAGGTGGGCGGCGTCCTCGAAGCCGAGGAAGGCGAAGAAGGCGAGGGCGGTGGCCGACAGCCAGCCGCCGATCGCGAGGTCGGTGGTGTCGGTCAAACGGCCGGCGTCGCCACCACCGTCGAGGATCGCAGCCGCGCCGATCACCAAGACGACGAGCAACCCGCCGATCTCGACCACGGTCATGACGACGTTCGCGTTGGCCGACGATTCGATGCCCCGGAGGTTGAGCGCGGTCAGCGCGCCGAGCACCGCGACCGCGACCAGCACGACCGGCAGGTCGACGAACTCGGCGAGGTAGTCGCCCGCGAACGCCCGAGCCGTCGTCGCCGCGGTCATCAACGAACTCAGCATCACCGCCATGCCGACGGCGAACGTGAGCGCCGGGATCCCGGCTGCCCGATCGACGTACAGCGCCGACCCGGCCGCGCCAGGGAAGCGAGTGGTCAGCTCGCTGTACGACGCCGCCGAAAGGCCGGCGATCGCGAACGCGGACAAGAACGCGAGCCAGGCCATGCCGCCGAGCTCGCCGGCGACGTCGCCCACGAGGATGTAGATGCCGGCGCCGAGGATGTCGCCGACGATCATCAGGTACAGCAACCGGCGCCCGATCGCAGGGCGCAGGCGCGTCGAGTCGGGCTCGGTGGTGGTCACGCGCCCCATCCTCGCGGGCCGGCGTCGCTGCCGCGTGGGTCCTTGGTCCTGCGGGTCGACCCCTTGCCGCCTCGCACGTGCACCGGCATCATCGATCCATGGATGCCGACCAGCACCGAGCCGCCGCTGTCGAGGCCAACAACGCGACGTGGGAGTTGCTCGACGGGCGGGCCCACACCGCCGAGGAGGCCGACGAGTTGCTGGGCCGGGCCTACGCAGCCGCGCATCACTGGCGGCGGGCCGCCGACGCCACCGCGGTCAACGCCGCTCGTGCGTCGTGGCTCGTGTCGCGGGCCCACGCCACGCTCGGCCACGGCGAGCTCGCGCTCCACCACGCCGACCGGTGCGCCGCCCACACGATGGCGGCGGGCGATGCGGCCGCCGACTTCGATCGGGTGTACGCACTCGAGGCCCGTGCCCGAGCGCTGGCCGCACTCGGTCGCGACGACGATGCGCGCACCACCCGCGCCGAGGCCGAAACGGCGGCGGTGGCCGTCGCCCACGAGCAGGATCGCGAGATCGTCGAGGGCGACCTGGCGGCGCCGCCGTGGTTCGGTCTGGCCTGAGTCTCAGCTCGGGAACGCGGCGATCAGCATCGTGAGCGTCTGGGGCCGTCGTCTCGATCACCAACACCGCCCTCGCCACGCTCTACAGCGAGCGGGTGCCGACCGCGATGCAGGGCCGGGTCTTCGCGCTGCGCGGCTCGATCGGCCAGATCCTCCATCCGGCCGGCTCGCTGTTCGGCGGTGTCGTCGTCGTCCTCGCAGCGGTCATCGTCCGCAGCCGCTTGCGAGCCGAGCTCGCCACCGCGGCGCCGGCTGGCCACGACGACCGGGACTGTGCTGCCGTGGTCGCATGACCCTGCGCACCGCCACCGGGCTCTTCGCCGTCGGCTTCGTGCTGCACCACGCCGATCATCTCCGCCGGGGCTACGGCGTCGTGGACGACGGGGTGATCTTCGGGCGCACGGTCGCAGCGATGCTGGTGGCGGTGCTGTTCACGCTCGTGCTCAGCCGCCATCGGTCGGCGCCGACGGCGGCCGTGGTCGTCGGTGCGGCCGTGCTCGTCGGCGTCACGCTCGTGCGGATGGTGCCACCCTTCGGCCCACCGAGCGACCACCTCGGTGCCGACGGCACCGAGATGTGGTCGTGGCTGGCGGTCGGCGTCGAGCTGGTGACTGCGGCCGTGTTGGTCGCCGTCGGCCTCCGGGATCTGCGCCGGGTCCGAGACTGACTACAGACCGGCGTACCAGTCGTAGCCGCGCTCGCCCCAGTAGTCGCCGCCGCGATCGCGCAGGAACTGGATGGTGCCGATGCGCTTGATCTGCTTGATGCCGTACTTCAGCGGGGTGGCGAGCCGCAGTGGCGCACCGTTGAGCTCGCGGATCGGCTCTCCGAAGTTGTCGTACGCCAACAGGGTCTGGGGGTGGCGCATCGTCGCCATGTCGACCGAGACGTAGTAGTCCCCGTCGGGGGTCTCCATGTAAACGTCGGAGATGTCGTCGGGCAGCTGATCCTCGTAGAGGGCGAGGAAGTCAGAGAATCGGGCGCCCTGCCAGTTGGTGACCTGGGCCCAGCCCTCGATGCACTTGTGCTCGATGTTCATCTCGTGCCACGGAAGTGCCTTGATGTCGTCGAGGGTGTGAGTGCCGAGCTCTTCGCCGTCGGGGCCGAGCACGTTGAGCTGCCAGCCCGCGAGATCGAGTTCGCTGCGCAGACCGTGGCGGCCGTTGACCCGCAGGATCGACGCCTCGGAGATGTCGTACTCCTTGGCGAGATGATCCTCCCGGAACAGGCTCGACCAGATCGACTCGTTGATCTCGTGGACCGCGCGCAGCGGCCCCGGTGCCCGGTCGACCAGCTCGGCCGACTGGATGTTGCGGAAGGTGAACCAGCCGGCTGCGGCGGCCGCGCCACCGGTGAGGAACGAGCGTCGGGAACGCTTCTTGTAGTCCTCGATCGAGATCTCTTCGACTTCACGCATTGCTGGTCCCGACGACCATGTCGTCGGATTCTCCGTTCGAATCGGGGGTGGGGGAGGAGCCGGGCTCGTCGGCCGGCGCGATGTCGATCACCTCGTAGCCGGTGACCATCGAGGTGAAGTTGCGGCGCCCGGCCCGCACGACCTGGATCATGTGGACGGCGAAGAAGGCGACGAACAGCATCGTCGTGGAGAAGTGGATGAGCCGGGCCGACTCATAGCCGCCGAACATGGTGACGAGGAACGACAGCTGCACCGGCTTGAAGAGGGCGAAGCCGGTGGCGACGATCACGATGCCCATCAGGATCACCACGGTGTAGGTGAGCTGCTGAGCGCCGTTGTAGTGGCCGTCCTTCGGGGGCGCCTCTTTGCGGAGACCGAGGTCGTGCAGCACGACGGCAGGGACCCGTCGCAGCTGATCACGGGTCGGCACCAACTGGCGCCAGCCGCCGGTGCCGGCCAGGTAGGCGAGGTACGCCGCCCCGTTGAAGGTCAGCAGCCAGCCGAACGACAGGTGAAAGGCCAACCCGCGTGCGAGCTTGCGGTCGAGCCCGAGCGCCTCGTTGAAGCCGTCGGGGAAGAAGGCGAAGAGCTCCCAGTCGAGGATGCCGAAGGCGAACTCCTGCTCGGCCCAGTAGATCCGCAGACCCGACCAGATCATGATCGTGATCAGCGGGAAGTTGATCCAGTGCATCCACCGATTGCCGCGGCGGTGTCGAAGGACCGCCTTCTGGGTGGGTGCGGGGGGCGGAGGCGCCGCGTCGTTGTCGAGTACTGCCGTCATCGCAGAGGTAACGCCGCGGCTCGGCGAAGCGTTCCCGAGGTCGGCGTTTTCGATCCCGTCGAGCCGCGGGATCTACGCTCCGCCCATGGGGAACATGCGTGAGGTGGTCATCAGCGGATCCGGGGTCTTCACTCCGCCCGAGGTGATCACCAACGAAGAACTGGTCGCTGCGTTCAATGCGTTCGCCGACCGCGAGAACGCCGACGCCGCCGACGCGATCGCCGCCGGCGAACGAGAAGCGATTCCGCACTCCGACGTCGACTTCATCTACAAGGCGTCCGGCATCGAGCGGCGCCACGTGATGGACAAGACCGGCGTGCTCGACCCCGACGTCATGCATCCCCGGCTCCGTCAGCGCGCCGACGACGAGCCCGGGATCATGACCGAGATGGCGATCGACGCCGCCCGCCAGGCGATGGAACAGGCCGGCCGCCGCGGCGACCAGATCGATGCGGTCATCTGTGCGGCGTCGAACCACGAGCGGGCGTATCCCGCCATCGCGATCGAGGTGCAGGAGGAACTCGGCATCGAGGGCTTCGCCTACGACATGAACGTGGCCTGCTCGTCGGCCACCTTCGCCTTGCAGAACGCCGCCGACATGATCCGCTCCGGCTCGGCCGACACGGTGCTGATCGTCAACCCCGAGATCTGCTCCGGCCACCTCGAATGGCGCGACCGCGACTGTCACTTCATCTTCGGCGACGTCTGCACCGCCATGGTCGTCGAGGCCAAGGAGGCGGCGACCTCCGACCATCAGTTCGAGGTGCTCGGCACCCGCCTCGTCACGAAGTTCTCCAACAACATCCGCAACAACAACGGCTTCCTGCGCCGCACCCGCCCCGACGGTCTCGACGACCGCCGCGACATGCAGTTCATGCAGAACGGGCGCCAGGTGTTCAAGCAGGTCGTGCCGATGGTCAGCGACCTCATCGTTGACCACTGCCGCGACGAAGGGGTCGAGCCCACCGAGCTCAAGCGGCTCTGGCTGCACCAGGCCAACAAGTCGATGAACGACTTCATCGGCAAGAAGGTGATGGGGCGCGAACCCGAGCCCGACGAACAGCCCAACATCCTCCAGGACTATGCGAACACGTCGTCGGCCGGTTCGATCATCGCCTTCTCCCACCACCAGGACGGCCTCGAGTCGGGCGACCTCGCGGTGATCTGCTCGTTCGGCGCCGGCTACTCCGCCGGCAATGTCCTCGTGCGGAAGCGCTAGACGGCGTCGTCCGCCGCGTCGGCGGGCTCGGCCTCGTCCGACTCGTCGGCCTCGTCGGCGGGCTCGGCCGGCTGCGCTGCGGCGTGGCGGCCCTGCAGGAACTCGGTGAGGCCGAACGCGATCGCGCCGCACACGACGAACATGTCGGCGACGTTGAACACGGCGTACCAGGTGACGTCGATGAAATCGACGACCTCGCCGCTCAGCAGGCCGTCGTCGGCGCGGAAGATCCGGTCGATCAGATTGCCGATCGCTCCGCCGAGGATCGTGGCCGCGATCACGGCGCGCAGGCGGGTCTCGGCCGTGGCGATCAGCCACCCGAGGAAGCCGCACATGGCGATGACGATCACGCCGATCCACGACCCGAGCCCCGAACCGGTCCCGAAGCTGAAGCCGCTGTTGTAGGCCAGGTCGAATTCGAGCGTCGGCAGGACCTCGATCACCCGCCCGTCGTCGAGCGTGGATTCCGCCCACCACTTGGTGAGCTGGTCGAGCGCCACCGTGACCACGACGATCACGGTCGACATCTGAACGAGGGAGCGCCGATCCACGGGGAGAACCGTACCGGGGCGCGCCGTAGGCTCGGCGTCGTGACCGACCCGGGAATGGTGGATCGAATGCGACTGCTGACGGCTCGACTGCTGGTCTTCGGCGCCTCCGCCGCCGTGCTCGTGCTCGAGATCCTCGCCGGGCGGTTGATGGCGCCCTACGTGGGCGTGTCGCTCGAGACCTTCACCGGCATCATCGGGGTGATCCTCCTCGGCATCGCGGCGGGCACTGCGCTCGGCGGCCGTCTCGCCGATCGCCACGATCCCGCCCGCCTGCTCGGCCCCGCCCTGATCGCGGGTGGCGTGTTGTCGTGGTGGTCGCTGTGGATCGTCCACACGATCGGGCCCGAACTCGGGCGGGGTATCCCGGCGATCGTCGTACTCGCGACGGTCGCCTTCGTCGCCCCCGCCGCCGTGTTGTCCGCTATCTCGCCGATGGTCGCCAAGCTGCGCCTGCAGTCGCTCGACGAGACCGGCACCGTCGTCGGCGGTCTGTCGGCGTGGGGCACCGCTGGCGCACTGTTCGGGGTGTTCGTCACCGGTTTCGTGCTGGTCGCTGCGATGCCGACCTCGCCGATCGTCCTCGCCCTCGGCGGGCTGCTCGTCGTCGCCGGGGCCGGTCTCACCGCTGCGGCCGGCGGGGCCCGGCCGTCGGTGTCGGTCGGGGCCGTGGTCGCCCTGTCGTTCGCCGTCGGCGTGTCGGCCCAGTCGCCGTGCGACTTCGAGTCGGCGTACTTCTGTGGCCGAGTCGTCGAGGATCCTGACGAACCGACCATCCGCTACCTCGTACTCGACGACCTCACCCACGCGGCCGTCGACCTCGACGACCCGACGAACCTGCCGCTCCGGTACGTCCGCCTCCTCGCCGCCTCGCTCGACGACCGTCCGCTCGGCCCGCTCGACGTCGTGCACGTCGGCGGCGGGGGGTTCTCGATCCCGCGCTATCTCGACTCGACCCGCCCCGGCGGCACCAACCTCGTGCTCGAGATCGACGACGAATTGTTGGCGGTGGCGGAATCCGAACTCGGGTTCGATCCGGGGCCCGGCACCGAGGTGCGGGTCGGCGACGCCCGTCTCGGTCTCGTCGACCAGCCCGACGAATCCGCCGACGTCGTGATCGGCGACGCGTTCGGCGGTGCCGCAGTGCCGTGGCATCTCACGACTGCGGAGTTCGTCGAGGAGATCGATCGGGTCCTGACCCCCCGCGGCCTCTACGCGATGAACATCATCGACGGCGACCGCAACGACTTCGCCGAGTGGATGGTCGCGACGCTCGCCGACCGCTTCGCCCACGTCGAGATCATCGAGCCGGTCGACGGGGTCGGGAGCCGAGCCGTGAATCAGATCCTGCTCGCCTCGCAGCGCCCGATCGAGCGGTTCGGGCTCGACGGAGATGGCGTCTGGGTCGACGACGTGGGCGCTGTCGCCGACCGGGGCCGGGTGCTGACCGACGACTTTGCCCCGGTCGACCGGCTGCTGACGGGCGTGAACTGACACCACCGGAGTCCCTCAAGGCGAGCGCGTCCCCGCCGACGGGATCGCCGTGACCGCAACCACGTCCGTCGCCCGGTCGTATCGACCGCACTTCCTGATCGCCGCGCTCGCGGTGATCGCGGTCGGCGCGTTCTTCTGGTTCCGGCCCTCGGCGGCCGACCAGGCCCGGCTCGACGGTCTGCAGCTCGATCCGACCCTCACCCTGCCGCTGCTCGCCGGCGAGCAGCCCGAGCTGGTCGACAACGACACCAACGTCGCGTCGCGCAGCTGGGACGGCACGTGGAGCATCACTGAACACACCGACACGTACGCGCTCGTCAGTCGTCGGGTGAACCGCTACGCCGAGGATCTCCACGACCATGTCGACGCGTCGTCGTGGAGCATCACCGCGATGCGCTGCAGCGAGGACCGACTCGTGCTGACCGCCCGTCAGCCCTTCGACGGCGACTGGGCCACCCTCGAGATCACCGCGTGGGCGGTCGGGCCCAGCGGCCGCATGACCGTGCGCAGTGCCGTCTCGGCCGAAGCCGGCACGTCGCTCGTCGTCGGCGGCGACGAGATCACCGCCGCGATCGACTGCCCCGAGGTCCGCTGAACGACCCTAGGGTGGCGCCCCATGACCGACGCCCCCGTCTCCCTCGTCGCGATCATCGGCAGTCTGCGGGCCGCCTCGGTCCATCGGGCCGTGTTCGAGGCCGCCACCGAACTCGTCCCCGAGGGAGTGACGCTCACCGAGATCCCGATCGTCGACGTCCCGTTCTACAACGGCGATCTCGAGGAGGCCGGGGTGCCGCCCG
>JBCBYI010000120.1:0-12657 GCA_039815945.1 Actinomycetota bacterium | reverse complement strand
CTTCCAACGTCATCTACAACCCGTCGCAGAACGGTCTGACCTGGAACGCGTCGGCTTGGCAGCTCAGCTGATCAAGTCTTCGTCCGTCACACGTTGCCCCTCGTGGGCCCGTGTGTGACAACCTGACGTGACGACATCGGGTGTCGGGCCGCTCGTCGGCCCGGCACCCTGTCGTTTCTGACACTGATCCGTACGTACCGAAGGGGCGGTTCTACGTGTTCTTCTTCATCATCCGCCGACTCCTCGTGTCGGTGCCGATCCTGCTCGCGGCCAGCTTCGTGATGTTCGGCATGGTCACGATCTCGGGCGATCCACTCGCCGAGTTCCGGCAGTCAACCGACCCCAACGCGCCCCAAACGATGGCGACCATGCGCCAGATCCTGGAGCTCGACAAGCCGTTCACCGAACGGTACGTCGACTGGTTGACCGGTCTGTTCAGCGGCGACTTCGGGCTCAACCGCGACGGTCAAGAGGTCTCGGCGCTGCTGTCGAACGCCATCGGCACCACGCTGCGCCTGATCATCTTGGCGACGATCGCCTCGATCCTGCTGGGCCTGTTCATCGGCATCATCTCTGCCGTGCGCCAGTACAGCCTGCTCGACTACTCGTCGACGTTCACGGCGTTCCTGTTCTTCTCGCTCCCGGTCTTCTGGGTGGCCGTGCTCCTCAAGGAGTTCGGCGCCATCCGGTTCAACGACTACCTGGAGCAACCCGGCCTCTCGGTCACCGGCATCGCGATCATCACCGCGCTCACCGCGGGGATCGCAGGTGCCCTCGCCGGAGGGGCCGCCCGCCGTAGAGCGACGGCTGCAGCCGGCGTCGGCGGTGTGGCCCTGATCCTGCTCATCGCCATCGACGCCACCGACTGGCTCACCAACCCGGGCATCTCGCTGCCGGTCATCGCAGTGCTGTCGCTCGGCGCGAGTGTCGTCGCGACGATCATCTACGCCCCGCTCAGCCACCGTCCCGTGCTGGTGTCGGCCGCCGTCGCCGCGATCGCCGGCATCGTCGGCACCATCGTCTTCGACTCGTGGGTCGACGAGGGCGGCTTCGGGCGTCTCTTTGTGTTGTTGGTGCTCTCACTCGCCCTCGGCGCCGCGGTCGGCGCCGCCCTAGGCGGGGAGATCGATCGCCGAGCGGCGATCCAGGCCGGCATGACCACGACCTTCTTCGTCGGCACGATCGTCGTGATCGACAAGTTCATCTCGGCGTGGTCGCCGGGCCGCACGATCGGCACGGTCAACCCCAAGCCGCCGAACCTCGACGAGCCCTTCTGGGAGACGATGGTCGTCTACGCCGGCCACCAGATCCTCCCGTCGATCGCCCTCGCGCTCATCGGCTTCGCGACCTACATGCGCTTCACCCGGGCTTCCATGCTCGAGACACTCAACTCCGACTACGTCCGCACGGCCAAGGCCAAGGGCCTGCCGGCGACCCAGGTCATCTTGCGTCACGCCTTCCGCACGGCCCTGATCCCGGTCATGACCGTGATCACGATCAGCTTCGCCACCGCCATCGAGGGCGCAGTGATCACCGAGCGGGTCTTCGCCTGGAACGGCGGCATGGGCACGCTGTTCATCGAAGGCCTCAACGAGGTGGACCCGTATCCCGTGATGGGCTTCTTGGTCGTCGTCTCGGTCTCCATCGTGTTGCTCAACGCGGTGGCCGACATCATGTACGCCTATCTCGACCCGAGGATCCGCCAGTGACCGTGACCGGAGACAACGTCGACGTCGACGCCGAGGAGGCCGACGTCTCGAGGGCCGCAGCACCGGATCCCGGCGCCGGCCCCGAACGCGAGTTCACCGTCGAGTCGCGCACCCAGCGCCAGATGGTGATCCGGCGGTTCTTCGCCCACCGTCTCGCCATGGTCTCGATGACCTTCCTGTTGCTGCTCGTGCTCGCCGCGTTCGTCGGTGGTTCGCTCTGGAAGCACTCGGGCGATCCCGGCACGGTCGTCAACTTCGGCCGTCCCACCCTCGACGCCATCCCGTGGCTCGACGGCGACGGGCTCACGTTCGGCGAGCACCCGTTCGGCCAGGACAACATCGGCCGCGACTATTTGGCCGTCACCCTGCGGGCGGCGCAGAACAGCCTGATCATCGCGATGATCGCCGGCCTGATGGCCACCGCGATCGGCACGATCATCGGCGGGCTCGCCGGCTACTACCGCGGCTGGACCGACACGGTGCTCATGCGCATCGTCGACGTGCTCTTCACCGTGCCGCTGCTGCTCGTGGCCGCCGTGCTCTCTCGGCGCTACGACGCCGGCATCATCACCCTCGCCGTCATCATCGCCCTCGCCTCGTGGCTCACGACCGCCCGCATCATCCGAGCCGAATTCCTCTCGTTGCGGGAGAAGGAGTTCGTCGAGGCGGCCCGTGCGCTCGGCGCAAGCAACACCCGCATCATGACCAAACACATCCTGCCCAACGTGATCGGCTCGGTCGTGGTCACCGCCACCCTGTTGATCTCGGCGGCGATCCTCGTCGAGACGGCGCTGAGCTATCTCGGTCTCGGTGTGCGGGGCTCGGACTTCTCGCTCGGCAAGCTCGTGTCGCAGTACCAGACCGCGTTCAACACCCGGCCCTGGCTGTTTTGGTGGCCGGGGCTCTACATCGTGTCGATCGCCCTGTGCATCAACTTCATCGGCGACGGTCTGCGTGATGCCTTCGATCCCCGCCAGAATCGGGTCCGCCAATGACCGCCACCGCAGCCCAGGCCGCCGCCACCGGCAACGACGCCGAGGTCCTGCTCGACGTCGACGACCTGCGGGTCACCTTCCCGAGCGAGGACGGCAACGTGCTCGCCGTGCGCGGCGTGTCGTACCAGGTGCGTCGCGGCGAGGTCTTCAGCATCGTGGGCGAATCCGGCTCCGGAAAGTCGGTGTCGACCATGGCGCTGATGGGGTTGCTGCCCACCACCGCCAAGATCGAGGGCAGCGCGACCTACCTCGGCAACCAGCTCATCGGCCAGCCCGACCGCGACGTTCGCAAGTACCGCGGCAACGACATCGCGATGATCTTCCAGGATCCGATGACCTCGCTCAACCCGGTGTACACCGTCGGTCGTCAGCTGGCCGAGATCGTGCGGGCCCACCATCGGGTGTCGCCCAAGGTCGCCCGCAAGCAGGCGATCGAAGCGCTCGATCTGGTCGGCATCCCCCAGCCCGAACTCCGGGTCGACGCCTACCCCCATGAGTTCTCCGGCGGCATGCGCCAGCGGGTCATGATCGCGATGGCGATGATGAACCAGCCCGACATCATCATCGCCGACGAGCCGACCACCGCCCTCGACGTGACCGTCCAGGCCCAGGTGCTCGAGACCCTCATGGAGGTCAAGGACGAGCTCAACGCGGCGATCATCTTGATCACCCACGACCTCGGGGTCGTCGCCGGCGCCGCCGACCGGGTGGCCGTGATGTATGGCGGTCGGTTCGTCGAGCAGGGCACCGTCGACCAGATCTTCACCAAGCCGCAGATGCCCTACACGCTGGGTCTGCTCGGTGCGATCCCGTCGCTCGACAGCGAGGGTGAACTCACCCCGATCCCGGGCACGCCGCCGAGCTTGCTCAACCCCCCCGACGGGTGCCCGTTCTCGCCGCGGTGCAGCTTCACGGTCGACATGTGTGACGCCGCCGAGCCCGATCTCGTCGAGACCGACGATCCCGGGCATCGGGCCGCCTGTCATCGGTGGGACGACCTCACCCCGACCAAGGTCGTCCTCGGAGGTGATCGCTGATGAGCGACGCACTCGTCCAGGTGAACGACCTGGTCAAGGAATTCCCGGTCATGAGCAACGGCCTCGTCCGCCGTCAGGTCGGCAAGGTCCACGCCGTGTCGGGGATCTCGTTCGACATCGGCGCCGGCGAGACGCTCGGTCTGGTGGGTGAATCCGGTTCGGGCAAGACCACCGCCGGTCGGGCGGTGCTCCAGCTCCACGAGCCGACCTCGGGGTCGGTGACCTACGACGGCAAGGAACTCGTCGGGCTGCCCAAGAAGGAGCTGCGCGACCTGCGCAGCGAGGTGCAGATGGTCTTTCAGGACCCGTACGCCTCGCTCAACCCGAAGATGCCGGTCAACGACATCGTCGCCGAGCCCTTCAGCATCCACGAGTCGCTGTCGAGCAAGGAACGCCTCGAGCGGGTCGGCACCCTGCTCAAGGACGTCGGCCTGCGGCCCGAGCACGGCAACCGCTACCCCCACGAGTTCTCCGGCGGTCAGCGCCAGCGCATCGGCATCGCCCGGGCCCTCGCCCTCGACCCCGGCTTCATCGTGCTCGACGAGCCCGTTTCCGCCCTCGACGTGTCGGTGCAGGCTGGTGTCATCAACCTGCTCCAGAAGCTGCAGGACGAACGCAACATCGCGTACCTGTTCATCGCCCACGACCTGTCGGTCGTGCGTCACGTCTCCACCCGGGTCGCCGTGATGTATCTCGGCAAGATCGTCGAGATCGCCGATCGCACCACGCTCTACGACCAGCCGTCGCATCCCTACACCAAGGCGCTGCTGTCGGCGGTTCCGGTGCCCTCGCCAGCGACGGAGCGTCAGCGGCACCGCATCGTCCTCGAAGGCGACATCCCGTCGCCGATCGATCCGCCGTCGGGCTGCCGGTTCCGCACCCGCTGCTACCGGGCCACCGACCTGTGCGCCACGGAAGAGCCGGAGATGGTCGAGCGGGCACCCGGCCAGCTGTCGGCGTGTCACCACCCGATCGAGCCAGGTGAGATCGTCGAGATCCGCCCGTCCAACCGCACGGCCGACGTCCTGTAGTGACCGGCCCCGAGGCGGCCGAGACCGACGCCCGCATCGTCTTGCATTCCAGCTGGACCGGCATCGTCATGGCGGTCCTCGGCGCGGTGCTGCTCGCCGTGATCGCCATCGTCGCCTGGGCGCGGGCCGGGGCGACGGTCGTGTCGCTCGGAGCGACCGCGCTGACCCTCGTCGCCATGCTCGTGGTGGCGTTCGACCTGCCGGTTGCGACCTCGTTCAGCGAACGCGGCCTCGTGCGTCACACGCCGCTGCGGCGTCACGAGATCACGTGGGACGCCGTCGCCCGCCTCAAGCGGGCCCGCGTCGGGGTGCATCACACCCGGCGGGGCAAGCTCGGCGGATTGATCGCCAACCGTGGTCACCGCAACTACACCCTGGTCGACCAGCTCGAGAGTCCCCAGGAGTTCGACGAGCTGCGGCGGGTCCTCGGCCCGGTGGCGGTCCGGCTGGGCCTCACCGACGAGCTCCGTCCTCCCGACGGCCAGCCGCCGACCTGGCTGTACCGGCGCAAGCAGTGGCGCCCCGCCGGCGCCCGCTGATCGTCGCGTCGTCGACGTGAGCCACCGGGCCCGCCTGCTCTAGGGTCCGGGCGTGCAGGACTATGACGAGTTCGGGCTGTTCCACGAGAACGCCACCGAGTACGACCTCGGGTTCGAGGCCCCGCCCGTGGTGCGGCGCGAACGGGTCGAGCTGCCCTCCGGGCTCGGGCTCTCCGCGCTCGTGTGGGGCGACGGGGATCCCGAGCTCGTGCTGGTCCACGGGGGCGCCCAGAACGCCCACACGTGGGACACCGTGGCCCTCGCGCTCGGTCGTTCGCTGATCGCCATCGACCTTCCCGGTCACGGCCACAGCGACCACCGCCCGGCCCACGATTACACGCCGACGTCGATGGCGACCGACGTCGCCGTCGCGGTGGAGCAGCTGGCACCGAACGCCGAGGCGGTGGTCGGCATGTCGCTCGGGGGCATGACCTCGATCTGTCTCGCGGCCGATCATCCGCACCTCGTTCGACGGCTCGGCGTCGTCGACGTCACGCCCGGCACCGATCACGCCAAGGCTGAGCCGATCATCACCTTCGTCGACGGACCCGAGGAGTTCGAGTCGTTCCAGGCGATTCTCGACCGCACGATCGAGTTCAATCCCGGTCGCAGCGAATCGAGCCTGCGGCGCGGCATCCTCCACAACGCCAAGCCGCTGCCGGATGGCAGCTGGACGTGGCGCTACGACCGCATGCGGGACTGGAAGGTCAGCGGCGACGCTGCGCCCTCGTTCCAGGATCTGTGGGGCAAGGTCGACCTGGTGCAGGTTCCGATCACCCTGTGGCAGGGCGGGAAGTGGAGCGTGATCGGCGACGAGGACGTCGCCGAGTGGCTGCGCCGCCGACCCGACACCGTCCACATCGTGGTCGACGGCGCCGGCCACTCGATCCAGGGCGACAAGCCACTGGAGATGGCGGCGCTGATCGAGGAACTGCTCGCTCGATGAACCACACCGCCCGGGTCGAGTTGATGACGCCGGCCCGGTTCGGTCGGCTCGAGCTGCGGAATCGCGTCGTGATGGCACCGATGACGCGTTCTCGAGCCCACGCCGACGGGTCGGTCAGCGACGTCATGGTCGAGTACTACCGCCAGCGGGCCGGCGCCGGGATGATCATCACCGAGGGCGTCTACCCATCCGAGGCGGGCAAGGGCTACTGCCGCACCCCGGGCCTGGTCGACGCCGACCAGGTGGCGGGGTGGCGACAGGTCACCGATGCCGTGCACGCCGAGGGCGGCACCATCGTGATGCAGATGATGCACGTCGGGCGCATCGCGGTGGCCGACAACAAGGCGCAGAACGCCGAGACGATCGCGCCGTCGGCGATCGCGGCTCGGCAGCGCATGTACACCGACACCGCCGGCGCCACAATGCAGCCCTGTGTGGTGCCGCGGGCGCTCGACGCCGACGAGATCCCCGGCGTGATCGGCGACTACCGGCGCAGCACCGAGCTGGCCTACGAGGCGGGGTTCGACGGGGTCGAACTCCACGGCACCAGCGGCTACCTGCCCGCCCAGTTCCTGTCGACCGGGACCAACCATCGCACCGACGAATGGGGTGGCTCGCTCGAGGGGCGCCTCCGCTTCTTCGTCGAGGTCGCTGCGGCGATGGCGAGTGTCGATGGCGCCGGCCGGGTCGGGTTCCGCATCTGTCCGGGCAACCCCTACAACGACCTCTACGACGACGACCCGGACGAGACCTTCCGGGCGCTCCTCGGTGCGCTCGACCCGCTCGGCCTCGCGTACTGCCACACGATCCGGCTCCCGGCCGGACCCGTCGACAACGAGGCGCTCTGTCGAGCCTCCTTCCGGGGGCCGGTGATCGTCAACGACGGCTACGGGCCGTCCGAGGCGAACAACGCCCTCGCCGCTGGCCGCGCCGACGCGGTGTCGTTCGGCCGGCTCTTCATCACCAACCCCGATCTCGTCGACCGGATCGCCGGCGGGCACGAACTCGCCGACACCCGTGCCGACCACATCTACGATCCCGGCCCCGAGGGCTACGTCGACTTCCCGACCTGGTCGGGCTGACCCGTCCCCGCGGTGCCGCCTTCGAGCATCGACTTCACCCGACACACGTCGGCGAGCATCGCCACCTCCAGCGCGGCGGCCACGGCCGGCGGCTCGGCCGGGGCCTCGATCGTGACCCGCGTGCCGATGCCTTCGGGGGCGAGCACGAGCGCCGCCGACCAGCGGCTGTGGCGCAGGTGGGCGGCGACATCGGCGGGCGGCGCCGCCACGTGGACCTGGCGTTCGATCCGGCTCATCTACCCATCGTGGCCGACCAGGAGGGGGAGGGAGATCCCCCGAACAGGGGAACACCCGTCGTACGGGGTTCCTACAGTGGGGGTGTGTTCACCCGTGGCCCCTCCAGCGGATCCATCGTCGGTCGGGCCGACGCCGTTCGGGGCCTCGCCGCGCTCGTGGCCGGATCCCGGCTCGTGACCCTGATCGGTCCGGGTGGGGTCGGGAAGTCGACGCTCGCCGCCGAGCTGGTCGACGAGATCGAGCCCGAGTTCGGCCGTGTCGTGGTCGTACCGCTCGCCGACGCCGACGACGAGCCCGATCTGGTGCGGGTGGTCGCCGCCGCGCTCGCCGAGGAGGTCGATGCGTCACTCGACGGCCTCTTCGCCGCGATCGCCGCCACGCCGACCCTGCTCGTGCTCGACAACTGCGAGCACCTGATCGAGGCGGTCGCCCGGCTGGTCACCGAGGTCGGTCAGGCGGCTGCGACCACGACGGTGGTGGCGACCAGCCGTCGTCCCCTCGACCTGATCGGCGAGGCGATCTGGCCGGTCTTGCCCCTCGTCGTGCCCGACGAGGCAGCCGATCTCGCCACCGCGCTCACCACGTCGAGCGTCGAACTCTTCGTCGAGCGGGCGCGACGGGTCGTGCCGACCTTCCGGCTCGGCGACGACAACGTGCGGACCGTCGTCGACATCTGCCGGCTCGCCGACGGGGTGCCGCTCGTGCTCGAGCTCGCCGCCGCCCTCGTGCGGAGCCAGCCGCTTGACGAGATCCGGCGGGTGATGACCGCCTCGGGGGTGGAGGGGCTGACCCGCGACCGGCCCGACCATCACCGGTCGGTCGCCGCGTCGCTCGACTGGAGTCGCCGGTTCCTCGACCCCGCCGACCTCGCCGTCTTCGACCGCCTGTCGGTCTTCGTCGGCGGGTTCTCCGCCGACGCGGTCGGGTTCCTCGTCGAGGGCGACGGCCGCGAGATCCTCCAGCGCCTCGTCGATCACTCGCTCGTGCAGTTCGAGCCCTCGACCGGGCGATACCGGATCCTCGAACCCGTGCGCCGCGACTCCATGGCCCGCCTCGATTCCGACGGTCTCGCCGTCGCCCGCACCGCCCATGCGGCGTACTGCGACGACCTCGTGGCCCGGATCGATGCTGCCCGACACGCCCCGGATCCCGACAACGTCTTTCCCCGCTTCTGGGCCGAAGCCGCCAATCTGCAGGCTGCTCTGCGCCACCGACGCACGTCCGGCGACCTCGATGGCTACCGGTCGATGGTCGGGCCCATCGCCCCCTGGATCGTCCACTACATCCCGACGGAACGGCCCACCGAGTGGGAGCCGCTGTTCGCCGATCCCAACATCGACCCGTCCTGGCGGGCCAGCGTCCAGCTGGCGATGGCGTTCCACGCCAGCCATCGCAACCGTCACGTCGACGCGCTCCGGTACGCGGAAGCGGCGATGGCGCACATCGACGACGACGACATCGAGCTGGTGTTCTCCTACGTCGCCCAGGGCAATGCGCACGCCGAACTCGGCGCGCCCGACGCGGCCCGGGCCGCGTACCGCCGAGTCATCGAGATCTCGAGCGACCTCGGTGAGCCCTATCCGGAGATGATCGGTCGCGTCTCACTCGCCCGCATCGATCCCGACGATCCCGAGACGGTCCTGCATCTCGAGGATGCGCTCGAGGTCGCACGTAGCGGGTACGCAGCCGTGCAGTCGTCGATCGCCGGCGAGCTCGCCCGTCATCGGCTGCGTCACGGGCGACCCCACGAGGCGGCCCGTCTGGCCGACGAAGCCGTCGAGGTCGGTCGCCGGACGACGGCGGGGGAGATCCTCGCGTCGGCGCTCCTGATCCGGGCCGAGGTCGCCATCGAAGGGGCCGACATCGTGCTCGCTGATCAACACCTCGACGAGGCGCTCGGCGTGGCCCGGGTGATCGGCCACGGGCCGCTCGCCGAGCAGATCCGAGCGACCCGGGCCGACGTCCGGCAGCCTCCGGCGTCGAGCCCGACCCGCCTGGCCGGCGGGCTCGTCGACCCGTTGAGCGATCGGGAGCTGGCCGTGCTTCGCTTGCTCCGCGGCGACCTCACCCAGCGAGAGATCGGCGACGAGCTCTACATCGCGGCCTCGACGGTGAAGACCCACATCAAGGCGATCTACCGCAAGCTCGGGGTCGGCAAGCGCAGCCACGCCATCACCCGCGCGGCCGAACTCGGCCTGTTCGACTGAGGGTTGGCTCAGAGCCGGCCGGTGTCGAGCCGCACCAGGACCTCGGCGGCTCGATCCCGGGTGGCGTCGAGATCGGCGAGGCGTCGCATCCCTGCGAGTTGCTGGCCGAGGCGGGCGTTGCCCTTCAGCAGGTGCTCGTTGCGGGCGAGGAAATCCCAGTAGAGCGAGGTGAAGGGGCAGGCGTCGTCGCCGGTGCGCTTCTTCGGGTTGTAGCGACACCCCTTGCAGTGGTCGCTCATCTTGTTGATGTAGGCCCCGCCGGCGGCGTACGGCTTGGTCGCCATGCGCCCGCCGTCGGCGTGGAGCGCCATCCCGATGACGTTTGGCAGCATCACCCACTCGGCGCCGTCGATGAAGTTCGCCCACATCCATTCGGTGAGAGCCCACGGATCGACCCCGGTGAGCAGCGCGAAGTTGCCGAGCACCATCAGCCGTTCGATGTGGTGGGCGTAGGCGCGGTCGTGCACGCCGGCGACGACCGAGGACACACACGCCATGTCGGTGTCGGCCGCGCCGGTGAACGACGGCGGAACCGGACGGTGGGCCTCGAGCCCGTTCTCGTTGCGATAGTCGGGCCCGAAGAACCAGTAGAGGCCCCACACGTACTCTCGCCAACCCATGACCTGGCGGATGAAGCCCTCGACGCTGTTGATCGGCGCCCGCCCCTCCCGGTAGGCGACCTCGGCGGCCCGCACCACCTCCATCGGGTCGAGCAGGCCGATGTTCATCGCGCTGCTGAGGGCGCTGTGGGCGAGCTTCCACTCGGCGGCGAGCATGGCGTCCTCGTGGGCCCCGAACGCAGGCAGGGCTTCGTCGACGAACGACTCCAGCCGGGCGAGCGCCTGGGCCCGGGTGACCGGCCAGCGACCGTCGGGTGCAGCGCCCCAGAGGGCGACGTCGTCACGGGCGTCGAGGTCAGCCATGACCGCCTCGTCGATGTCGTCGAGTGCGAACGGTTCGAGGGTGGGCCAGGCCCGGCCGTCCCTGGGCGGCGGCTCGCGGTTGTCGTGGTCGAAGTTCCAGGCGCCGCCCGCGGGCTCCTCGCCGTCCATCAACACATGGAGATCGAGGCGCTGACGACGGTAGAAGTCCTCCATCCGGATGCGCTTGCGGCCTGCGGCCCACTCGCCGAACTCGTGGTAGTCGGTCAAGAAGAAGGTGTTGGCCGAGAGCTCCACCCCGAGCGCCTCCATGCGGGCGACGGCGTCGTGGCTCGACGGTGAGGTGGCGAGCACCCGTTCCACCCCGAACTCGTCGCAGTGGGCGCGGAGGCCGGCGGTCAGGGTCGGAGCCCGCCGATGGTCGACGGCGAAGCCTTCGGCCTCGAGTTCAGCGGCGAAGTGACGCATCGCCGACAGCACCATGTGCGCTCGCTGGCGGTGCCATCGGTGGCGGCGAAGGATCGAGTCGCTCTCGACCAGCAGCACGCGGCACGAGTCGGGGGTGTGGTCGGCGAGGACGCCGGCGGTGCGGCGGAGTTGGTCGCCGAGGACCCAGACGGTCGGGCGGGGATCGGTCATGGGCAAGCCTCGATCATGCGATTGCGTCGATCATCAACAGAGCGAGCACACCTCGGGTCGTCCAGCCGAGGGTGCGGATCCAGTTGGTGCGCACCAGTCGGTCGGCGACGACGGGATTCCAGCCCTGTTCGAGTCGACCATGGGCGGGGACCTGCAGCGTGATCGTCGAGAGGTGGACAACGGCGAGCACGAGTCCGGCGATCAGCGGCAGGGTACGTGACAGGCCGTCGGGCGGGGCGAAGAAGAGCCACAGGGTGGCGATGCCCTCGACGAGCATGGCCGGCCCCACGATCAGTGAGATAAGACGGGTGTGGGCCGCCTCGTACGCCACGAACCCCGCCTCGCCGACCTTGGCGAAGAGGGGATAGTGCACGACCTGAATCGTCCAGATCAGCCCGACGAGGAACCAGGTCGCGGCAGCGTGGACGAGCGTGAGGGTCACCCCTCGATAGTGGACCGGATCACCCGGCTTCAGACAAGCTCGACGTGCACCCACGTGTCGTGGAACGCCGCCGACCCGGCGTCGTCGTCGGGCACCGTCGGATTGGTGAGGGCGTTGACCGCCCGTCCCTCGGGCGTCGACGAGTGACCCCAGCCGAAGGGCAGAGCGACAAGCCCGGGTTGCACGCGATCGCTGACGGTCGCCTCGACCGTGAGCGATCCCCGCTCGTTGTGGACGCGTACGCGAGTGCCCTCGATGATGCCGAGCGACGCCGCATCGACCGGATGGAGCTCCAGGCGGGGATGCGGCGGGGTCGGGAGATGGGCGGAGAACTGGGAGTAGTTCGCGTTCAGGAACTTCACGTGCTGCTTCAGGCTGATCAACTGGAACGGCGCGCTGCCGGTCGGGACGGCGACGTCGAGGGGACCCAGCGCGAAGGTCGTGTCGGTATGGGGGCGCGTGCCGGGCTCGACGGCGAACCGGGCCCATCCCTGGTCGACGAGGCGCTCCCACGTGACGCCGTCGAGCGTCGGGTGATCGCTCGCGAGTAGCCCCCGGATCAGGTCCTCGTCGGACTCGTGGTGCTCCGGAGCGTCGAGGCCGAGTTCGGTGGCGAGCAGCCGGAAGATCTCGTTGTTGGGCTTGGCCTGGCCGAGCGGTTCGATCGCCGGCCGATTGAGTGCGACGTTGAGATGGCCCCACGCCGGCGCGAGGTCGAGGTGCTCGATCTGGGTCGTGGCCGGGAGCACCAGGTCGGCGTGGCGGGCGGTGTCGGTCAGGAACTGCTCGGCGACCACGGTAAAGAGATCGTCACGCTGCAGGCCCTCGACGATGGTGCGGGCGCGGACCGTCCCCAATCCGGCATCACGCACGGACTTGGAGATGACCTTGGCCATCGTGTCGCTCGGCTCG
>JBCBYI010000011.1:0-34377 GCA_039815945.1 Actinomycetota bacterium | reverse complement strand
CGGTGATTGCCGCCCACGGTGCGCCCGACGACGTCGTCGTCGACCGGCTCGGGATCCACGACGGCTGGGTGGGCCTCGAACTCTCCTCCCCCGGACTTCTCTCGATCATCGATGCGGTCGTCGCCGCGGACGTCGTCGCACCGGGTGAGGATGCCTTGCGGCCCAAGGACTGGCTCCACGTCAGCCTCGCCTACGGCGTTGCGGATCTCGACCCGTACGTGGCGCTCGCCGAGGAGATCGTCGACCCGATGGCGGTGGCCACGTGGCATGTCGGCTTCTGGGAGCGGCTCCCCAACGGCTCCTGGCGACGACTCTGAGCGTGGCTGCTCAGGTCGGCTCGACCGGCTTGCCCAGGAAGTCGTCGTTGACCGAGATCAACACGTTTCCGCTGTCACCGACCCCATCGGCGGCCTCGAGCCGTCGGCGCTTGTCCGCGTAGTACGGCGACCGGAGGTCACCCTCGCTCAGCGGGTTGTAGGTGAGGTACATCGCTCGGCGAGACCGCTCGCTGTCGTTGGTGTCGCTGCGATGGGGTGCGAGCCCGTCGAAGAACACGACGTCGCCGGGCTCGACCTCGAGTGGTGTCCACTCCTGTTGGTCGCACCACGCCTGGGGGATCGACCCGCGCTCGTTCTCGATCACGACGCCGGGGTTCTGCGTCGTGAACCACAGGCAGCCGTTGGTGGTGTCGGCGGCGTCGAGCGGCACCATCACCGAGATGCAACGCTGGATCTGGGGATAGGCGGTGATGTCCTGGTGCGGGGCGAAGCCGCCGCCTCCGGCGTGCTTGTAGTTGATCTTCTCCTTGAAGAGCACGCCCGGTTCGCCGAAGAGGGCATCGACGGTCTCGGTGATCAGGCTCGACCGCAGGAGCGACCGCAGGTGCGCCTGATGGGGTTCGAAGTCCTCCGACCGGGCGATGGCCGGCCCCGCGGGAGTCTGCTCATAGTGGGCGAGGCCGCGATCGGTGCCCCAGGCTTCGACTTCTCGGGTGGCGGCGTCGATGGCGGCCATCTCGTGGTCGTCGAAGGCGGTTCGCAACGCGAGCCATCCCTGGTCGGTCCACTCGCTTCGTTGTCGGGGGTCGAGGTCCATGACGTCCTCCTGGGGGCCGGATCGGGCGACGGACAGGATGTCGCGGTCGACGATCGAATCGAAGCGTTTCCGGCGACTGACTTCAAGTTGTCATGACAAGCGGTTCCGAGCCGTTCGGTTTCATTCACCCGCTCGTGGATTCCGGTTCACTTCGATGACCGTTTCCGTGGTTAGACCTCGCGAGGTTCACCAGAACACGTGCCGCCTGTGACGCACGGGCGGCTTTCACATCCCCCGGAGGGAACCCCAATGCAGAAGTTCCGTTGGCTGCTCGTCCTGCTTGCAGCCTTCTCGCTCATCGCCGCCGCGTGTGGTGACGACGATGAAGAGACCAGCACCGAATCGTCCGATTCCGCTTCGGAGTCGGACGGCGAAGCCGATCCCCGAGCGGACTGGCCCGACACGCTGACCTACGGCGCCGTCCCGGCTGAGAACGCTCAGTCGATCGGCGACTACGTCACCCCGCAGATCATCGCCGACGAGCTCGGCGTCGAGATCGAGTTCATCCAGGCCGCCGACTACGCCGGCGTCATCGAGGGCACCATCGCTGAAGAGGTCGACATCGCCTCGTTCGGTGGCTTCTCCTACGTGATCGCCACCGGCGCCGGTGCGGACCTCGACGTGGCCGGCCTGTGGGCCTCGGACACCCCCGAGGGTTACGGCGACTACCGCTCGTACCTCATCACCCAGGTCGGCAGCGACGTGAACAGCGTCGAGGACCTGCGTGGCAAGAAGGTCTGCTTCGTGGATCCGGGCTCGACCTCGGGCTTCCTCTTCCCGAGCGCCCTGCTCCTCGCCGCCGACATCGACCCCTCGGAGACCTCGACCGACATCGAGGCCACCTTCGCCGGCGGTCACGATGCGTCGGCGCTCGCTGTCGCCAACGGTGACTGCGACGCCGGTTTCGCCTACGACACCATGGTCACCGAGCAGCTCATCGAGTCCGGCGACCTCGCCGGTGTGATCGACGAGGTCGAGGACGAGACCGTGAATGGCGACGCCGCCACGATCCGCATCATCGACAAGTCGGCTCCCATCGCTGCGCCGCCGCTCGCCGTCGGCAACTGGCTGCCCGACTCGATGAAGGCCGAGATCATCGACATCGTCACCACCAAGGTGAACGTCGACTGGGCCGTCGAGAACGGCTACTGCGACAGCGTCGACGACTGCCCGCTCTCGGACGGTCCGTTCTGGGGCTACCTCGATGGTGACGACGCCTACTTCGACCCGATCCGTGAGCTCTGCGAGCTCACCGGCTCGGCCAAGTGCGAGGGCTGATCTAGATGACTGACGTCGAGGGCGCGGTTCGCCCCAGTACCAACCCGACCAGCGGCACGCCGGTGGTCGAGGTCGAAGGTCTCGTGAAGACCTTCGACAACGGGCGAGTCCGCGCCCTCGACGGCGTCTCCTTCTCGGTGCCCGAAGGGCAGCTCTGCGTGATCATCGGCTTGTCGGGCTCCGGCAAGTCCACGCTGCTGCGGCACCTCAACGGGCTCCACGAGCCGACCTCTGGGTCGGTCACCGTGCTGGGCCAGCGAGTCGACCAACTCAAGGGGGCAGAGCTCCGTGCGCTGCGGACCCAGGTCGGCTTCGTGTTCCAGCAGTTCAACATCGTCGGCCGGCTCTCCTGCCTGGAGAACGTACTCTCCGGAGCGCTCGGCCGGCTGCGAGGCCCCCGCATGGGGGTGCTCTCCTACCCGAAGTCGCTTCGTCGAGAAGCGCTTCAGCAGCTCGAGCGGGTCGGTCTCGGCGACCGAGCGTTCCAGCGAACCGACACCTTGTCGGGTGGCCAACAGCAGCGAGTCGCCATCGCCCGCACGCTGATGCAAAAGCCGAAGATCGTGCTCGCCGACGAGCCGGTCGCCTCCCTTGATCCGGAGATCTCCGGACAGGTGATGGACGTGCTCTTCCAGGCCTGTGTCGAGGATCAGATCACGGTCCTTTGCAGCCTGCACCAGGTCGACCTCGCCATGGGCTGGGCCGGTCGCCTCATCGGCCTCCAGGACGGCAAGGTCGTGCTCGACAGCCCGGTCGACGACGGCCTCACCCAGGAGCGGGTGATGGAGGTCTACCGACGCCTCGATCCCGAGGGAAACAAGATCGACGAGTACGCCCGATCGGTGGTCGATCTGACATGACGCTCCTCGACGAGTCGTCCGTCAGGGAGGCCAAGGTCGCGGCTGAGGTCGTCTCGCCCGGCGAGGGCAAGGGGCTGACGCCGCCGTCGACGCGCCGTCGCAACCTGCTCACGGCGATCCTCGTGGCCTTCATCGGCGCGTGCCTCTACAGCATGTGGGACATCGGGGTGAACCCGCTGACCTTTTGGACCGAGCGGCAGGACATCTTCAACCTGCTGGATCGCATGTGGGCGCCCCGTATCGACGAACCCCGCCTCGTGTGGGAGGCCGCGCTCGACACGTTCCTGATGGCGTTCGCCGGCACTGCGCTCGGCATCTTCCTCGCCATCCCGATCGCGTTCCTGTCCGCGAACAACGTCACCAAGAATCGAGTGATCCGCGGCGTCGCTCGCGCGTTCATCGTCGTGACCCGCGCCCTTCCCGAGCTGATCCTCGCCCTGATCTTCGTCCGGGTGTACTCGATCGGTGTGTTGCCCGGCGTGCTCGCGCTCGGCCTCCACTCGATCGGCATGCTCGGCAAGCTCTTCTCCGACTCGATCGAGCAGATCGACCCCGGCCCGCGCGAAGGCGTGATCGCCAGCGGCGCCGGCCGATTCCAGGAGATCACCACCGGCATCCTGCCCCAGGTCATCCCCTCGTTCATCGCCATCTCGCTCTACCGCCTCGACATCAACTTCCGGGCGTCGACGCTGCTCGGCCTCGTCGGCGCCGGCGGCATCGGCCTGCAGATCCGGGCGCATCAGGGCAGCCTCGACTACGAGCAGCTGCTCGGCGTGACCCTCGTGATCATCGTGTTGATCGCGATCGTCGAGATCGTCTCGAGCAAGGTCCGGGCCGTGATCCTCGGCCACGACGACGGCCCCAAGAAGAAGGGCGTGCTCGCCACCCTCGGCCTCGGTCACAAGGTGCAGGCCGAGGACTTCCGCCCGGCCGATCCCACCACCGCCGAGCTTCCGTTCGATCGCGAGACCCTGCGCCCGCCGTGGAACCGCGATCGCATCGTGATGTGGGTGTTCGGTGGGTCCTGCCTGGCGATGCTCGTGCTCGCCTTCACCGTGCCCGACCTGTCCTTCATCGAGATGGTGCAGGGTCTCCCCGAGATCCCTGAGATCTTCAACAATCTGATCCCTCGGAACATGGATTGGTGGGACGATCGCTGGGGCGAGTTGCTCATCGAGACGGTGCAGATGGGCTTTGCGGCGACCGGCCTCTCACTGGTCTTCGCGATCCCCACGGCGCTGCTCGCCGCTCGCAACGTCGCACCGGCCCGGTGGGTCTACAACCTCACCCGCTCGTTCATCCTCGGCGTCCGCGCCCTGCCCGACCTGATCGTCGCGGTGATCTTCGTCGCCGCCCTCGGCCTCGGCCCGCAGCCCGGTGTCTTGGCGCTCGCCATCGGCCTCTACGGCTTCTCCACGAAGCTATTCGCCGACTCGATCGAGGAGATCAAGGAGGGGCCGCGCGACGGCGTCCGTGCGACCGGCGCCTCCGGGGTGCAGGAGACCTTCACGTCGGTGCTGCCGCAGGCGATGCCGTCGATCATCGGCCACTCGTTGTACGTGCTCGATGTGTCATTGCGGGCCTCGACGGTGCTCGGCATCGTCGGTGCCGGCGGCATCGGCTTCCCGCTCGTGCAGGGCACCCGCCTCTTCCAGTTCGAGCTGGTCGGCGGCCTCCTGATCTGTATCTTCGTGTTGGTGTACGCGATCGAGTTGCTCTCGACGTGGGTCCGAAAGCAGGTGATCTGATGACGACGATGCCCGTCTGGCGTGAACTCGAGCAGCCGGCGGAGATCGCCGATGCGCTCGTCGGGCTGTTCGAACAGCGCGGCGACCAGAAGTACAGCGAGGTCGTCACCCAGATCGAACACGCAACCCAGTGCGCCGGGTGTGCCGTCGACGAGGGATCCGACGATGCCACCGTGCTCGCCGCGTTCCTGCACGACATCGGTCACCTCCTGGTGAACGAACGAGACGACGATGGCGAGGTGCGCACGGACTTTCATCACGAGGACGTCGGGGCCCGCTTCCTCGCCAACTGGTTCGACGAGCCGGTCACCGTGCCGGTGCAGCTCCACGTCCCCGCCAAGCGCTACCTGTGCGCGGTGGAGCCGTCGTACCACGACGAATTGTCGCCGGCGTCGGTCCACTCGCTGGTACTCCAGGGTGGACCGATGACCGACGACGAGGTCGCCGCCTTCGAGGCGTCACCCCACGTCGATGCTGCGGTTTCGCTGCGTCGATGGGACGAGCAAGCGAAGGTCGCCGGCGCGTCCGCCCCCTCGCTCGACGAGATGCGGGCTCGCATCGTCGCCTACCTGAGCTGACGCCCGACGGCGTCAGAAGATCCCGGCGGCGAGTGCCGCGATCTCCGTGCCCGCCTTGTCGACCGAACCGGCGTCGAACGGCGGCTGGGGGTCGTACTCGATCCCGAGCTGGATCGTCTTGGCGACGTCGTCGCCGGCGATCCGAGCTGCGAGCGTGAGGCCCATGTCGATGCCGGACGACACCCCGGCGGCGGTGACGTGTTTGCCGTCGAACACGACCCGTTCGTCGGCGACCGGCGTGGCGCCGTAAGCCGGCAACATGTCGACCGCAGCCCAGTGGGTGGTCGCCCGCTTGCCGTCGAGCACGCCGGCGGCGCCGAGGATCAGCGATCCGGTGCAGACCGAGGTCGTCCACGTCGACCCGGCGTCGATCATGCGAACCCACTCCTGGATCTCCTCATCGGCGGCAGCGGCGAACGTGCCGGCGACGCCACCGGGCACGACGAGGATGTCGGCCGAGTCGACCTGGTCGATCGTGTGGGTCGCGGTCAGGCCGAGCACGCCGGTGTCGGCCATGAACGGACCGGTCGTGGTGCCGACGCTGATCGCCTCCGTGTCCGGGAGGCGGCTCAGCACGTCGTGCGGGCCGATGATGTCGAGGGTGGTGAGGCCCTCGTAGAGGAAGAAGGCGATGCGCATCGTTTGCATCGTCGCACGCCCTCGCCTCAGACTTCGAGTCATGGAGATCGTGCATCTGCCCTCGTCCGCCTCCGGCTCCGAGATCGCCGAGGTGTTGCGGCGCGACGGCGCGGTGATCGTCGATGAGATGGTCGCCCCCGACCTGGTCGACCGCTTCTTCGACGAGATGCAGCCCCACGTCGACGCCACACCCAACGGCGGCGACTCGTTCAGCGGATTCACCACCCGCCGGACCGGCGGTCTGCTCGCCCGTTCGGCCACCGCCCAGGACATGGTGATGCACCCGACCGTCGTCGCGACGTGCGACGACTTCCTCGGCCATGTCACCAGCTATCAGCTGCACCTCACCCAGATCATCGACATCGGCCCGGGCGGCGAGGCCCAACCGATCCATCGCGACCAATGGGCGTTCGACTTCTTCCCGTTCCCGACGGGGTACGACGTGCAGTGCAACACGATCTGGGCCGGCGACGACTTCACCAAGGAGAACGGGGCGACCCGTGTGGTGATCGGCAGCAACCAACTCGAAGACGGGCTGAAGTTCGCGCTCGAGGATTCGATCCCGGCCGAGATGACCAAGGGGTCGGTGCTGTTCTACAGCGGCAGCGTGTATCACGGCGGTGGCGCCAACGACTCCGACGCCAATCGCCGGGCGATCAACATCACCTACAACGTCGGCTTCCTCCGCCAGGAGGAGAACCAGTACCTCTCGGTGCCGCGCGAGACGGCCGCCACCTTCCCTGAGCCGCTCCAGCGGTTGATGGGCTACCGGATCGGAGCCTTCGCCCTCGGCTATGTCGACGACCTGCGTGACCCGATCAGCGTGCTCACCGGCGATGCATCGACCGACGCATCGTTCGCCGGCGACTCCGAGGAGGCGCGGGCGAAGGTCGACGCGCTCCGGGAGGGCTAGGTCCAGGCGGGGGGTCAGATCCAGGCGGCTCGGTCAGGTCCAGCCGGGAGGCTCAGGCCCAGAAGGCCCGGAGCCGCTCGACGAAGTGATCCGGGTCGACGAGGTGCGGGTAGTGGCCGTGGCCGGCCCACACCTCGGTTGTGGCGTTGGCCACGAACCCGTTCAGCCACTCGTGATAGCCGGGCTCGGGGTCGACACCGAAGAGTGTGAAGTAGGGCGTGTCGTTGCCGGCGTAGCCGGCGAGAGCGGCCTCGACGACGGCGTTGATCTCGTCTTCGGGCAGTGAGAACACGAGCTCCCACACCCCGAGCACGACGTCCTGCTTCGGTCCTCGAAGGGCGTTGACGCGGGCCATCTCGGCCGGATCGATCTTCTCGCCGCCGAGCAGAGCGAACAGGCCCTCGATCACCGCCGGGAAGGTCTCGGGGTCCCGGAGCATGCTCTCGAAGTCGGCGAGCTGGGCCTTGAACGACCCCAGCTTCAGGCTCTGGTCGACGTTGACGATCGACGCCACCGGGGCGACCGCACCGACGGCGGTGACGACCATGCCGCCGAGCGAGTGGCCGACGAGACGGCACTCGCCCAGGATTCCGAGCGTCTCCATCACCGCGACGACGTCGCCCGCCATCGCCTCGAGTCCGTAGTCGAGGGCGAGACCCGAGGCACCGTGGCCGCGGAGATCCATCGTGTACACCCGGTGGTCGTCGACCAGCCGGTCGACGATCGGCGCCCACGCCTCGGCGCGCTCGGTGATGCCGTGCACCAACAGCGTCGGCGGACCCTCGCCCCCGTGATCGGCGTAGGCGATCGTCGTACCATCGCCCGCGGTGACTGTGTGACGCTCCGTCACGACAGGACCTCCTTGGCGATGATCGTCTTCATGATCTCGCTCGTACCGCCGTAGATCCGAGCGACCCGGGCGTCGGCGTACGCCAGCGAGATCGGGTACTCGGTCAAGAAGCCGTAGCCCCCGAACAGCTCCAGGCACAAGTCGGTGACCCCCCCCTGCAGCTCGGTGGCCCACAGCTTCGCCTTGGCCGCGTCAGCGGCGGAGAACTCGCCGGCGTTGTGGCGGGCCACACAGTCGGCGATGTAGGGCCGGGCGACCGCCAGCTCGGTCTCGCACTCGGCGAGCACGAACTTGGTGTTCTGGAAGTCGGCGATGCGGGCACCGAACGCCTGGCGTTCCTTCACGTAGTCGACCGTCCAGTCGAGTGCGGCCTGGGCCACGGCCACGCCACCGATCGCCAACGAGAGGCGTTCTTGGGGCAGATTCTGGGTGAGGTAGCCCATCGCGCCGCCCTCCTCGCCGAGGAGGTTGGCGGCGGGCACCCGGACGTCGGCGAAGAACAGCTCGGCGGTGTCGGCCGACTTCTGGCCGATCTTGTCGAGATTGCGGCCCCGCTCGAAGCCCTCCATGCCCCGCTCGATCACGAGGAGCGACAGGCCGTGCCGGCCGGCCTCGGGATCGGTGCGCACGACGGTCACCACCAGGTCGGCGTTGATGCCGTTGGTGATGAACGTCTTGGCCCCGTTGACGACGAACTCGTCGCCGTCGCGTACGGCGCGGGTGGCGATTGAGGCGAGATCCGAACCGGTGCCGGGTTCGGTCATCGCCACCGCCGAGATCAGCTCACCCGACGCGAGGCCCGGGAGCCAGCGGTCCTGCTGCTCATCGGTGCACAGCTCGGTGAAGTAGGGGGCGAGGATGTCGTTGACGAGGGTCATGCCGTTGCCGGCGCCGCCCATGCCCGCGTACTGCAGCTCCTCGTTGACGATCGTGTTGAACCAGAAGTCGTCGCTGCCGCCACCCCCGTGGGATTCGGGGATGTTGAAACCGACGAAGCCGTTGGCCCCGGCCTTCGCGTAGATCTCGCGGTCCATGACCCCGGCCGCCTCCCAGTCGTGGAAGTGCGGGGTCATCTCCTTGGCGACGAAGTCGCGGAAGGCCTCTCGGAAGAGGTCGTGGGTCTCGTCCTGGGTGGTCGACATGGCGACAGCTTCGCACCCCCGCCGGTCCCCGGCGACCTCAGCGCCGGGTGATCCGGTCGACGACCTCGTCATCGAGGAAGGTTCGCAGTAGGGCCGGCTCCATGCGGGGATCGGCGGACCACGGGATGACGTCGCTCGTCTCGAACAACCATCGGAAGACCCGGTCGCGGAGTTCGCGTTCGACCTCCACCGTGTCAGGCGAGCCGGCGAGATTCACGGTCTCGCGGGGGTCATCGACCCGATCGAACAGCTCGGGCCCCTCGTAGAGGCGCTCGGTGTAGGCCCAGCGCTCGGTGCGAACCGAGATCGCCCGGCCGGTCAGCGAGGGGTCCTCGTGCTGGAGATCCTGCTTGTGCTTGTAGTGGCCCTTCGCTCCCGCCTCGAGCAGCGGCTCCTCCTCGACGAGGAAGCCGCCCTCGCTGAACGCCGCATCTCGATGAGGGAGCGAGGCGTTGTGCAAAAGCGGGACGAGGCTGCGACCGAAGTGGGTGTGGGTCGGCTCGACCTCGGCCAGTTCGAGGAGTGTCGGCGTGAGGTCGACGAGTTCGGCGAACGAGTCCGCCACGCCGGACCCGGCCCGGGGATCGTGCACGATCAGCGGGTTGCGGACGAGGCAGTCGTCGAGTCCCGCCATCCACTTCTCGACGAGGCCGTAGTCGCCGAGGTAGTCGCCGTGGTCGGTGAAGAAGAAGGTCACCGTCCGCTCGGCGACGCCGGCCCGGTCGACCGCGTCGAGCACCCGACCGAGCTGATCATCGACCCGGGAGGTCATGCCCCAGTAGGTCGCGATCAGCTCTCGCCAGTCGTCGTCGTCGAGCCGGTCGAGGCCGTAGCGGTCGTGGATCGCTTGCATGAATCGAGGCCGGCGGCTGCGGTCGGTCTGCACAGGCGAGGGGACCGTCGCTCGGTCGTGGAGCGAGAACCACGGCTCGGCGGCGGTGAACGGCGGATGGGGGAACAGCAGTGGTACGAACAGGCACCACGGCTCCGGTAGACCGTCGGTGAGCCAGTCGATCGCAGTGGCGACCGTCGCAGCGTCGAAGTCGTTCGGCTCGGCCTCTTGGCGGCCGTGGTAGAACGCAAAGAACCACTTGTGGTCCTCGGCGAAGGGACCGGCGTGGAGCAGCCCGCGCGGGTCGGGGCGGCGGGTGAACCCGAAGCGGTCGGAGCTCGCCTCGGTGACGCCGATGCCCATCATGTCGCCGCGGGCACCGGCGAGGGCGACGTGATAGCCGCCCTCGCGCAGCGTCGTGAAGACGTTGGGTTCCCACGGCTGGAGGAGATGGCTGAGGGTCCGGTGGCCGGCGACGTGTGGGTACCAGCCGGTGAACATCGAGATTCGACTCTGTGAGCACACGCTGTGCTGCGCGTAGGCGTTGGCGAAACGAGTCCCCCGGGCGGCGAGCGCATCGATGTTCGGTGTCTGCACCAGCGGGTTGCCGAAGGCGCCGACGGCATCGGCCCGCAACTGGTCGGGCATGAACAGCAACAGGTTGGGGCGGGTCACGCGGCCTCCGGGTCGGTGGGCGACGCCGCCTCAGATCTTGCGGTCGTGACCTTCCCAGTACGGGTCACGCAGCGACGCGAGGTACAGCTTCCCATTCGGCTGGCGGGGGAGCGACTCGTGCACGTCGATGGAACGCGGCACCTTGTGGCGCCCGAGACGATCGCGGGCGAAGGCGATGAGCTCGTCGTCGGCGACGGTCTGACCGGCGGCGAACTCCACCGCGGCCTTGACCTGCTCGCCCCACTCCTCGTCGGGGACGCCGAACACGGCGACGTCGACCACCGCGGGATGCTCGAGGAGCGCCTGTTCGACCTCGGCCGGGTAGACGTTCACGCCTCCGGTGATGATCATGTTGGTGGCCCGGTCGGCGAGGAAGATCCACCCCTCGTCGTCGACGCGGCCCATGTCGCCGAGGGTGAAGACCCCCGGGCGGAGGTAGGCGGCCGCGGTCTTCTCGGGAGCGTTCCAGTAGGCGAAGGGTTCGGGCTTGCCGGGCGTGTGACAGAACAGCCGCCCGACCTCGCCGGGCGGGAGCTGCACGCCGTCGTCGTCGACCGCGACGACCTCGAAGCCGGGCACGGGCCGCCCGACCGTGCCGGGGTGTTCGAGCCAGTCGGCGCTGTCGACCCGGGTGAACACGCCCGCTTCGGACGTGCCCCAGTACTCGACGAGGATCGGCCCCAGCCATTCGATCATCCGCTCCTTGACCGCGGGCGCGATCGGAGCGGCCCCATGCAGCACCACCTCCAGCGACGACAGATCGCGGAGGCGGGCGGCGTCGTCGAGACGCAGCATGCGGACCATCATCGTCGGCACCAGGTGGGTGCGGCGCACCTGCTCGGTCTCGATCAACTCGAGGGTGCGGGCCGCGTCGAAACGTCGCATGATCCGCAACGTCGCCCCGTTGCAGAGATCGAAGAAGGCGAAGCCGCCGACGGCGGCGTGGTACGCGGGCCCGGTGACGAGATGCACGCCCTCACCGGTCATGGCGACGTCGTGGCCGGCGTTGCGCTGGACGGCCAGCATCTCGTCGAGCGCCGTCGGGATCGCCCGTTTCACGCCCTTGGGATGGCCGGTCGTGCCCGACGTGTACGAGAAGCGCGAGCCGGCGGGGGCGTCGAGCGCGAACGGCGTCGCGTCGGCCCGGTCGATCATCGCTTCATACTCGGCCCCGAACCGCACGGTCGTGATGTCGGTGGGCGCGAGATGGGCGAGCTCACCCTCCGCGAAGATCATCGCCAGCCCCGCGTCGCGGGCGACGTAGACGACCTCGCTGGGGGCCAGCAGCCCGTTGACAGGAACCAGCCAGATCCCCGAGAGGATCGACGCCAGGTAGAGCTCGAAGAACTCGGCGCGGTTCTCGGTGAGGGTGCCGACATGGCCGCCGACCGGGACGCCGGCGGCATGCATCGCCCGGCCGAGGCGAGTTGCCCGATCGAGCAGGTCGGCGTACGTGCGGGTCGTGCCGAGATCGTCGACGAGGGCACGCCGGTCGGGATCGATGAGCGCGATGTCGATGGGCATCAGCCGCCGGTCGTCGACCAGTGCCAGGGCTCGCTGGGCAGGTTGAAGAACCCGAACTGTGGTGCGACTTCGGCGAGGGCGCGGAAGACGTCGCTGTTTCGGGTGCGGAGCACCCGGCCGTTGAGGGTGAAGTCGATCGCGAGGCCGAGTTCGTGCTGGCTCAAACCGGGGCGGGCGGTCGGTGGGCGACACCGACTCGCAGGCATCTCCCAGATGGCGTAGTCCGAGGTGCCGCAGTTGGCGCGGCGCAGACGGATCTGGCTCTCGATGCTGCGATAGCCGCCTCCGCCGAGGTTGAAGCCGCGGGCCGACATGGCGGCGAGGATGCCCCGGACCTGATCCTCGACGAGGGCGTTGACGGTGATGCCGCCGACGGTGACGAGATCGATGTCGGTGCCCGGCGGAAGCGTGACGCTGCCCCCGCCCGGCGGGATGCGAGAGGCGATGGCGTCAGCGATGCGCTGCTCCTCGACCCGGATCTGTTCGCTGAGTTCGGCTTCGAGCGCCTCGAGCGCGGCGGCCTCGCCGAGGCGTCGCTCCTGGCGTTCGATCGCCTCGAGCAGCAGCTGATCCTCGATGGCCAGCGCCGTCTCGAGTTCGGCGAGCCGCACGCGCATCTGTTCGCGGGTCACGTCGGCCTCGACGGCCGCTTGATCGGCGAGCTCGCGCTGGAAGTCGAGCTCCGCACCGATCGCTCGGAGCTCGTCGAGCCCCTCGAGGCCGGTGCCCGTGCCGATCTCGGCGAGTGTCTCGGCTCGCGACGCCTCCCAGGGGTCGTCCCCGAGGACCTCGAGATCGTCGAAACCCTGGAACGAGACATAGTTGTCGACCACCGCGGCTTGCAGGCTCAGGCGGGCCTGTTCCTGTCGAGCCTCGAGCTCGGCGATCGCATCGAGTGCGGCGACCTGGGCGGCGTCGGCGTCGGCGACCGCTCGGTTGGCCGCTTCGACGGCGGCTTGCTGGGCATCGACGTTGGCCTGCGCGGCGGCGAGCGCGGCCTCGAGGTCGGCGACGTCGGCGGTGGCCGCATCGACCTCGCTCGCCGCGTCGGCCGCTTGCGCCTGGACTTCGCGGCGTTGCTCGCGCAGCTCGTTCGGCGTCGCAGCGTCGACGACGGTCGCGAACATCGCCACAACGGCGACGGACGCGAAAAAGGCCACTCGGCGGTGGCGAGCGAAGATCGGACCCGTACTCATGTCGTCACACGTTCGTAATCGAACCCGGGTGACGATACTGCCGCGCGTCGGTTGAGTCACCCCGGGCGGACCTTGTTCCTCAGGCGTGATTCACGCCGACCGGGCGCCGACGCACGCGCCCTTGGCTCAGATCCGTTCGAAGTACCGCGCCATCTCCCAATCGCTCACCGCCGCCTCGTGAGCGGCGATCTCCGTGCGCAGGTGATGGGTGTAGTGATCGACGACGAGATCGCCGAAGAATCGGCGGGCCGCGGCCGACGACTCGAAGCGGTCGACGGCGTCTCGGAGGTTGCCGGGCACCCGCTCGACGTCGGAGACGTACACGTCGCCGCGGAACTCCTCCGGCGGTTCGATCCGGTTGGCGATGCCGTCGAGACCCGACGCGATCGCCGCGGCGTACACGAGGTAGGGGTTGACGTCGCCGCCGGGGATGCGGTTCTCGATGCGCAGGCTCGATCCGGAGCCGACCACCCGGAAGCCGGCCGTGCGGTTGTCGGTCGACCAGGCGAGCCGGGTCGGCGCCCACGACTGGTCCTGGTAGCGCTTGTAGGAGTTGATCGTCGGGGCGACGAAGGGCATCAGATCGGCGGCGTGATGCATCCAGCCTCCGAGGAACCAGCGGAAGAGGTCGCTGCGGCCATCGCCGTCGGCGAACGCGTTCTCGTCGTCCTTCCACAGCGACAGATGGACGTGGCAGCTGTTGCCGGGCTGGGCACCGTCGGGCTTGGCCATGAAGGTCACCGACACGCCGAGGGTGTCGGCGAGCTCCTTCATCCCCTGCTTCATCACGACGTGGCGGTCGGCCATGTCGAGGACCTCGGCGTAGCGGATGTTGAGTTCGTGCTGACCGACGGCCGCCTCGCCCTTGGAGTTCTCGACCGGCACCTCGCTGTCACGAAGGGCCCGCCGGGCCGCGCCGACATAATCCTCGACCCGACTCGCCTGCAGGAGGTGGTAGTCCTCGACGTACCAGCCGGCCGCTTCGAGATCGCGGTAGCCCTTGGCGTGCGCCTCGCGGTACGAGTCGCGGAAGAGGAAGAACTCCAGCTCGCTCGCCGCCGCAGCGGAGAAGCCGGCCTCGGCGAGCGCGTCGACCTGGCGGCGCAGGATCGAACGCGGGGCGACGGCCACCGGCTGGTGGGCGGCGTCGTCGATCACGTCGCACAGCACGAACGCGGTGCCGGAGGTCCAGCCCGCCGGGCGCAGCGTGCCGAGATCGGGAACGAGATGGAAGTCGCCGTAGCCCTTCTCCCAGTTGGCGTACTCGAAGCCGTCGACCGGCTCCATCTCCATGTCGACGGTGAGGAGGTAGTCGCAGCCGTGGGTGCCGTCCTCGGCGCACGAGTCGAGGAAGAAGTCGGCGTCGAAGCGTTTGCCCATCGTGCGGCCGTAGTGGTCCGTGAAGCCGACGACGACCGAGTCGATCTCACCGGTCGAGACGGCGACCCGCAGTTCTTCGAGTTCCATGGCTGCTCCTGTCGGCGAGGTCGGTTCAGTCGAGACGACCCTCGCACGCGGCGGCGAAGACCGCGGCGGCGAAGTCGTGATCGACGGTGATCGGGTTGGTGCCGGCCGACGGATCGTTGACCGCCGCAGCGGCGATCGTGTCGACGGCGTTGGCGTCCACCCCGAGATCGACGAGCGTGTCGGGCACGTCGAGATCGGCTCGCAGGCCCACGATGTGGGCGAGGACGTCGTCGAAGGTCCGTCCGACGCCGGTGTAGGCCCCGAGCCGTTCGATCGTCGTCTCGATCGCGGGGCGGTTCGCGACGAGCACGTACGGCATCACGACGGCGTTGGTCATGCCGTGATGGGTGTCGAAGTGAGCGCCGATGGGGTGGGCGAGCGCATGCATCGCACCGAGGCCCTTCTGGAACGCGACGGCTCCCATCGCCGCGGCGGTCAGCATCTGGCCGCGGGCGTCGAGATCGGCCGGGGTCGCCGCGGCGGTCGGGAGGTGTTCGAACACGAGCCGGCATCCCTCCATCCCGATGCCGTGCGACATCGGGTGATGACCGGGCGAGCAGATCGCCTCGAGGGAATGCGACAGCGCGTCGAGACCGGTGCCGACCGTCAGCACGCGGGGCAGCCCGACGGTGAGTTCGGGATCGGCGATCACCGCCACCGGAAGCATGCGCGGGTGGAAGACGATCACCTTCCGGTGCGTTGCTTCGTCGATCACGACGCCGGCCCGACCCACCTCGCTACCGGTGCCGGCGGTCGTCGGCACCGCGATGACCGGCGCGATGGCGTCGGCGTCGGCACGGGTCCACCAGTCGCCGACGTCCTCGAAGTCCCACAGCGGGCGGGCCTGGCCGGCGTGGAAGGCGATCACCTTGCCGACGTCGAGCGCCGAGCCCCCGCCGACGGCGATCACACCGTCGTGGCCGCCGGCTCGGAAGGCGGCGACGCCGGCCTCGACATCACGGCCGACCGGATTGGGGCGAAGATCCGAGAAGACCGCCGACGACAGATCGGCGTCGGCCAGCGACGACTGCACGGCGGCGATCGGCGGCAGCTCGGCCAGGCCCGGGTCGGTGACGATCAAGGGGTTGGCGATGCCGGCCTCGTGGCAGGTGTCGGCAGTCTCGACGACGCGCCCGGCACCGCTGCGGATCGTCGTCGGATAGCTCCAGGTGGCGTGATGCATGGCGTGGTCGATGATCAGTCGTTCTTGGCCGTGAGCCCGCCGTCGACGGGGATCACCGCGCCGGTGATGTAGGACGCGGCGGGCAGCGCCAGGCTCAGCGTGATGTGGGCGACCTCCTCGGGGTCGCCGTAGCGGCGCAGAGCGGTACGACGGCGAGCGAACGTGTCGCGCATGTCGTCGGGGATCGCGTCGGTGATGCCGGTGAGGATCGGGCCAGGACAGATCGCGTTGACGGTGATGCCGTGGACGCCGAGGTTCACCGCCATCGAGCGGGTGAGGCCCACCACACCGTGCTTCGCTGCGGTGTAGGGCGTCGCCCCCCGCTGAGCGGTGATGCCCTCGGTCGAGGCGATGTTGATGATGCGGCCCTCGCCGCTGGCCTTGAGGTCGTCGAGGCAGGCGCGCACGAGTCGCTGATGAGGCGTGAGCAACACGTCGAGTGCCTTCACCCACTCGTCCTCGAAGTTCGGATCCTCCAGGGCGGCGCCGACGGCGAGGCCGGCGTTGTTGACCACCACGTCGATGGGGCCGAGTTCGGCGCGGATCTCGTCGACGGCGGCGGTGATCGCCTCGGCGTCGGTGACGTCGAGCACGACGCCATGGGCTGTGCCGCCCGCCTCGCGGATGCGCTCGACCACGGCGTCGACGCGATCCGGCCCGAGGTCGGTGACGGCGACCTTCGCCCCCTCGTCGGCGAAGAGGAACGCAGTGGCTCGACCCATGCCGGACGCGGCGCCGGTGATGAGCACGACCTTGTCGGCGACGGAACGACTCCGGCTGGTGATGCGGTCGGTCATGGCGCGATGCGATCGGTCATAGTGCCTCCGGGGCGTCGGTGGTGAGCCGGAACTCGAGATGGTGGCGGTAGGTCTCGCCCGGCCGCAACACTGCGCTCGGCGCCCACCGCTGGTTCGGCGCGTCGGGGACGTGCTGAGGTTCGAGGGCCATGGCGGCGAAGGGCCCGTGGGTCCGCCCACCGCCCTCGGTGCCGGGCAGGAACGCGCCGGTGTAGAACTGGCACGCGGGCTGATCCGACCACACCTCGAGGCGCCGGCCCGAGGCGGGATGGTCGACCCGGGCGTGGCGGCGCATACCCTTCCCGTCGACCAGGAAGCAGTGGTCGTAGCCCGCCGGAAGCGGGAACCCGACGCGGCCGCCGAGCAGGGCGCCGTCGCACAGATCGAAGGGCCCTTCGGCCGCGACCGGCTCTCCGTCGGGGATCAGATCGTCGCCGACGGGCACGAGCGTCGAGGCGTCGAGAGTGACGACATGATCGTCGACGACGGCCTCGGTCGGACCGCCGAGGTTCCAGTAGGTGTGGTTCGTGAGCGAGCACACGGTCTCGGCATCGGTGGTGGCGGTGATGTCGATGAGCAGGGTCGTGTCGACGAGTTGGTAGTGCACGGTAGCGGTGAGCGTGCCCGGGAAGCCCTGGTCGCCGTCGGGGCTCACGAGCGTGAACGCCACGCCGTCGTCGCGGTCGGCGACGTCCCAGCGCCGACGGCCGAAGCCGTCGGCCCCGCCATGGAGGATGTTGCCGTTCTCGTTCGCAGCCAGTTCGTGCACCACGCCGTCGAGTTCGAAACGGGCCCCGCCGATGCGGTTCGCGAACCGGCCCACGGTGATCCCCAGATGCGGGTTGCGGGCGTGATCGGCCCGCGCCTCGTCGTCGTCGAGGCGCAACGTGATGTCGTCGACGTCGCCGCCCCGATCGGGCGCCCGGATCACCTCGACGGCCGCGCCGAGATCGACCAACTCGACCTCGACGCCGGCGTCGGACTGGAGGGTGAAGCGTCGAAGCGGCACGGTCGCACCCTATGCGTTGTCGCTCTCCGCTTTCTGCACGAACTCGGTGCCCAGCGCTCGCGGGGAGTACCGTCCGCGGCATGGATCTGGGACTCACACTGGGCTACTGGGGCCGTTCGATGCCCGAGGACATGGTCACCCTCGCCGTCGAGGCGGAGAAGGCCGGCTTCGACGCGGTCTGGACGGCGGAGTCGTGGGGCTCCGACGCGTTCTCGCCGCTCGTGCTGATCGCCGCCCACACCGAACGCATCAAGCTCGGCACCGGAGTCGTGCAGATCTCGGCCCGCACGCCCGCCGCCACCGCCATGCAGGCGGTCACCCTCGACCACATCTCGAACGGCCGCACCATCCTCGGCCTGGGTGTCTCGGGCCCCCAGGTCGTGGAGGGCTGGTACGGCATGCCGTCGCGCAAGCCGCTCGCCCGCACCCGCGAGTACGTCGAGATCCTGCGGCGCGCGTTCCGACGCGAGGGTCCGCTCGAGTTCCAGGGCGATCACTACCAGTTGCCCTACACCGGCGAGGGTGCCGAAGGCCTGGGCAAGCCGCTCAAGATCATGACCCACCCCCTGCGGGAGATCCCGATCTGGATTGGCGCCGAGGGCCCCAAGAACGTCGCCCAGACCTGCCAGATCGCCGACGGTTGGATCCCGCTGTACTACTCGCCGTGGCGGGCCGAGGTGTACCACGAGCAGATCGTCGACCGTCCCCTGGGATTCGAGATCGGCGTCAACGTGTCGTTCCGGGTCGGCGACGTCGAGGAGAGCCTCTGGGCCACCCGTGGCTTCCTCGGCTTCTACATCGGCGGCATGGGGGCCAAGGGGCAGAACTACCACACCAAGCTGATGGCCCGAATGGGCTTCGAGGCCGAAGCCCACGAGATCCAGGACCTCTTCTTCGAGGGCAAGCGCGACGAGGCGATCGCCAAGGTGCCGATCGAGTTCGCCGACGAGATCTCGCTGGTCGGCTCGCCCGAACGCATCAAGGACCGTCTCCAGGCCTGGGAGGAGAGCGCGGTCACGATGATCAACGTCGCCCCTCGTACCGTCGAGGAGGTCTGGCAGATCGCGGAGTTGGTCAAGGGGTGAGCCGCTGGCTCGGGCGCGACGATGTCCCCCGCGGCGACGAGTACGACCAGCGTTGGCGTGATCTGGCCGACGCCGGCGAAGCGGTCCACGGCGAGGCCGACCTGATCGGCACGCTGCTCGCCGACGGCTCGGTGCTCGACGCGGGCTGCGGCACCGGCCGGGTCGCGATCGAGCTCGCACGCCGCGGCTACGACGTCGTCGGCGTCGATCTCGACCCCGGCATGCTCGACACCGCCCGGAGCAAGGCGCCCGAACTCGCGTGGCACCTGGCTGACCTGCTCGACGTCGAGCTCGGCCGGACGTTCGATCTCGTCGCCCTCCCCGGCAACGTCATGATCTTCCTCGCTCCCGGCAGTGAGGCCGACGTCGTCGCCAACCTCGCCCGCCACCTTCGGCCGGGCGGCCGACTCGTCGCCGGCTACCAGCTGGGCGAGGGGCGGTACCCGCTCGCCGAGTTCGACGCCGCCGCAGCCGCCGTCGGTCTCGACCTTGAACACCGGTGGGCGACCTGGGATCGCGACGACTTCGTCGTCGACGGCGCCGAGTATGCGGTTTCGGTCCATCGTCGTGCCATGGTGGACGGGTGATCGCCGACTTCACCGACACCACCGCTGTCATCACCGGAGGCGCCAGCGGCATCGGCCTGGCCATGGCCCGCACGTTCGCCGCCGAAGGCTCGTCGTGTCGATGAGCGAACTGCTCGCCATCGAGCTCGGACGCACCCCGGTCGGCGTGTCGGTGCTGTGCCCCGAGTTCGTCCGCACCCGGATCCACGAGTCGCACCGGAACGCCCCGGACGAACTCGCCGGCCAGGAACGCATCGATCCCAAGGCGGCCGAGATCATGAAGGCCTTCGTCGAAGGCGGCATCGACCCGGCCGAGGTCGCCGACGCCGTCCACGACGCCATCGTGCACGACCGGTTCGCGATCCTCACCCACGAGATGTCGCACCACGCCGTCGTGGCTCGCGCCGAGTCGCTCGCTGCGGGCGAGCTGTTCAACCCGACCGGCGGCTTCGGTTCGTGACCGACCCCGACTCGGGAGAGGTGCACGACCTCGACGATCACGCCGTCGCGGTCGACGTCGCCCACCGGGCCGGCGAGATGCTGGTCGATCTGATCCAGGCGCCCGACGTCGACCGGCGCTGGGGCGGTCTCGAGTACGAAGGCGACGCCCGCGCCCACCGCTTCATCATGGGCGAGCTGCGTCGCATGCGGCCCGACGACGCGATCCTGTCCGAGGAGGGCGCCGACGATCGATCCCGAGTCGGTCGCGACCGGGTGTGGATCGTCGATCCGCTCGACGGCTCGAGCGACTACGGCTACTCGCCGCACTGGTCGGTGCACGTCGCCCTCGTCGTCGACGGCGAGCCCACGGTCGGTGCGGTCGCGGTGCCGGGATGGGAGACCACCTGGGGCACCGACCCGGCCCCCGAACGGGTGCCCGCTGAGGTCGCCGAGGGCGAGGCCCCTCGGATCGTGGTGTCGCGCTCGCGCAGTCGATTCGACGGCAGCCGTCTCCAGGCCGCGCTCGGCGCCGACATCTACACCGTCGGCTCCGCCGGGGTGAAGGCGATGGCGGTGGTGCGCGGCGAAGTCGACGCCTACGTCCACGGCGGCGGCCTCTACGAATGGGATTCGTGCGCCCCGGTGGCGGTTGCTCGTGCGGCCGGGCTCGTGTGCTGTCGCCTCGACGGCTCGCCGCTCGACTTCAACAAGCCCGACCCGTGGTCGCCCGGCCTCGTCATCAGCCGCCCCGGGCTGGTCGACGACATCTGTGCCGTGATGGGTGACCGACAGCCCTAGCCTGCAACCGTGGCCCCCAAGAAGATCCGCTATCAGTCCCGGTCGGTCGAGACCCGTGTCGACGCCCCGCGCGACGCGGTCTGGGAGGCGATCGTCGCCGTGATCCGCGACGACGTCGGCCCGGCGGAGGAACTCTCGTTCGAGCCGCCGTGGCGTTTCGCCTACGAGATGGACACGACCGACTCGGCCCTCGACTTCTGGCAGAGCACGGTGTTGATCCGTGACGACGGCCCGACCTGCCACATCGCCTGGGGCCTCGTGTTCGATCCCGACCCGAGCGAGGCGGCCCTCGACGAGTCGGTCGAGATCCTCGCCGACATGCAGGCGTCGCTCGACGCCATCGCCGCCGACCTCGGCTGAGCGTCGCTACTGCTTGGCCACGTCGGCCGCGTGCAGGGCGACCTTCATGATGTCGACGCAGTCGCGGGTCGAGAGCACCCGTTCGGTGCGCTCGGTCACGTCGGCCAGCAGGTCGGCGGCCCAGGTCACCTCGACGTCGCTGCAGTCGACCCGCTCGACACCGTCCTGATCGACGACGAGGAGATGGTCGCCGCCGGCCGCGCCGTCGAGATCGATGGTCGTACGGACCTCGATCGTGCCGGTGTCACCGGTGATCATGAGCCGCCCGTCGCCCCAGGTGGGGAGCCCGGCGGGGGTCAGCCAGTCGACCTTGATGTAGGCCGAGCCGGTGCCGCCCTCGAGCATGACTTCACCGATCGCATCGGGATGACCGCCATCGGCCCACCCGGTCGTGCGGGCGGTCACGACGTCGAGGTCGGCTCCGCCGAGCAGCACCGCCGCATGGTGGATGTGTTGGGTCGCGAGATCGGCGATCATCGAGCCGGCCCGGAACGGGTCGGTGAACCACTCCGGCCGATTGGTGCTGCGGCGCCGCGGGCCGAGGCCGACCACGTGGCGGGGGACGCCGATCCGGCCGGCCCGGATGAGTTCGTGGGCCTTGAGCACCGCCGGCTGTTCCAGGTGTTCGGTCAGCGCCATCCACCAGCGACGACCGGTGGTCGAGGTGAGGACGTCGATCTCGGCGAGTTGGCCGTGCCCGACCGCGCCGGGCGCAACCGTGAGCACGTCGGCACCGGCGTCCATGGCCTGGGTCGACCACATGCCGCGGGTGTTCGGGACGGCGGCAATCACGACGAGGTCGGGCCGCTCGGCCAAGAGCTCGGTCGGGGCGAACGCCCCGAGGTCGGGGAAGACGTTGCGGAACACGTCGCCGGGGTCGTCCTCGGTCTTGCCCCATCCGATGCAGACCGCCCCGGCGTCGAGGAGGGAGCGGGTGAGATCGACCGCACTCGGGTGATCCGTCCCGATCACGGCGAATCGCACGGCCTCGTCGTCTCCCACCATCGGCGACGATGGTAGTCGTCGGAGTCGGCCTGTCGGGGCGACGTCAGTGGCGTGTCAGACGCCACCCCGGGGCGCGCTCGCTTTTCGTAAACCGGTCGTAACATGTCCCGCCATGCCCAGCCGGATCGTCACGCCGTCCCGTCGCGCTCTGCGTCGCCTCTCGCTGCCCGCGCTCTTCCTCTTCGCCGCTGTGCTCGCCGCCGCCTGCGGAGGCGGTGGCGACGACGCCGCCGACGAGACGATCGTCGAGGAGACCACCACGACCGCGGCGGCCGCGACCGACGACACGACCACCACCACGACCGAGCCCGAGGAGCAGCCGCTCTCGCCGCCCACCACCCGTGGTCCGGCGCCGGTGCTCGAGGTCGACCCCGTCGAGGGCTTCGGACTCATCACGGTGATCTCCGGCGAGCCGCTCTACGGCGGCCTCATCGCCCAGCTCGACGCCGACCGGGCGATCGTGCAGGCGGCCGCCCTGCCGCCCGAAGCGGCGCCAGGTACCGCTCCGCTCACGGGTCTCCCGCTCAGCGACCCGGCCATCGCGGAACGTCCGGCGATCGTCGCCAAGGTCGACAACACCGCCTCGGGCCGGCCCCAGGCGGCGCTCAGCCAGGCCGACCTGGTGTACGTCACCCAGATCGAAGGCGGCTTCACCCGCCTCGCCGCCGTCTTCCACTCCCAGACCCCGGCGGAGATCGGCCCGGTGCGCTCCGGTCGAACGACCGACATCACCGTGTTCAGCTCGTTCAACGAGCCGATCTTCTCATGGTCCGGTGCCAACCGCGTGCAGCTCGCCCTGATCCGTCGCTACGAGATGGTCAACCTCGGCGCAGCCACCCGCAGCGAGTACTACCGGGCGCCCGATCGTCCCGGCACCTATGACCTCATGACCGATCCGTCGGTGCTGTGGGGCATCGCCGAGGCCAACGGCGACGGCGGTACGCCGCCCGCCCACTTCGAGTACCGCGACGAGACCACCGGCCTGCCCGCCGCGGCCCAGCCCGCCTCGTCGTTCCGGGTCGACTACGCCTCGGCCACGATGGAGTACGCCTGGAACGGCACCGGATGGGTCCGGACCCAGAACGGCGAGCCCCATGTCGACGCCGACGACATCCAGCTCGCGCCGGAGAACGTCGTGATCGCCGAGGTGCGCCGGGTCGACACCGGCACCCGCGACACCGCCGGTTCGCCGGTCGTCGAGCAGCAGTTCGTCGGCAGCGGCCGCGGCTGGGTCTTCACCGACGGTCAGTTCGTGCAGGTCGTGTGGACCAAGCCGTCGCTGAACTCGGTCGCGACCTGGACCACCCCCGACGGCGTGCCGGTTCCGCTCACCCCGGGCCAGACCTGGATCGAGTTGGCGCCTGCCGACTCGGTCACCGTCGGCTGAGCCTCAGCCCTCGCTCGCCCGACCGGTAGCCTCGGACCTCGTGACCACCGACTCGTCGTCTCTCCGCGCCCAGGTCGAGGCCCTGCCCTGGTACCACTCGATCGACCTCGGCGGTGGGGTCGTGACCCCTGGTGTCGTGACGAACGCCCGCACCGCGCCGCGCTACAAGCTCCCAGAGTCGCTCGCCGGCAAGTCGGTGCTCGACATCGGCGCGTGGGACGGCTTCTGGTCCTTCGAGGCTGCCCGCCACGGAGCCGATCGGGTCGTCGCGAGTGATTCGTTCAGCTGGGACGGCCGGGGCTGGGGCGACAAGGCCGCGTTCGAACTCGCCCGTTCGGCGCTCGGGCTCGACGACCGCGTCGACGACGTCCTCGTCGACTCGATGGAGATCACGCCCGAGCGGATGGGGGAGACCTTCGACGTCGTGCTCCACCTCGGCGTGCTCTACCACCTGCGCGATCCGATCACCTCGCTCGAACGGGCCGCGTCGGTCTGCGATGAGCTGCTGATCCTCGAAACGGAGACGGCGGTCAACTTCTTGCCGTATCCGGCGGCGCGTTTCCATCCGGGGCGCACGCTCAACGACGACGGCACGAACTTCTACCAGTACAACGTGAAGGCGCTCACCGGCATGCTCGAGGAGTTCGGCTTCACCAGCTTCGAGGTCGTCTATCGACATCCGATCTGGCGGCGGCTCGCCGGCAGCCTGCGCGCCAAACGCGAGGGCCGATCCTTCCGCATGACGTTCCGGTCGTCGCGGGTGATCCTGCACGCCCGACGCTGAGTTGCGCCGGGCGTGCCGTCCGGATCAGATCTTCTTGATGAGGGTGCCGGTGCCGAGACCGCCACCGCAGCACATCGAGACGATGCCGTACTCGCCGTCGCCACGCTGGAGTTCGTGCACGGCCTTGGTCATGAGGATCGCGCCGGTGCCGCCGAGTGGGTGACCCAGGGCGATCGCGCCACCGTTGGGGTTGACCTTCTCCATGTCGGCGCCGAGCTCCTTGGCCCACGCGAGCACGACCGAGGCGAACGCCTCGTTGATCTCGAAGACGTCGATGTCGTCGATCGAGAGGTCGTTGTCGGCGAGCAGCTTCTTGGTCGAGTCGATCGGACCCTCGAGCATGGTGACCGGGTCGACACCGACGAGGTTGACGTCGACGACCTCGGCGAGCGGGGTCAGGCCGAGCTCGTCGGCCTTCTCCTTGGTCATCATCATGACCGCCCCGGCGCCGTCGCTGACCTGGCTGGAGGTGCCGGCGGTGTGCACGCCGTTCTCACGGGCGACCGGCTTGAGGTTGCCGAGGCCCTCGAGGGTGGTGTCGCGCAGGCCGCCGTCCTTGGTGACGGTGAGCGTGTCGCCGGTCTCCTTGCCCTCCTCGTCGAGAACGGGAACGGTGACGGGCACGATCTGGGTGGCGAAGGCGTCTTCTTCCCATGCCTTGGCACCCAGTTGCTGGCTACGAAGGCCGAAGGCGTCGGTGTCGTCGCGGGTGATGTCCCACTTCTCGGCGATGCGCTCGGCGCCCTCGAACTGCGACGTGAACTCGTAGTGCTCCCAGTAGCGCTTGTTGACGGGGCGGCCGAGGCTCTTGTCGCGGGTCGTTGAACCCATCGGCACCTGGCTCATCAGCTCGACGCCACAGGCGACGGCGGCGTCGATGACGCCCGATTTCACCATCGAGTAGGCGAGGTTGGTGGCCTGCTGCGACGAACCGCACTGGGTGTCGACGGTGGTGGCCGGCACCTCGAGCGGGAGGCCGGCGGCGAGCCACGCGTTGCGGGCGACGTTCATGGTCTGCATGCCCGCGGCGGACACGCAGCCACCCACGACCTGACCGATCTCGTTCGGGTCGACGCCGGTGCGATCGAAGAGGGCCTTCTGGACATCACCCAACACGCTGATCGCGTGCCCGGTGGAGAGTTCGCCGTTGCGCCGGCCCACGGGGCTGCGCACGGCATCGACGATGACGACCTGACGTTCACTCATGTTGGCCAGCGTACGTGAACGATCGTTAACAACGCCAGCGGCGCGGGGGCAACGCCAGCGGCGCGGGGGTAACGCCAGCGGCGCGGGGGTAACGCCAGCGGCGCGGGGGCAACGCCAGCGGCGCGGGGGCAACGCCAGCGGCCGACTGCGAGGTGTGTTGGTCGGTCGGTACGTTGCGGAGGTGCAGCTCCGTGTCCGCCGTCCTCCCATCGCCCTGCTCGAGGCCACCGCAGCAGCGGCGGTCGATGCCGCGCCGGCGGGCCCGGGAGCCCATCGAGTCACGGCGGCCGGCACGGTCGGCCATGGCGATGCGGCGTTCGCCGCCGGGGTGGCCGCCCTGCGGTCGTGGGAGGCCCACGAGATCGCCGGCGTGGCGACCTCTGGTGCTCCGCTCGTCGAGGGCGCAACCGTTGGGCTGTCGGCTCGGACCTTCGGCGTCTGGCTGGTGTTCGCCTGCCGCGTCGTCGAGCTCGTCGACGAACCTGACCGGTTCGGGTTCGTCTACGCGACGCTTCCCGGTCATCCCGAACGGGGTCGCGAGTCGTTCGTGCTGCGGCGCGTGTCGTCCCCGGCCGGCGACGTCACCGTCGTGTTCGACATCGAGGCCGAGTCGGAAGCCGGGTCGATCCTGACGCGACTGGCCGGCCCGATCGCCCGGGTGCTGCAGCGTCGGTTCACCGTCGCCTACGTGGAGGCGATGCGCACGGCGATCGCCGGTCGCGCCGCATGAGGGTCAGCGGACCTCGGCGATCTCGTAGCTCACAGTGCCGGCGCCGAGTTGGCCCTTGCCGACGGCCTGCACGGCGTTGAGCCAGGTGTAGCGCTCGTCGCTCGTCTCGAACTTCGGCGCCATGTAGATCGGCTTGGTGCCGGGACCCTCGGACCAGTCGGCTCGGCCGTTGTAGGTGATGTAGATGAGCGCGCCGTCGTCGGTCTCGACGACGACTCGCACGTCGAGGGTGGCGATGCCGTTGGCGTCGGTGACCATCCAGTCGGCGGCCGCGTTGCCCTTCACCGTGCCCTTGACGCGTTCACCGGTCATCGTGCCGCCCGTGACCTCGGCGATCGTGCGGCTGCCGGCGGGGCCGTTACCGATGAGGTGCAGGCCTCCGAGCGAGGCTTCGAGCGTGCAGAGCGGGACGAGTTCCATGCGCCGCACCGTAGATGGTTGGGTGCGCGCGGCGCACGCCTGCAAGCATGGCGCCCATGACCGACACCGCTCCGGCCGATCGCACCGTCTTTCGCACCTGTCCGCTCTGCGAGGCGACATGCGGGCTGCAGATCGAGATTCGCGACGGTGCCGTCAAGCGCATCCGTGGCGATCAGGACGACGTCTTCTCCAAGGGCTTCATCTGCCCGAAGGGGTCGACGCTCAAGCAGCTCTACGAGGACCCCGATCGGCTCCGCAAGCCGGTCGTCCGGCGCGGCTTCGACGACGACGGTGCGCCGATCTTCGACGAGGTCGAGTGGGACGAGGCCTTCGCCGTGGTCGCCGAGAAGCTCTCGGCGGTGAAGGCCGCGCATGGCAGCGGCGCGATCGGCGCCTATCTCGGCAACCCGAATGCTCACAACCTCGCGTGGAACACCCATGCCCGGGCGTTCCTGCAGGCGCTGGGTTCGCGGTCGATGTTCTCGGCCAGCACCGTCGATCAGATGCCGCGCCACGTCGCGTCGGGCTATCTCTACGGCAACGGGATGCGGATGCCGGTGCCCGATCTCGACCGCACCGACCTCCTCGTGCTGCTCGGCACCAACCCCCACGTGTCGAACGGCAGCATCTGCACCGCCCCCGACTTCCCCGGCCGGATGCAGGCCGTGCGCGACCGCGGCGGCAGGGTCGTCGTCATCGACCCGAGCCGCACCCGCACCGCGGAGGCGGCCGACGAACACATCGCCATCCGGCCCGGCACCGACGCTGCGCTCCTCGCTGCGATCGTGCACTGCCTCATCGGCACCGACCAGGTCTCGATGGGTCGGGTCGCGGCCCTCGTCGACGGTATGAGTGAACTGCGCGATGCGGTCGAGCCCTTCTCGCCCGAGTACGCCGAACTCGTCACCGGCATCGACGCCGAGACGATCGAACGGCTCGCCGACGAGATCGCTGCCGCTCCGACCGCAGCGGTGCACGGCCGCATCGGCACCACCACCGTCGAGTTCGGCACCCTCACCACCTGGTTGATCGACGTGATCGCGATCCTCACCGGCAACCTCGACGAGCCCGGCGGGGCGATGTTCCCTCGGTCGGCGATCGAACGGATTCGTCCCGAGCGACAGGGCCGCCCGTATCGCACCGGTCGCTGGCAGAGCCGGGTCAACGGCAACCCCGAGATCCAGGGCGAGCTGCCCGCTGCCGACCTGCCGGTCGAGATCCTCGAACCGGGCGAGGGACAGTTGAAGATGATGTTCACGGTCGCCGGCAACCCCGTGCTGTCGTGCCCCGATGCCGAACAGATGAACGAGGCGTTCGCGTCGCTCGACGCCATGGTCAGCATCGACATCTATCTCAACGAGACCACCCGCCACGCCGACGTCGTCCTCCCGCCGGCGTCGGCCCTCGAGAAGAGTCACTTCGACATCGCCTTCTCGAATCTCTCGGTGCGCAACGTCGCGAACTACTCGGTGCCGGTGTTCGCCTCCGAGCAGCCCGCCGAAGACGACATCATCGCCCGCATCGCCCTGATCGCCATGGGTGCGGACGGCGATGCCACCCTCGTGCACGATCAGCTGGTCAACCAGCTGCTCTCCTCGGAGGTCGGCGCCGCGGGCAGCCCGGTCGAGGGCCGCGACGTCGAGGAACTCCTCGCCATGGTCGACGGCGACACCGGCAGCGACCGCATGCTCGACGCCATGCTCCGCACCGGGCCGCACGGCGTTGCCTTCGGTGCCGACCCCGACGGCCTGAGCCTGCAGACGCTGCGCGACAATCCGCACGGAGTCGATCTCGGCGCCCTCGAGCCCCGCCTTCCCGACGCGCTCCAGACGCCGGAGAAGCGCATCGATCTGTTCGCCGGGCCGTTCCTCGAGGAGCTCGCCCGGCTCGAGGCCCGGGTGATCGAGTGGGCCGGCGACGGTCGCCTTCGCCTGATCGGGCGCCGCCATCTCCGGTCGAACAACTCGTGGATGCACAACGTCGAGGTGCTCGTGAAGGGCAAGCCTCGCTGCACCCTGCAGATCAACCCCGACGACGCCGCCGAGCTCGGCGTGGTCGACGGCGGCCAGGCATCGATCCGTAGTCGGGTCGGCGAGGTCACCGCCGACGTCGAGGTCACCGACGTGATCATGCCCGGCGTCGTGTCGTTGCCCCACGGCTGGGGTCACGGCCAGCCGGGCGCCCAGCTCGACGTCGCCGCCCGCCACGCCGGCGTGAACTCCAACGTGCTCACCGATCCGCTTGCGATGGATCCCTTGTCGGGGACGAGTGTGCTCAACGGCATCCCGGTCGAGGTGGCCCCTGTCTGAGCGCTGCCGCCCGCTGGAGACGCTCGAGGGTCCGACCCTCGTCCTTCGGCGCGTCGATGCGGCCTACGCCGCCGATCTCAGCGCGGCGCTGCAGGCCAGCATCCCGGAGCTGCGCGACTTCATGGACTGGGCCCAGGACGACCCGTCCGACGAGACGGCGATCGGCCAGTTCCTACGGATCTGTGACCGGGACTGGATCGCGGATCGGGCCTACAACTTCCACGTCTTCCTCGCCGCCAGCGACACCCTCATCGGCAACTGCGGCCTCATGCGCCGCGTCGGCCCGGCTGCGATCGAGATCGGCTACTGGATCCGGAGCGATCACGCTGGACGAGGCCACGCCACCGAGGCGGCGGCGATCCTCGCCGCTGCGGCGTGGGATCTCGACGGCATCGACCGGATCGTCATCCGCCACGATCTCGCCAACGGGGCCAGCGGCCGCGTGGCGGAGAAGCTCGGGTTTCACGAGGTCGATCGTGTTGCGGTCGAGGTCACCGCTGAAGGCGAGAGCGGGGTCGACGTGATCCGCGAGCTCGTCAGGCCAGAGCCGACCTGACCTCGCCGCACAGGGTCAGCGTCTCCACCGCATCGGCCTGCGAGATGGACATGCACCGCACGGTGATCTCGTCGAAGCCGATCTCGTCGAAGACGGCCAGCTGCTCCACGACGTCGTCGACGCCGCCGTAGGCGACGCCCTCGCGGGTCATGCCCCGGTAGCCGGCGGCGATCAGATCGTCGCCGAGCCGGCGAGCCCGCTCGGCGTCCTCCAACACGATGACGTCCTTGCGCACCGCGGCTCGCGGCGTTCGGCCGTGGCGATCGCAGGCGTCGTGGTACATCGCGAGCTGGGCGGCGCCCATCTCCGGGGTCAGATCGGCGTTGCCGTACCAGCAGTCGCCTTCGCGCGCGGCCCGGTCGAGCGCCACCGATGCGCCGGCGCCGATCCACCACTCGACTCCGACCGGCGGGCGGGGACTGATGTGGGCGCCGGCGATGCCGAAGCGTTCGCTGTCGACCGTCTCGCCCGCCAGCAGCGCCTTGATCAGGCGAATCGACTCGTCGAGGTCCTTCGCTCTGCGGTTGAGCTTCTTGCCCATGGCAGCGAACGTGCCCTCGCCGCCGCCGATCCCGGTCTGGATCACGAACGGCACGCCGCTCATCGTCGCCAGCGTCCCGATCTGTTCGGCGACGAGGACGGGATGCCACAACGGCAGCAGGAACAGCGCCCCGACCGGCCGGTCGGTCGGCCACTCGGCCATCAGGCGGCCCATCATCGGGACGTTCTGGTAGTACGGAACCGGCACGTTGTGCTGGTCGCCCATCGACAGCAGGTCGAGGCCGGCCTCGGCGCACACCCGCGCCCGTTCGATCAGCCAACGCGCCCCTTCGGCGTGGTCGTCGACGACGTGGACGGATGCGAGCGAGACCCCGAGCTTCATGCGGACGACCCTAGGCCGCCGCCCGCGGCTGTGGGCACGCCGACCGTTCAGGCGGTGAGTTGACGTTGCGCATCGTCGGAGGCGGCGCGGTGGGGCTGGGTTCTTCGGTGTCGTTTCGGGTCGCCGCGTGATCCTCGGTGGGCGTGGCCGTGGCAGGTGTGGCAGAGCAGCTCGAGGTTCTCGATGTCGGTCGGCCCGTGCTCGAGCCATTCCTGGAGGTGATGCGCTTGGCAGCGGTCGATGGTGGCGCCGCATTCGGCGCAGCCGCGGGTGGCGACGATGAGTGATCGCCATTGGGCTTCGGTGGCGAGTCGCTTCGTGCGGCCCTGCCACAGCGCCTGTCCGGTCCCGTCGAAGAGGTGGCCGATGACGTCGGCGGTCGGTCCGAGTTGCATCAGCACCGAGTCGGGCAGGGGTGCGCCGTCGAGCCAGGTGGCGTTGGGTTCGTCGAGGTTCCAGATGATGTGGACCTGATGCTTGGGGTGAACCGGGCCTTCGGAGCTGTCGTCGCAGATGAGTTCCGCGAGTGCGTCGGCTCGCCGTTGGGTGTGGGTGCGGACGTTGTCGGGTGAGCCGTCGCGTCCGCCGTCGTCGTGCCACATCTGATCAGCACGGTGTCGCCACGCGGCGAGGACCTGTTCGCCGGTGGCGTTGTCGAAGCGGGCGTGGATCTCGACGGATCCGTCACCGTGGGTCGTGTGCCACCCGGCCCGGCGGGCCCGTTGCCGAGCATGTCGTTCTTCGGTCTGCGCCGCTGTGGTGTGGCGGCCGACGAACTCGCGGGCCTTCCTCGCGAACAGGTCGGCCGGCATCGCCTCGGCCACCGACACCAACTCAGCCGCGACCTCGGGCGTGACCCGCTCGGCAGCGTCGGCGACGATCGCGGCGTGTTCGACGTTGAGCCGCCCCTCAGCCAACGACTCCGCCAGCGTCGGCATCTCCGCCAACCCGCGCGCGGTGACCATGTCCTTCTTCGCCTGCCGCTCGCTGCGACGCCCCACGGAACGCCCGACCGTCGCCGAATCGGCGCCGGCATCGCCGAGCGAATCCAACGCGGCTTTGTGGGCCATCAATCGTTCGTCGACTCGTGAGCGCAGCCGCTCCAAGTCCGAGATCCGGTCGTAGAGCTCACGGCGCGACAACGGGCGAGGATCCAACTCCCGCAACCCCTCGTGCACCTTCGCCAACTCGACCATGACCCCACCCTACGAACGGGGTGTGACACGCCCGAACGGAGAGCTGGGGCCGAGTCAGAAGGCGAATCGGCCGGTGTCGAGATAGGTCGTCATCCGCCTCACCGTCTTCTCGACATACGTCGGGAGGAAGTCGGCCATGTCGGCGGTGACGCTCTCCAACACGCTGTTGAGCAGCAGGAGGTTCCGGCTGGCGATGAGCGCTTCGAATTGCTCCTCGGTGTGCGTGGGAAGCGGCCGAATCGAGGCGTAGCCCTCCCGAATCGCATCCTCCGCACCCGGTTCGTCGCGCACGTAGAAGCTGGTGATCGCGAGATCCTGCAATGCGATGCCGTGCCCGCAGTCGTCGAAGTCGAAGACCGAGAGCCGGCCGTTCGTCCACTTCGTGTTCCAAACGTGCAGGTCTCCGTGGATGAGCTGCCGGCGCCGGCGCCACAACGGTGCGGTGAGTTCGGTCGCCTGTTCGAGGGCGGCGAGGATCGGGCCACGATCTGCGTTCGACAACGAGGTGGTCTCGCCGCTGATGCGGTCGACCTCGTCCATGAAGACTCCGGTCACCCGCGGTCGGGCATCGGTGATTGGATCGGCCCACTCGGCGGTGTGGTCGTGGAGGGTGGCCATCGCCGCGCCGAGGGCTCGCAGCCGAACCCGGGGCGCGTTCGGGCCGAGATCGTGTCCGGGGAGCCACGTGTAGAGCACGGCGCCGAGGTCACGGTCGAGTCCGTCGACCCGGACGGTGGTCGCCGGTGCGCCGACGAGGGTCCGCACGGGAGTCGGGACCGCCACGTCGGTGTCGCGCGCCACCGCCTCGACCCAGGCCGCCTCAGCTGCCACGGCATCGGCCCCGTGCTGGGAGTTCACGTTGATGCGCAGGGCAAACCGCTGGCCACCGGTGTCGACTCGATAGGTCGTGTTGAAGTCGTGATTGAGCAGCCGCAGGCCCGCGTCGGTGATCCCGTAATCGAGGAGCACACGCGCAGCTGCGTCACGCGTTCGGCGGAGCTGTGCTCGGCGAGGGAGATCGGCGAAGTCGGTCACGGCCGACGACGCTAGGTCGTTCACCCGAACAGTGTCTGCGCTTTCCCCCACGCGGTCGCGCCGATCTCGGCGCCCATCTCGCGGCCGAGCAGATCGTCGGCCCAGATGTGGATGCCGCCGTAGAGACGAGAGAGTCCCGCCTCGTCGGCGGCGTCGGCGTAGCGGGCCCACTGCAATGTCACGTCGGTCGTCGGCCCTGCCTCGAAGTGCAGCGATCCGGCCTCGATCGTGTGCTCGAAGAGCCCGTCCGGGAAGTACTCGCTCCCGGTGATGGCGGTCAGGATCTCGGCGGCCGCCCGAGAGAAGGTCGAGTGGCCTGAGACGTAGCCGGCGAAGGCCGGCGTCACGAACGTCGGCAGCTGGTACGGCACCCACTCGCCGGCGCGGATCCACCCGACACCGCCGGTGACGCTCGTGCGTTCGCCCTCCGGCGGGGCGCCGTTCCACGCCCAGAGTTCGATCTCGCCCGCTGCGTTCAGACGCGACACGCCGTCGATCAGCGGGAGGCCCTGAGGGTGATAGCTCGGCTGGTTCGGGTCGGTCGACTGACCCAAGCCGGCCAGGTACCGGATCATCGAGATCGGACGGACGTAGTCGTAGTGGCCCTTCGCCCCCCACCCGGCGACCGCCGCGTCGTGGGTGGCGCCGTTGAGCGCGAGGTACAGCGACAGGTCCCATTCGAGCCGGTCGACGACATCGCCGGCGCCGCCGATGCGGAAGCCGTCGAACGCAGGTTGCTCGGCGATCGCGTCGCTCACCTCGTTGGCGATCGTGTTCCAATGGCCGGGAGGGGTCTCGGAGTCTGGCCCATCGGCCCAGAACTCGGCGACGACCCGCCCGTAGTCGGCGTGCAGCACCACGTTCGCGTCGTAGGCGTCGCCGGTCACCGGATTGGAGCCGTAGCCCGGCGACTCGTAGGAACCGAGCGGCGAGTTGCCCCGAACGGCGGGGGAGAGGTCGATCGTCTCGCCGTCGGTCGGGTCGAGCATGGCGCTGTAGGCGACGACCTCGATCGCCGCCTCGATGAACACGGCATCCTCGGCCGGATCCGCACCGAACGTCAGATACGGCGGCGGTCCCGGATCGACCGGCAGGGGTGCCGCACCTGCGTCGATCGCGAACGGGGTCACCGCACCCCAGTGCGGACCGATGAACGACTGGAGCGTCTCGGACTCCTCCTGACCGTTCTGCGTGATCCGCCGCTCGAGCTCGAGTGGCTGCCAGCGGTTCGGGTCGGCCATCGACGTGTACGCGAGCTCGACCTGCAGGCCCGGGTTGACCGGTTCGTAGCCATCGGGATCGACATACCCGTTCGCTTCGTTGCTGCCGTCGTCACGGGCGAGGTCGAGCACGGCGTCGGCCACCTCGATCCCGAACGCCGCCGCCGAGCCGGGCTCGACCGTGTCGGGGTCCCCGCACTGGGCCCGCAGCAGCTCGTCGAACTGCTCGATCGACTCGACCGCCCCGACCGACTGCGCATACCGCGCCGCCAACAACCGATGCGCGGCCGCCGCGATCGCGGCCTCGCGATCCTCGACCGGGAGGTCGGTCGACGTGTCGACCAGATGACCGGTGGCGTCGGCGTCCCACGCCGCCCACGTGTCCCACATGGCCACGCTCAGATGGAGGAGGTTGCGGGCGTGGACCGTCGGCGCCGGGAAGTCGCGGCGCACGGCGTCGAGGGCGGCTTCGTTCCATGCTCTTGCAACGGACGGCACCGTTGATCCCGCCTCGTCGGTGCCATCACCTGAAGCGGACGGCACCGTTGATCCCGCCTCGTCGGTGCCATCACCTGAAGCGGACGGCACCGTTGATCCCGCCTCGTCGGTG
>JBCBYI010000119.1:0-12722 GCA_039815945.1 Actinomycetota bacterium | reverse complement strand
GGCGTCCTCGCCGAGCAGGAGCACGCACCGACGCCTTCCCACCCGAGGAAGGTGAGCAGCAGGTTGTCGCCGAGCACGAGCATCAGCATCGAGAAGGCGAAGAGGTTCAGGTAGAGGAAGAACTTCGAGAAGTTCTCGTCGCCGTGCATGTACCCGATCGAGTACAGGTGGATGAGCGCACCGACGCCGGTGATGAACAACGTCATCGTGATCGACAACGGATCCACGAGGAAGCCGATGTCGACCGCGAAGTCGCCGACCGGCACCCACTCCCACAGGGTCTGGACGTGGCGACGCTCCTCGGCGTCCTCGCCGAGCAGGCCGATGAACACGGCGGCCGAGGCGGCGAACGACCCGCCCATCGCCAAGGTGGCGACCCAGCCAGCGCCGGGTTCACCGAGCCGGCGGCCCGCGACGAGGATCACGAGGAACCCCAGCAGCGGGAACGCCGGAATCAGAAACGCAAGATCAAGCAACACGGGTCAGCTCATCCCCTCAAGAGCGACACGTCGTCGGCGGTGGCGTCGGCGCGACGACGGTTGATGGCGACCACCAGGGCGAGGCCGACGACGACCTCCACCGCGGCGACCACGAGAACGAAGAACACGGAGATCTGGCCACCCACGTCGTTGAGGTCGGCGCCGAAGGCGACGAACGACACGTTCACACCGTTGAGCATCAGCTCGACGCACATGAACATCACCAGCGGGTTGCGACGGATCAGCAGGCCGGTGGCGCCGATGGCGAACATCAGCGCGGAGAGGACCAGGTAGTAGGGCGGGGTGAGCGCCAACTCGGCGAGGATCACGATGCGTCCTCCTCGACGGTGTCGTCGTGGTGTTCGTCGTTGGCCCCGTCGGGCGCCAACGACGGCAGGTCCATCGACGCCGGATCGAGATCGTCGAGTCGATCGGCCGGCGATTGCGAGCGGGTGAGCACCACCGCACCGATCACGCCGATGGTCAACAGCGCGGCGGTGAGTTGGAAGGCGACGGCGTACTCGGTGAAGAGCACCCGGCCGATGCGTTCGATGTCGAGGATCCCCGAATCGAGCTGGCGTTCGGGATCGCTGGATCCGACGCCCGTGGCTCCGTCGGTGGCGACGAGCACGACGGTGATGGCGGTGGCGAGCAGCGACGCGCCGACCACGACCGCCAGCGGCTTTTGCCCGGCGATGGGTTCGACGCCGAGGTCCTCGGCCTTGTCGACGCCGAGCAACATGATCACGAACAAGAACAGGATCACGATGGCGCCGGCGTACACGACGATCTGCACCGCGGCCAGGAAGTGGGCGTCCTGCACGACGAAGATCACCGCGACCCCGAGCAGGGTCTGGATCAAGAACAGCGCCGAGTGCACCGCGTTGCGCGCGACGACCACGCCGATCGCGCCCGCGAGGATGATCGCAGCGCCGAAGAAGAACGTGATGAATTCAGCCATGGTCGACACCCGACCACATCGGTCGGGTCCCCCCGTTGTCACTTCGCATTGTCAGCCTTCGTGTGTCCCCGACTCGACCGGTCGGGCTCCCCCATCGTCTTCGCCGTCGGCGCTCTGGCCCGGCTCGGGCTCGCGTACGCCGTAGCCCAGCTCGCCCGCCCAGTGGACCATGCCCTCGTAGCGGTGGTCACCGGCCGGGGACGTGGCGCGCATCCAGCCCGAGGTCATCTGGTCCTCGCCGGCGCGCCAGTCCTCCCACGGCAGCTGCTGGGGCTTGCCGTCGTCGCCGACGAGCAGCTCGTTCTTGGTGTAGATCGCGTCGCTGCGGTTCGTGAAGGAGAACTCGAACAGCTTCGACTCGGTGATCGCCTGCGTCGGGCACGCCTCGACGCACAGGTCACAGTGGATGCAGCGCAGGTAGTTGATCTCGTAGACGTAGCCGAACCGCTCGCCCGGCGAGGTGGGCGCCTCGGGATCGTTGTCGGCGCCGCGGACGTAGATGCACTTGGCGGGGCAGACACCGGCGCACAACTCGCAGCCGATGCACTTCTCCATGCCGTCCTCGTAGCGGTTGAGGACGTGGCGGCCGTGCAGACGGTCGGCCTTGGGGCGCTTCTCGTCGGGCTTGCCCTTGGCGAGGCCCTTGCCGCCGCGGTAGTCGCCGGTGACGCGGTCTTCGAAGAGCTTCTTGAACGTGACGCCAAAGCCCTTGAGGTAGGAACCGTCAGCCATGGGCATCCTCCATCTCGTCGATGCGCTCGTTGCGGGCGTTGCGGATGGCGAGGCCCAGCATCCCGGCGAGCGCCACGAAGGCGGCAGCGAGACCGGCGCCGAGCGCCACGAACTGGGTGGTGCTCCACTCCTCGTCGCGGCCGATCTGGATGAACGCCAACAAGATGAACCACCCGAGCGACAGGGGGATCAACAGCTTCCAGCCGAAGTCCATGAGCTGGTCGTAGCGGAACCGGGGCAGCGTGGCCCGAACCCACACGAGCAGGAACAAGAAGCCCATCAACTTGAGGAAGAACCAGAAGACGCCGATCCACCAGCCCTCGGGGAAGAAGAAGGCGGGGCCGTTGGGGCCGCCGAGGAAGAGGGTGACGAGCAGGGCGCCCATCGTGATCTGGTTCATGAACTCGGCGAGGAAGAAGAGCGCGAACCGGATCGAGGAGTACTCGGTGTGGAACCCACCGACGATCTCCTGCTCGGCCTCGACGAGGTCGAACGGCGGATGGTTGAGCTCGGCGGTGCCGGCGATGATGAACACGACGAACGGCACGACGCCGACGGGCAGGAGATACCACGCCGGGAGGATGTTCTCGATGCCGAAGAAGGCCGGACCCTGACCGGACTGGTCGATGACCATGGCGTGGGTCGACAAGGTGCCCGACACCAGCAGCACCGAGGCGAGCGCGAGGCCCAGGGCGGCTTCGTAGGAGACCATCTGGGCCGAGGCTCGCACCGAGCCGATCAGCGGGTACTTCGAACCGGAGCTCCAGCCAGCGAGCATCACGCCGTAGATGGCGAGCGACGACATGGCGAGGAACCACAAGACGCCGACCGGCGGGTCGGCGACCTGGAGCAGGGTGTCGTGGCCGAAGATGGTGACGACCCCGTCGCCGTCGTCGCCGTTGAAGTCGCCACCGATCGGGATGATGGCGAAGACCAAGAAGGCGGGCACGAGCGACAGGTACGGCGCCAGCTTGAACGAGACGCGATCGGCGTTGTCGGGGACGAGATCTTCTTTGAAGAAGAGCTTGATGCCGTCGGCGAGGCTCTGGAGGATGCCCCAGCGGCCCGCGGTGTTCGGGCCCACACGGTTCTGGAAGTCGGAGATGACCTTGCGCAGGAACCAGATGTTGAGCATCACCGCGACGAGCAGGAACGTGAACGCGGCGACCACCTTGATGGCGGTGATCACCACGTCGCCGAGCCAGTCGCCGGTGTAGAGCGGATCTTGAGCGAACATCATGCGCGTTCCACCCGGACGTCGGTGACCGCCGCCGAGGCGTCGATCAAGGCGTTGGCGTTGGATCCGGGCGCGTTGGCCGGGATCATCGCCGACCCGGCGGGCACGCCATGATCGACAGCCAGCGGGGCCATCAGCTCACCTCGACTCGACACCACCTTCACGACGGTACCGGCGTCGATGCCCAGCTTCTCGAAATCGACCGGGTTGAGGCAGATCTTCACCGACGCGGCGAGCCCGGCGCTGGAGGCGCTGGCCTGCAGCATCGTGCCGTTGTCGTACATGCGGCGGCTGGCGACGAGGCGCAACGAGTACGCATCGTTGGCGGGAGCGGTCGAGCCCGATGCGGTCGGTGCGTCGATCGACGAGCCGGCGATCAGCACGCCCTCGACCCGACCGTCGGCCAGGGCGGCTTCGGTGAGCACGCCGTGGACGGGCGAGATCGCGGCGATCTCGGCCCGCATCGATTCCGGCGACTCGACGCCGAGGTCGGCGCCGAGACGCAACGCGAGTTCGGCGGCGATCATCCAGTCGGCCCGAGCGGTGCCGGGCGGCGTGACCTTCTGCTCGGCGACGCTCACCCGGCCTTCGAGATTGGTGAAGGTGCCGGCGTGCTCGGTTGGCGCGGCGGCGGGCAGCACCAGGTCGGCGTGGGCGAGGGTCGAGGCGTTGGGCAGCATCTCGACGGCGATGACGGTGCCGGCCCCGGCGAGGCCACGCTCGGCGAGGTCGGCGTCGGGCACGTCGGCGAGCGGATCGGCCCCGAGGAGGACGAGCACGTCGATCTCGCCGGCGGCGGCCGCCTCGAGCATCGCGACGGTGTCCATGCCCGTCTCGGCGGGCACCTGATCGAAGGCGTCGCAGCCGGCGCTGAGCGGCACGCGGCCCGGGAGCAGGCCCGGCGCCATGCCCATGTCGAGCGCGCCGTGCACGTTGCCCCGGCGAAGCGCCGACAAGAAGCCGACACCGTCGAGACGCCCGAGGGCGATCGCGGCGTCGACCGTGGCGTCGGCGGCGTCGGCGACCGATGCCCGGCCGAGCACGACGGTGACCGGGCCCGAGATCGACGCGGCAGCGGCCGCGATCGCGTCGGCGGACACGCCGGCAGCGTCGCGGGCGGGGCCCGACGTCGCGTCGACGAGCGCGGCGGCGAGCAGGCCGACCTCACCCGGGCGGGGGTGCAGCGAGTGGGTGGCGATGGTGCTGAGCCCGGTGCGGGTCGGGGTCAGCTCGATGACGGTGGTGCCGTCGTTGACGACGGCGTGGCGCAGACGCAGGAACAGCGCGCCGAGGTCTTCCTTCGGGTCGGGCCCGACGAGGATGACGGTGCCTCCCGGCGTGCACGCCTGATCGATGGTGGCGCGGGGCAAGCCGAGCACGGCGCCGGCGGGCAGGCCGTCACCGAGCTGCGCGTCGACGTTGTCGGTGCCGAGCACCCCCTTGGCCAGCTTGGTCCAGGCGTACTGCGACTCGTTGGTGAGGCGGGCGCCACCGATCACGCCGATGCGACCCGGGTCGACGTCGCGCAGCGCGTCGGTGGCGGCGACGAGGGCGGGGGCCCAGCCGGTGGGTGCCAGGCCGTCCTCGGTGCGAGCCATCGGCGCCGTGATACGACCCTCGCTGTTGAGCGCTTCGAAGCCGAAACGCTCCTTGTCCGACAGCCAGCCCCAGTTGACGGCGTCGGCGTCGACACCGAGCAGGCGCAGGACCTGGTTGCGGCTCGACTGCACGGTGACGCGAGCGCCAACCGAATCGGTCCACGCGGTGGAGATGGTCTCTTCGAGATCCCACGGGCGGGCCTTGAAGCGGTACGGCTTCGCGGTAAGGGCGCCGACCGGGCAGATCTGGACGGTGTTGCCCGAGAAGTACGAGGCGAAGGGCTCGTCGGGGAAGGTGTTGACCTGGGTGCTGTTGCCCCGGTCCATGAAGTGGATGAGCGTGTCGCCGGCGACGTCGTCGGCGAAGCGAGTACAGCGATCACAGAGGATGCAGCGCTCACGGTCGAGGTAGACGGTGTCGCTGATCGGGATCGGCTTTTCGTAGTGGCGCTTCTCTTCGACGAAGCGAGACTCGCCCGGGCCGTAGGCCATGGTCTGGTCCTGCAGCGGGCACTCGCCGCCCTTGTCGCAGACGGGGCAGTCGAGCGGGTGGTTGATGAGGAGGAACTCCAACACGCCGTCCTGGGCCTTCTTGGTGGCCTCGGACTCGGTGTCGACGGTCATGCCGTCGCTCACCGGGATCATGCAGCTCGGCTGCAGCGCCGGACCCCGGCCGGAGTCGACCTCGACCAGACACATGCGACACATGCCAACCGGCTTCATCCGCGAGTGGTAGCAAAAGCGCGGGATGTAGGTGCCGTGACGCTCGGCGGCGTCGATCAACAACTCGCCCGGATCGGCTTCGATCGCGACGCCGTCGATCGTGACGGTGACCGTGGACTTCTCGTTCTCGACCGCGGTCATCAGCTCACCTCGACAGGATCGGACGCCATCGGGGCGGACATCACCGGGATGGAATCGCGCTTGGTGATCTTGGCCTCGTACTCGTGGCGGAAGCGCCGGATGGTCGAGGTGATCGGTGCGACCGACGACGGCCCCAACGGGCAGATCGTGGTCTGCTTGGGCGGGAACGGCACGGCCTCGAGCCCCTGCGCCGGGTCGGCCGCGACCGGGTACGGGCCGGGCGAGATGTTGTCGGCGATGTCGAGCAGCTTGTCGATGTCGCTGGGCCGGCCCTCACCGTCGACGATGCGCTGGAGGATGCGCTCCTCCCAGGTGGTGCCCTCGCGGCACGGGGTGCACTTGCCGCACGACTCCCGGGCGTAGAAGCGCACCAGGCGCAGCGCGGCTTTCACCGAGTCGGTGGTCTCGTCCATCACCATGATGGCGCCCGATCCGAGCATCGAGCCCTCGGCGCCGACGGCGCGGCCTTCGAGCTGGAGATCGAGCTGCTCGGGGAAGAACCACGGGGCCGAGCCGCCGCCGGGCACGAACATCTTGAGTTCGTGGCCGTCGCGGATGCCGCGGCAGAAGTTGTCGCCGTAGAACAGATCGCGGAAGGTCGTGACGCCCTGCTCGATCTCGTAGACGCCGGGTCGGTTGACGTGGCCCGATACCGCGACCATGCGCGACCCGGGCGAGGCCTCCGAGCCGTACGCCTTGTACTGCTCGGAGCCGTTGAGCATCAGCCACGGCAGGTTGCTGAGGGTCTCGACGTTGTTGACGATGGTGGGCTGGCCGTAGAGGCCGATCGCGGCCGGGAAGAACGGCGGCTTGAGGCGGGGCATGCCTCGGTTGCCCTCGAGCGACTCGATGAGGGCGGTCTCCTCGCCGACGATGTAGGCGCCGGCACCCCAGGTCAGCGTGATGTCGACGCTGAACTCGGTGCCCATGATGTTCTTGCCGACATAGCCCTTGGCGTAGGCGTCGTTGAGCGCCTGGGCGATGTTCTCCTGGGCGGCGGGCATCTCGCCGCGCACGTACAGGAAGCACTGGCTGAGGCCGAGGGCGTAGCAGGTGATGAGGCAGCCCTCGATCAGCTGATGCGGGTCGCGCTCCATGAGGAGGCGGTCCTTGTAGGTGCCGGGCTCGGACTCGTCGCCGTTGACGACGAGGTAGTACGGGAATTTGCCGGGCGGCATGAAGCCCCACTTGACGCCGGCCGGGAAGCCGGCCCCGCCGCGGCCGAGCACGACCGCGTTGCGAACCTCTTCGTGCACGTCGGCTGGGGTGCGGTCGAGAGCGCGGCGCAGGCCGTCGTAGCCGTTGGTGGCCTCGTAGCGCTCGAGGGTGTGGGAGTCCTCGTGGACGAGACGGCTGGTGACGATCTTGGGCCCGTCGTTGTCGACATAGCCGGGCGCATGGGCGACGTAGTCGTGCGTGGGCATCAGGCCTCTCCTCCATCGGCGGTGGCGACGTCGTTGCGGGCGAGCCACACCGGACGTTCGGTGGCGTCTTCGGGCGCCACGATGCCGGCACCGGCCCCGGCCGGGATGTGCTGGCGGACGAGTCCGAGGGTGCCGTGCTCGGGGATGTCGGTGGCGCGGCCGTTGCGGATGTCGTCGATGAGCTGGTCGAGATCGTCGGTGGTAACCCGCAGCTTGTATCGGTAGTTGACCTGCAGGCACGGGGCCTCGGTGCAGGCCGCGATGCACTCGACGTCTTCGATCGTGAACATGCCGTCGGCGGTCGTGCCGCCGGCCTTGATGCCGAGGCTCTCCTCGGCATGGGCGAGGAGTTCCTCACCACCGAGGAGCTGGCACGACAGGTTCGTGCACACATTGATCATGTACGAACCCACCGGGTGGAACTTGAACATCTCGTAGAACGACCCGGTGCCCTTGACCTCGGCGGGTGTGGTCTCGGTGAGTTCGGCGATCTGGCGCATGGCGTCGTCGGTGACCCAGCCGTCCTGCTCCTGCGCGAGGTGCAGCAGCGCGATGAGCGCCGACTTCTTGCGCGGGTAGCGCGAGATGGTCTCGTGCGCGATCTCGAGGTTGTCGGCGGTGAAGTAGCTCATCTCACACCCTCGCCTTCTGGCTTCGTGCCGTGCGGCTCATCGATCCACCTCGCCCATGATCGGGTCGACGCTGGAGATGATGGCCACCGCATCGGCGATCAGGCTGTCGCGCATCAAGTGAGGCATCGTCTGCACGTTGATGAACGACGGGCCACGGACGTGCATGCGGTACGGGGTCGAGCTGCCGTCGGAGACCATGTAGACGCCGAGTTCGCCACGGGGAGACTCGACACACGCGTACGCCTCGCCCTCGGGGACCTTGAATCCCTCGGTGAAGATCTTGAAGTGATGGATCAGCGCTTCCATCGACTGATCGATGCGGATCCGCGGCGGGGGCGTGACTTTCTTGTCCTGGACCCGGTAATCACCCGACGGCATCTTGTCGAGGATCTGCTCGACGATGCGCATCGACTCGCGGATCTCGTTGAGCCGGATCGCATAGCGGTCGTAGCTGTCGCCGTAGGTGCCGACGATGACGTCGAAGTCGACCTCGTCGTAGGCGAGGTAGGGCTCATCACGACGGAGATCCCAGGCGTAGCCGGTCGAGCGGAGGATCGGACCGGTCGCCGACAGGGCGAGGGCCTCGTCGGTGTTGAGCGTGCCGACACCCTGGAGCCGTTCGCGCCAGATCGGCTGCCCGGTCATGAGGATGTCGTACTCCTCGAGGCGGGGCGGAAGGAGCTCGAGGAGGTGTTCGACGTCGGCCTGCCAGCCGTCGGGCAGGTCGGCCGCGACACCACCCGGGCGGATGTAGTTGTGGTTCATCCGCAGGCCAGTGACCTTCTCGAAGAACCGGAGCACCTCTTCGCGCTCGCGCCAGCCGTAGATCATCATCGACACGGCGCCGAGGTCCATGCCGTTGGTCGCCATGAACAGCAGGTGCGAACTCATGCGGTTGAGTTCGCTCATCAGCATGCGGATCCAGACCGCACGCTCGGGAACGTCGATGCCGAGGAGCTTCTCGGTCGCGAGGCTGAACGCCAGCTCGGTGAAGAACGGCGAGGCGTAGTCCATACGGGTGACGTTGGTGCATCCCTGCAGGAAGGTGAGCTGCTCGGCCTGTTTCTCCATGCCGGTGTGGAGGTACCCGACCACCGGCTTGGAACGGATGACCGTCTCGCCCTCCATCTCCAGCATCAGGCGCAGCACGCCGTGGGTCGACGGATGCGACGGACCCATGTTGAGCAGGACCCGCTCGTCGTCGTCGAGAGTGGTGGGGTCGTTGCCGATCTCGGCGGCCTCGGCCTCGCTGAGACGCAGGACGGCGGCGCCGTCACCACGCTCACGGACGCGGGCGGCGCCGTCGATCGTCTCGGGTGTGTCGTCGGTGATCGTCATCGTTCGTTGCTCGCTGCCTTGAACTGGACGGGAATCGCGCCGACCGCATAGTCCTTGCGAAGAGGATGGCCGACCCAGTCCTCGGGCATGAGGATCCGGCTCATGTCGGGATGGTCGGTGAAGGTGATGCCGAACATGTCGAACGCTTCACGTTCGAGATACTCGCTGCCCGGCCACAGGTCGAACAGGCTCGGGATCGCTGCGTCCTCGGCGCTGACCTGGGTGCGGATCCGGATCCGCTCGCGGTGCACGTGGTTGATCAACGAGGTCACGACCTCGAAGCGCTCGGCCACGAGACCACCGGGAAGGGTGCGGTCGCCGGCGTAGGTGAGGTAGTCGACGGCGGTGAGATCGATCAGCTGGTCGAAGCCGTCGGCGTGGGCCTCGGTGCACACCTCGAGATAGGTGTCGACCGTGGCGTGCAGCACGACGTCGCCGCGGGATTCGCTCAGGACGGCTCCGTAACGCAGGTCGACGGCCACCGCTTCCGGGACGGCGTCAGCCTCCGCCTCCTCGGCGGCTGCAGTCTCGTCACTCATGTCAGCCCCCGATCGTCAGGCCGGCGGTCTGTCCGTCGCGCTGTTCGATGGTGATGCCGGCGCCGCCACCGTTGGCCTCGCGGCGCTGGACGAGCTCACCGGTTTCGATCTTGGTGTGCAGGGTGAAGATGGCATGGAGCAAGGTCTCCGGGCCGGGCGGGCAGCCCGGGGCGTAGACGTCGACCGGCACGACCTGGTCGACGCCCTGCACGATGGCGTAGTTGTTGAACATGCCGCCGCTGGAAGCGCACACGCCCATCGAGATGACCCACTTGGGTTCCATCATCTGGTCGTAGACCTGCCGCAGCACCGGCGCCATCTTCTGGCTGACCCGGCCGGCGACGATCATCAGATCGGCCTGGCGGGGCGACGCACGGAAGGTCTCCATGCCGTAGCGGGCCATGTCGTAGTGGGCCGAGCCCGATGCCATCATCTCGATGGCGCAGCAGGCCAGGCCGAAGGTGGCCGGCCACAGGCTGCGAGAACGGGCCCAGCTGACCAGGTTCTCGACATTGCCGGTGAGGAAGTTGTGATCCATCCCCTCCAGGCCGTTGTCGGCGATCGACTGGGCTTCACCGATCCCGGGGATCCTCACGCTGCCGTCTCCTCGGCGATGGGCCGGTTCTCGAGACCGACACGACGAATGGTGGATTCGGCAGTGCGCTCGGGCGTGACCGCCCCGGACGGGCGGGCGACCTGCTTGAGCGGACCCCACTCGAGGGCACCGTTGCTGATCAGGTACACGAACGACTCGAACACGGCGAAGGTGAAGACCATGATCGTCACCAGGCCGAAGACGCCGAGGCTCCCGTAGGCGAGGGCGTACGGGTAGAAGAAGATGATCTCGATGTCGAAGACGATGAAGATCATCGCGACCAGGAAGAACTTGACCGGGAAGCGCTCCGGGGTTTCCTTGGTGGGGACGATGCCGCACTCATAGGCGGCCCGCTTGGCCTGGGTCGGATTGCGCGGGGCCAGTAGGCCCGAGGCGATGAAGCTGCCGGCGGCGAAGGCCACCGCCAGCCCGAACAACATCAGCAGGGGCAGATACTGGCCGAGCACGGGCTACGCCGCCTTTTCGAACTCGGCTCGTCGGGCCATGAGGAGCTTGTCGCGTTCGTGGAGCATGTAACACAGCGCCAGGAAGATCAGCAGCGAGCCGATGGTGACGAAGGCCGGCACCTGGCGGAGGTTGCCCAGGTTGCGGATCATCACGACCGAGACGATCGGTTCGTCGGTGTCGACGACGGGGGCCTGCGGAGCGGTACCGGGCAGGTTGGTCAGCGACTCCTCGGTGACCTGCTGGACCTGGATCACGCCGTAGCGGGTCGGGTGCGTGATCTGCGCCGTGCTGCGGATCTTGGTCCAGATCCGGTCGAACACGCTCGGATCGTCGGGCAGGCCTTCCTTGCCACCGATGGTGTAGGCGTCGAGCACCTTGAACTCGGCCTGCGAGGCGAAATCGAAGTCGTCGGACTCGAGCAGCATGGCGATGGCCGACGCCTGCGCCTCACCGGCTTCCGCGGTGGACAGCAGCGTCCATCCGCCGAGGTTGACGTTGTCCTGATCGATGAGGCCCGGCGCGACCGCAGCGAGCTCGGACCAGCTGGTGGCCTCGTTCTTGGCCTGCTCGGAGGCGACGAGCTCGTCGATCTCGATCAGCGACAGACCTTCGGTCTGATCGGCGGTGAGCCGCTCGGCGACGACGACACCGAACTCGGCGTCGGCGACCTGGATCTCGACGAGGCGGTCGGCTTCGTCGTTGCTGAGACCCGAGGTGCCGAGCGTGCGCCAGTCGGCTCCGAATTCGGCCTCGGCCGATTCGGCGGCGTCGACGACCTTCTCGTGGGCACTCGGGAGCGACTCGCTCTGGAGGCGGTTGGCCTCGTCGAGCGCCGCAAAGGTCAGGTGCCCTTCTTCGTCGGTGCCTTCGACGATCTCGACCTCCTCCCACGCCGGGCCGTCACCGACCCAACCGAAGCCGTAGATCCACCAGACCGACGCCATGATGGTCATCCAGGCGAAGAGCCCGGCGAGCGACAGCAACGTGCCGAGGCGGACGCCGCTGTTGCTGGACACGATGATCCAGATCGATCCCATCCAGACACAGAAGCCGGCGAGCACGGCGAGGAAGCCGCGAACGTGCGGATCCCACTCGAGGCCGTCGATGAAGTCGAGCACGCCGAGAAGTTCGACCATTTCCATCAGAGAGTCCTCTCAAACGCCACGATGGCATCGATCTGCGCGTCGGTGAGCAGCGCCGGGTACTCGAACACGATGCCGGAGCCGGGACCCATGCCCGGGCCGACGGGGTTTGCTTCGGTCAGCGGGCCGAAGCCGGGCATCTGGCCGTTGCCGCCGGAGCCGCCACGACCGTAGGTCTGGCCGATGGCCTGGCCACGGGTGATGAAGGCGGACTGACCGATCGCGGTCTCGAATTGCGACAGCGTCGAGCCACCCGTGAGGTTCGGGCCGAAGAAGCCACCGGCGGTCACGTAGCCGTCGGCGAGTTCGGGAATCGGGCCGTCACGGCCGTTGTCCTCCAGCACGAAGTCCGACGCACCGTCGAAGCTCCAGCCGTAGGTGTGGCAACGAGCGCAGCTGTAGGTGCCGGCGGCCGCCGAGTTGTTGAACAGGATCTCGCCCCACTGGAGGTACGCCTCTTGGCCCTCGAAGGCGTCGGGGGTCGAGAGGATCTCGAGGGTGGCGGCCCGCAAGGCGTCCTCGTTGCCCTCGTCGGCGAGCGACGAGTCGGCCTCGATCGCCATGTCCTCGGCGGTGGCCTGGGCCCCGTTGACCTGGTTGAACCAGGTGGCGACGGCGCCGTCGAGCGGGTCGACGACATCGCCGAGTGCGTCGCCAACGACGAGGCCAACGCCCGTCTGGTGGCCCTGGCTCGGTTGCTCGGCGAGCTCGAG